>JBDGUZ010000084.1:0-10533 GCA_039585915.1 Gemmatimonadota bacterium
GACCCGGGCTGATCACGATCCGCGAAACGAGGGAAGAACCGTTAGGCGCCGTCATCAGCCAGTCGATGATGAACTCCTCGCGCGTGTGAGCGATGAGCATATTGTTGCTGTATCGGCCGCGCGCCAACTCATCGTTCGCGTTGATCGTGATCTGGCGGGGATTCCCCGCGCCTTCATGCTCGGCCATCTCGTGTCTCCCGGTTGTTACAGTATCTACCTGGTGGCAGGTCTCCAGTAGCGCAACGCCAGCGTTACGGCCCGGACCGCCATCAGCGTCACGATCCCCCACCACACGCCGTACAGCCCCCAGCCGAACGGGATCACCAGCAGTAGCACGATACTCGCAGCCAGCCCCGAAAGCACCATCTGCATTGCCACGAACCGGAATTCCTCCAGCCCCAGGAAGACCCCGTCCCATACGAACACCAGCGCATTGAGCGGCTGCATGGCGACGATGAACGGATAGATCTCGCGGACCGCCGCCAGCACTTCGGGCTCGTCGGTGAACAGCAGCGGAAGCACTGGCTCCAGGGCCCAGAACAGCAGGGACAGGCCGACGCCGGTGCCGAGCCCCCACACGAGAAGCCGGTTTGAAGCTGCCCGTGATACCAGCGGATCTCCACTCCCGCGGTACTTAGCGACCATCGCTTGAGCCGCGACAGCCAGCGAGTCGACGACCAGCGCCAGCAGGAGCCACAGCTGAGAGCCCACCTGGTGGGCGGCCACCGCGACCAGTCCGACGCGCGTGGCGATAGCGGTCGCCAGGGTCAGCGTGCCGATAAGCGCGAAGGTGCGGACGATGAGCTCGCCACCGACGCGGAGAAACGGGAGCAGGTCCGTCCTCGCGGGGAGCCGGAGCCGGATTCCCAGGGCTTCCCTCCGTCGCCGGAGCAGGAGGTCCAGGAACCACAGGGCGCCGACCCACTGGGCGATCAGGGTGGCGATCGCGGCTCCTTCCAGTCCCCAGCCGAAGCCGAAGATGAACAGCGGGTCGAGGACGAGGTTCACCAGGTTGAGGCCGATTGTCACGACCAGCGGCGTGCGAGTGTCCAGGTAGCCGCGGAACGCACCGTGTCCCGCCATGACGAGCAGAACGGCGGGTCCGGCGAACGCCCTGATCCGCAGGTATGAAAGAGACGCCTCCTGGAGCTCACCGCGCGCGCCCATCGCTGCGGCTATGGGGACGGCCAAGAGCTGAAGGACACCGATCGCGACGACGCCGGCCAGCACGGCCACTACCAGTGCCTGGACGACGACCCGGCCGGCTGCCTCCCGGTCTCCCCGTCCCACGGCCCGGGCGACCATCGGCGTGGTCCCGTAGGCGAGGAAATTGAACACCACGAACGCCATCGAGAAGATTGAGGTATTCACGCCGAGCGCTGCCAGGGGGAGGACTCCCAGGCGACCGACGAATACGGTGTCCACGATCGACACGAGCGGGTCTGCCGCCAGGGCGCCGAGCGCCGGCAGCGCCAGCCCGAGAATCTCGCGATCGAACCCGCGGCGGGTGTGGGAAGATGGCATGGGTGTCACGCCCACGAAGATGGTTGCCTCACCTCAGTGGCGAAATGCCCCCGGAGCGGCCAGATCGCTAGGACGAAGACCTGTCATCTCGAATTGTGCCAGCGCGGCGAGAGATCCGGTCCGCACTCAGGGAGATAGCGACACTGGGCAAATCGAGGACTCGCCGGGAAGCGTTACGACCTGAATAGTCGGGCCATTCTGGAGGACTCGAGGATTGCCGTCTGCGAGTTGCCGTCCGGTGCGGGCCCGGTCGAAAGTGTGGCCCATGCCGGATGGAGCGTGACTTGCCCTGTACCAGGCCGACGAGAGGACGCTTCGGGCAGCACGCGGGAGCACTACAACAAGCGAAAAGCCGGCCAGTGCTCCGGGGCGTCCTCCGTCAACACTTTCCCCGACAATCTAAATGCTGAGCAGCGCTCCGAACGCGATCGACATGAGTCGTGCTCCGGCCGTTTCCGACCGTGAGGGTATGAGGACCGGCGCCCGTGCTCCGAGGATGCAATGCGCAGGCTCCAGCGGTGCGACGTACTCGACAGACTTTGCCGCCATGTTGGCCGACTCGAGTTCGGGGAACAGCAGCACATCTGCCGCTCCCGCCACGGGCGACTCGAACCCCTTCAACCTGGCGGCCTCGTGGGACAGGGCCAGATCCACGGCAAGGGGTCCGTCCACCACACAATCCGAGTAGTTTCCATTACTGAACCTGCGAGCGAGTTCCGCTGCTTCTCCAGTGGATGGGAACGCCTCCGATACAGATTCCACCGCCGCGAGCAGGGCGACCTTCGGCTCCTGCAGTCCCAGTGCGTGAAATGCCTCGACGGCATTTCGCAGAATCTGTTCCTTCTGCTCGAGAGTCGGCCGTGGGATCACGCCGCCGTCGGTGATCCCTACGATCCGGGCCTCCGGGCCACTCGCGAAGTCGAAAATGAACACGTCGCTGAGCAGCCGGTCGGTCCGCAGACCCAGTTCCGGATGGAGCACCGCCCGCATCAGGGACGAGGTCGAAATCGCCCCCTTCAGGAGCATGTCCGCCTTTCCGTCGCGTACGAGCGAGACGCTCCGCGCCACGGCGCTTTCCGCGTGTTCTGCGGGGACGATGTCGAACGAATCGGAATCGGCGCCGAGAACGGCGAGTCCTTCCCGAATCTCGACCGGAGGCCCCACGAGGATCGGGTCCGCGAGATCGCCGGTCCTGGCCAGCACCGCTGCCTTCAGGGTCTCTTGTCCTGTGGCCGCGGCTACCGCGACACGGCCGGTTGGAAGCGCCGCCGCGTGTTCTCGCAGCGCTGCAAGGGAACGGATGGCGCCGCCCCCGGGGGTCATGCGCCGGACGCGAGTTCGAGTCCGCGCCTGAACGCCGCCAGGTTCACCGACCGCAAGTCGGGGCGGAAGGCTCTGTCGATAATCTGTACCCAGACTTCCGTATCGATCTCGGGCGTGATCGCCGCGAACGCTCCCAGCATGACCATGTTCGTCGCCCGGGGTTCCCCCATCTCGGCCGCGACGTCGTGTGCCGGCAGAACCCTGACGCTCGGTGCCATTTCCCGCAGACGCTCGACGGCATCCTCCGGGTACTCGACCGGACCGGTACCGGTAGGCGCTGGCGTGATCCGCTGGTCGTTCACCAGTAGCACGCCGTCGGGACGGAGACGGTGCACGTAACGCAGTGCCTCGAGCAGCTCCAGCGACAGGAGCAGGTCGGCACCGCGGCCAGGGATTAGCGGCGAGTGGACGACATCTCCATACCGGACCTCGCTTACCACGCTTCCGCGGCGCTGTGACATGCCGTGTATCTCACTCTTGCGAACGTCGAAGCCAGCGGCGAGCGCTCCCTCGGCGACAATGCGGCTGAGGGACAGGACGCCGTGGCCGCCGAGGCCTACCAGAAGCACGTTCCGGATCGGAGACTGTTCAGCGTTCACGCCGGCTCCAACTCCTCGCGTCCCTCGACGTGCAGGCCGCAGAACGGACAGATCTGCACGCACAGGCCGCAGCCGCAGCAGATCTCGGGATCGAATACCGCCCCTCCATTCCGCTCTTCGATCGCCGGACACCCCAGCTCGAAGCAAGTGCCGCATCCCGGGCACTCGATATCCAGCCGTACCGATGGTGCGATCGGTGTCCGGTCCACAAGCCGGCACACGGCGCGGCAGACGATCACGGACGGCTCGTCGGCCGACAGTTCCTCTTCCAGGGCCGTCTCGAGCGCTTCGATGTCGTACGGGTCCACGGTGCGCACACGTCGAATTCCGATCGCCCGGCACAGGGCCGAGATGTCCACCAGACCGCCGGGCTCGCCTGACGCGGTGACGCCGGTGCCGGGGTGGTCCTGGCGACCCGTCATCGCCGTCGTTCCATTGTCGAGCACCAGCACCGTGCTCGAGCCACCGTTGTACACGGTGTTGATCAATCCCGTGATCCCCGAGTGCATGAATGTCGAGTCGCCGATCACGCCCACCACACGGCGCTCGTCCCCCGTGGCCTGAAGCGCCGCCTCCATCCCGTGCGCCATTCCGATGCTCGCGCCCATGCACAGGCAGGAATCCATCGACTCGAGCGGCCGGAGGGCTCCGAGGGTGTAACAGCCGATGTCTCCGGTGACGATCAGACCCAGCTTCGACAGGGTGTAGAACACGCCGCGGTGTCCACAACCGGCACACAGGACGGGAGGCCGGACGGGGAGCGGTGGCGAGTCGGGAATCTCCCCGGTCCGGGTGTGGCCAGACGATGCTTCACTGCCGGACGAGACTCCGTTTCCCGACAGTTGGAATCCGCGTGCCACCAGGTCCGGGTTCAGCTCGCCGGTGAGCGGGAAGATCTTCTTGCCGGTCGCGGGGATGCCGAGCGCCCGAACCTGGAGTTCGGTGAACGGATCCAGCTCTTCCACCACGAAGATCTCGTGCACGCCTGCGGCGAATTCTCGCACGAGTTCGCGGGGCAGGGGATGCGGCATTCCGAGCTTGAGGATCGATGCGTCGGGCATTGCCTCCCGGACGTACTGGTAGGCAATCCCTCCGGTGATCACGCCGACGGTGCTATCTCCCCACTCGATCCGGTTCAGGTCACGCTCGCTCGCCGCGTAATCCTCCAACTCCTCCATGCGTCGCTCGACGAACACGTGGCGGGGTCGTGCATTTGCCGGGAGCAGCACGTACTTGCTGAAGTCGCGGTCGTAGTCGCGGATCGGTGCCCTGGGCCAGCTCCGATCGCGCTCCGCCTCGACGGGTGACATCGAGTGGCAGATCCGAGTCGTAACCCGGAGCATCACGGGCGTATCGAATCGCTCGGAGATCTCGAACGCCCGCACCGTGAAGTCCTTTGCCTCCTGGCTGTCCGCCGGCTCGAGGACCGGGATCTTCGCGGCACGCGCGAGCTGCCGGTTGTCCTGCTCGTTCTGCGACGAGTGCATCGCGGGATCGTCGGCGGATACGAGCACCAGTCCCCCGTTGACGCCCGAGTACGAAGAGCTGAACAGCGGATCCGCGGCGACGTTGACTCCGACGTGCTTCATCGACACGAGCGCCCGGAGCCCGCCGAGGGACGCGCCGTACGCCGCCTCATAGGCGACCTTCTCGTTGGGCGCCCATTCGCTGCGGATTCCGCCGCGACGTGACAGCGTCTCGAGGATCTCGGTGCTCGGAGTACCCGGATACGCGCAGGCGAAATGCGCTCCCGCTTCGAGGGCTCCCTCGGCGATCGCTTCGTTCCCCGACAACAGGATCTTGCAAGGCATGTATGTCTCTCGTCGCTTCAATTCAGTGCTGTAGCGCCGTGTCAGTAGTCTCGAATCGGCTCGTCGCCCCGTAGTGCGGCCAGGGCTCCGTGGGCGAGAGCAGCCATTTCCTGGACGGGGAGTACCCGCACCGGGGCCAGAAACTCCACCCGTTCCGTGATCCAGTCCACGAGGGGGCGGGACCGTGCCAGGCCACCGGTGAGGACCACGGCATCGAGCCGGCCGTCGAGCACGGTCGCCATCGCGCCGATCTCCTTTGCGACCTGGTAGGCCAGCCCGCGGAACACCGTCTCAGCGTGGTCGTCCCCGGACTCGATCCGGCGCTCTACCTCGGTCGCGTCATCCGTTCCGAGGTAGCTCTTCAATCCGCCCTCGCCCACTGTCATCCTGCGGATCTCGCCCTCGTCGTACGGACCGGAATAAACGAGATCGAGCAGCTCCTGAACGGGGAGTCCACCCGTCCGCTGCGGCGAAAACGGACCCTCGCTGACTGCGTTGTTCGCGTCCACGATCCGTCCAGCCCGCACCGGGCAGACGGAGATTCCTCCTCCGAGGTGCGCCACCACGGCGCGCACCTCGCGCCACGGTCTCCCCAGGTCGTCCGCCAGTGCCCGGGCCGCGGCGTGAACGCTCAGGGCGTGCGACAGGCTGCGTCTCTGGATCCCGGCGAGACCCGAGAGTCGGGCCAGGTCGTCGAACTCGTCGACACTCACCGGGTCCACGACAAGAGCAGGAGCGCCTGCCTCGGCAGCGATCTCGCTCGCCAGGAGGGCTCCGAGGTTCGAAGAATGACGGCCCTGGATGCCTGCACTGGCGTCTCGCAGCAGCGCCGCGCTCACCCGGTAAACGCCTCCCTCCACCGGGCGGAGCAGGCCACCCCGGCCGACCACGGCGTCGAGTGAGGTCTGACGCACCTCGTTTTTGTCGAGGAATCTGCGAATGACGCCGAGTCGATCCTGGAGATCGTCGCCAGATCGCCCTTCTGCCCGATCGTCCGCGCCGTGTCTGAACTCCTCCTCCAACTCCAGGCGCTCGTCACGGAACAGGGCGATGCGCGTACTCGTCGATCCGGGATTCAGAGCAAGAACCAGCAGCGGGCGGGTCATCGCGTAGCGATCGATCCACCGGCAGAGACGAACGAATCAATTGCCTCGGCCGCTCTGAATCCGTGGGCGACGGCGTCGACCACGAGTGCCGGTCCGAGGACGTTGTCGCCCGCTGCGTAAATCCCATTCCGGCTTGTGGCTCCCGTCTGCGGATCGACGCGGATCCGGCCGTCGAGCTCAGCATCGACCCCCGCGATCCGGGCTACGAAATCAGAATCGGGCAGATAGCCGAGCGCGAGCACGACGGTGTCTGCCTCGACCGTGTACTCAGATCCGGGGATCGGAACCGGACGGTGGCGACCCGACGCGTCGGGCTCGCCAAGCTGCATACGGTCGAGCCTCATCGCCTGGACCCGGCCTTGCTGATCTCCATCGAGACCGATGGGGGATGCGAGCCACTCGAACCGGGCGCCCTCCTCGATCGCGAGTTTCCGGTCGCGCTGGTTTCCGGGCATCTCGGCCTCGGTCCTCCGATACCAGACCGTCGCCTGTTCGGCTCCGAGCCGAAGGGCAGTGCGGACACAGTCCATCGCCGTATCTCCACCGCCGATCACCGCCACCCGTCGGCCCACTTCGGGACGGGAGCGCAGACCGGGTGGGAGCCAGGCCGGGTCCGTATTGGCCCGCACGAGGAACGGTGTCGCCTGGTACACTCCCGCGAGGTCGGATCCCTCGATGTCCAGAGGTCGTCCGATGCCCGCACCGATGGCGAGCAGGATGGCATCGAAGCCCTGGTCCACGAGTCCATCGACGGATAACTCGGGCCCGAGTCTCGTGTCGAATTGACACTGGATCCCGAGCCGGGTGAGGTCTTCTATCTTCCTGCGCACGATCTCCGGTGACAGCTTGAAGCGGGGAATCCCGTACAACAGGAGGCCACCCGCTTCCGGCCAAGCGTCGAACAGGGTCACTGAGTGACCGCGCCCGGCGAGGGCCTCCGCTGCTGTGATCCCCGCCGGCCCGGCTCCCACGATCGCGATACGCCGGCCGCTGGATCGGGCGGCAGCCGTGCGGACGCCCAGGCCCTCACGCGCCTCACAGTCCGCGGCATACGCCTCGAGCCGGCCGATCGGCACGGGCGGCCGGCCCTGCTTCGTGTAGGGACAGACTCCTTCGCACAGCTCCGTCTGTGGGCACACTCGCCCGCAGATGTCAGGCATCGAACTGGTCCGCCGGAAAATCCGCGCCGCGTCGTCTGCCAGGCCGTGCTCGAGGTGCCACAGGGCGTACGGAATGTCGTTGCCGAGCGGGCACGCCCGGACGCAGGGCTCGGCAGGGCACTGGATGCATCGCCGTGCAGCAGCCTGCGCCCACTGCACTGACACGGCCGCCCACGACTCCCCGAAGCCGGCCACCCGGTCAGCGGGCGGCCGGCGTGGAGGACCAGACCCCGGAAGGTCGAGTCTTTCCTTCCGGTTGACGGCCTTCGAGTTGGGCCTCGGAAGCATTCCTACCTCGGTCTGCCAGCAGTCAATCCGCCTCGTCGGTCACCTGCCACACGGTATCGAGCACCGTCCCGTCCACCCACTTGATCACCGCCACCGGGACGTCCAGCAGTCGCGGCCTCTCGGGTGGTCCGCCAACGATCGCTTCGACCTCGTGCTTGATCTCATCGATCGATCGGATGGGGAGGTCCGTGCCATTGCGGTCGAGCGCCTCGAGCAGGTCTGTTCGCCGCGGATTCACCGCGATTCCGCGCTCCGTGGCCACGACGTCGATCAGTTCGCCCGGCCCCGTGAGAGTCGTCACCTCGTCCACGATCACCGGGATCCGGTCGCGGAACGCCGGCAGCGCCAGGATCGTACAGCCGGAGGACAGGCAGTTCTGCCAGCCACCGATCCCGTGCAACAGCATTCCGTCGGAATGGGTGACGACGTTGGCGTTGAAACCGACATCCACCTCTGTTGCACCGAGGATTACCGCGTCGACCATCGAAGCGAAGTTGCCCTTGCCGTGCCAGTTGTAGGATGTGAACGGCGATGTCGGGACGTGCCTCGCGTCGGATCCGATGGACTCGACCCCGGCGAGATCGAAGGTCTGACCGTCCAGGATGTAGTCCGTCAGGCCCTCGTTCAGCAGGTCCACCAGGTAGCTGGTCGAGCCGCCGCGGACGAAGCGAGCCGTCACCCCCCGTTCCCTCATGATCTCCTTGATGAATCCCACGAATGCGAGGGCGATGCCACCCGCTCCGGCCTGGAAAGAAAACCCGTCCCGCACGATGTCCGCGTCACGAAGAAACCGAGCCACATATTCCGCGATCAACAGGCGGTCGGGGCTCTTCGTGATCTGTGTCGTTCCGGAGACGATCTTCGACGGATCGCCTATCGACTCGACCTCGACCACGAAGTCCACGTTGTTGCCCTGGATCTGCCACGGGATGCAGGGAAACGGGACGAGATTGTCGGTCACCACGATCACCCGGTCCGCGTACATCGAGTCGGCGAGTGCGAATCCGAGCGAGCCGCAGGCGGAGGGGCCGTGAGAGCCATCCGCGTTTCCGAACGGGTCAGCCGTCGGCGCCGCGATCACCGCGATATCGACATGGATCTCGCCGTCCTGAATCGCCTGCCAGCGTCCGCCATGCGACCGGAGGACTCCCAGCCCTCGCATGTGCCCCTCGGAGCAGTAGGCGCCGAGGGGACCGTTCATCGACCCCTCGATGTGGTGCACGACGCCCTGTTCCATCAGGTCGATGACGGGCTCATGACAGGGGAACGACGCGCTGGGGAACCACACGAGATCCTTCACGCCGAGCCCGGCGGCGGCCCTGAGTGCTTCCAGCGCCACCTCGTCTCCATTCCTCAGGTGATGGTGCGACGAAATGGTCATTCCATCGCGCAGGCCGCATCGCTCGAGTGCCGTCTTCAGGTTCGGGACCCGCTTGTCGCCGTCCACCGGGTAGTCGGAGCAGGATCTGATCGGCGGTCCGTGTTTCGGACCTGCGGCCCGATGGACTCCGACTCCTTCGTACGGCAGGGAGACGTGCCCGTTCACATCCAGGGGTACCCGACGCCCGGCCGCGTTAACGTGGAACGCCTCGGGATTCACGACTGGTGGGCGAGACGATCGGTCAGCCATCGGATACCTCCTCGAGCAGGCCCGCACGCCGCGCGATCTGTACGGTCCGGAGCGCCCGTTTGACGACGGGCGGGTCGATCATCTTGCTGCCCAGGCTCACCACGCCCAGTCCCTTCGCCTCGGCGTCCTCGAATGCGGCGACGACTCTCAGGGCCTTCTCGACTTCGACCGTCGACGGAGCAAATGCCTCGTGGATCGGCCTGATCTGCCTCGGGTGTACGCAGCCCATTCCTTCGAAGCCTAGTGCCCGGGCCCGGCTCGCCCAGCTGCGGAGTCCAGCTTCGTCCCCCACATCTCCGTAAACAGAATCGATTGGCTGGCAGCCAGCAGCGCGGGCGGCGTTAATCAGACGGTTTCGAGCGAATGAAGACTCAGTGCCCTCGACCGTCTTGATGACACCGAGATCCGCCGTGTAGTCTTCCAGCCCGATCGTCAGCGCCACGACCCGGTCCGCCGCGCAAGCGATATCGAACGCTCGCTCGATCCCGAGAGCAGTCTCGAGGATCGGCATCAGCCAGACCCTGCGCTCCGTGAGCTGCCGGATCCGCCCGTCGACCGTTCGGATCGTTTCGGCGTCCTCGACCTTTGGAATCAGGATCACGTCCGGGTCTTCCGGGGCGATCGCATCGAGATCGTCCAATCCGAGCGGTAACGGATTGATCCGAACCATCCGCTCCGCTCCCATGAAGTCCATGGTGCGCAAGAGATTGCGTACGACTAGGCGCGCGGCACTCTTGTGGTTCGGGTGAACCGAGTCTTCGAGGTCGAGGATCACGCCATCCGGCCGGTGGAGCCCAGCGTTGACCGACAGCTTGGGTTGATCCCCCGGCAGATACAGCCGGGATCGTCGAAGGCGGTCGCGTCTCGTGGGCTCTCCCGGGAGGATCGTTCTCTCCGGTCGGGCGTCTCCGCCTGAAACTCCCGCTCGACGTAGCGCTGACTCGACGCGGGCACCGATCACCGGGCCAAGCGCCCCTCCATCCTCGAGTCGCAGCTTTGCATGGTCGACGCCGAGCGCTTCGCACACCCGGCGGGCTTCCGCCTCGATTGCCTTTCCATACATCCGGCCGACCCGGGAGGTGAGGTCGATCT
>JBDGUZ010000085.1:0-20951 GCA_039585915.1 Gemmatimonadota bacterium
GAGGCCGATACCATCGACGCGACGGAGATCCATCCGCCGGGGCGGTTCTTCGTGACCGGTCTCAGTGGCGTGGGCGAGTGCACGATCACGCTAACAGGCGGAGGCGTGGAGAAAACGGTTGAAGTGGTCAACGTGGCGGGTACGATCGTGATCCTCGAACCGCCCGTGCAGATCAATTTTGGCCAGGCCGTGCAGTTCGGGGCGGGGATCTTCACGCTGGATGATCCGCCAGTTCCCATGGACCCGTTCCAGAATTCGGACGCGGTCTGGACTTCGGACGCTCCCAACAACGCGTCCGTTGATGCGGACGGCGTGGTAACCGGAGTCTCTGCGGGCGCAGCGAACATCCAGGCCTGCTGGTACAATGATCTGGCGGAGGGCTACGAGATCTGTGACGAAGTTGCAGTCCTAGTAGTCGTCGCCCCGCCCACCGTCATCGATATTGTGCCGGATGCTGCTGCAGCCTTCACCGAGGTCACGGTCCTGGGCAGCGGCTTCGTGAGCGCGCACCAGCTGTATATCGACGGAGTGTTCCCGGACAATGACAATTCGGTCGTCATCACCACGGTGACGGACACGGAATTCAAGTTCATTTGGCCGGCGCTGGACGACGACGGCGTGCACGAGGTATTTGTCGGCGTTCCGCCGGACGCGATCTCGAATGGGGAGCCGTTCGTGCAGACCGAGGGCATCTCGGCCGAGCCGAACGAGCCCGCAAACAACCTCCAGGCCACGACGCCGATCGGAATCGATGCCGGCGGAAGTTACATCGGTGGCTTCGGTGGAGGTGACGACTTCGACTGGATCGAAGTCACCGTCGGGGTTGACGGAAGTTATGCTCCGGAGGTCGACTGGAATTCCGGTCAGGATCTGGACCTGTACTTCTATGATTCCACGCTCACCGAGATCTGCCATTCGTGGTATGAACAGCCGGAGAACGAGTGCGGCACTCTCGAGTTGACCGCGGGCACGTATTGGGTCGAGCTTAACGACTACTCCGGTGGAGTGTTCAACTCGACGTATCGCTTCGACCTGTACGATATGAACGAGTAGCAGTACGAAGGATTCCGCGGACGAGCATGGTTGAATCCGTTCGCGTGACACAGATGTACGACGACGGGAGTCCCCTGACCCGGGGGCTCCCGTCCGTCATTTCGGTATCCCTGGCCAACGATGAGTGAAGTGGCCGTCTCCCTCGGATCGAACCTCGGCGATCGAGAGGCCTGGATAGCTTCCGGAGTCCAGGCCCTGCGGCGGGACCTGGAAGACCTGTGCCTGTCCTCTCTGTACGAAACGACTCCCGTGCACCTGGAGGACCAGCCTTCGTTCCTCAATGCCTGCTGCACGGGTCGGACCCGACTGACGCCGCACCAGCTCCTGTCGCAGCTTCAGGACGCAGAACTGGCCGCCGGGAGGGATCGCACGGGATCCAGGTACGGACCGCGAACGCTCGATCTCGACCTGCTGCTGTACGGCAACGAAGTCATCGAGGACCCGGAGCTGGTGGTACCGCACCCGCGGCTCCGGGAGCGCGGATTCGTGCTCATGCCACTGTCGGAGATCGCCGCGGACTGGATCGTGCCGGCCAGCCGGGGAGAGGAGGCGGATACCGTGGGATCGCTGGCGGACAGAGTGGGCAGGAACGGAATCCGGCGGATCGGAGTGCTGGATGAACAGGATGTATAGTCTGTGCTGTATGCGCGTCACCGGGATTCGAGCCGCGAGCACTCGAGCGTTGCTTCTGCTCGCCGCGAGCCTGTCGCTGGTCGGATGCGGCGACGAGGCCTCGGCGGGGCGCGAAATCCCCGCCCCGGATTCCTCCCTGCGCGTCCTGGCTGAATCGCTGTTGCCGGAAGTCGAGACACTGGCGGGTCTGCCGGCCAGACGGCCGCTCGCCCTCGCCGTTCGTACCCGAGAGGAACTGGAGAGCTTCCTGACGACCGAGCTGGGCCGACAGCTCCCGCCGGAGAGGGCGAACGCGCTGACCAGGACCTATGCCCGGTTCGGTCTCGTCCCGGCGGACCTCAAACTGGACGAGCTTCTCCGGTCGCTCCTCC
Source organism: Gemmatimonadota bacterium (assembly GCA_039585915.1). Lineage (GTDB taxonomy): Bacteria > Gemmatimonadota > Gemmatimonadetes > Palauibacterales > Palauibacteraceae > Carthagonibacter. Next base: position 2,058 of record JBDGUZ010000085.1, read on the forward strand.
TCGAGCAGGTCGTCGGCTACTACGATACGGCCAGGGATACGCTGTTCGTGATGGAGGGCCTGGACCCGGCGCTGGTCGAGCCGGTCCTCGCACACGAGATCGTGCACGCGCTGCAGGATCAGTATGAAGACCTCGACTCATTGATGACCGCGAACCTCGAGCATAACGACCGGGCGACGGCAGCCCAGTCGGCGCTCGAGGGGCATGCCACCCTCGCCATGCTGGAATGGCAACTCGGAAGACTCACCGGTGGAGCCGTAGACCTCGAGTCGCTTCCGAGCCTGTCCGACTTGCCGGAGGACGCGCTGCTCGATGCGGCGGGGCTCGAGCTGCCGGCACTCGCATCGGCGCCCAGGCTGATCCGAGAGTCGCTGATCTTCCCGTATCTGGGCGGTCTCGAGTTCGTTCGAGCCCGCAATCGCGCGGCAGGGGGAAGTTGGGTCGCTCCGCTGGGAGACGATATGCCGGTATCGACGGAGCAGGTCCTGCATCCGGAGCGGGCATTCGGGGAGCCACGAGACCAACCCGTCAGGCTCGAATTCGCCTCCGCTCCCCCGGCCGACTGGACCATCGTCCACTCGGACGGCCTCGGGGAGTTCGAGACCCGCATCTGGCTGCAGGAGCACTTCGGAGACCGGGAGCGGGCCATGAGCGGGGCGGCCGGATGGGACGGGGATGTGTATCGCCTGCTCGACGGTCCGCAGGGGGAAGTCCTCGTCTGGGTCTCGGCCTGGGACACGGAGGCCGCTGCGACCGAATTCGAGCGCGCCGCCCACGAAGTACAACAGGCCCGATATGCTGAGGACTCCGACCGGGCGACGGATATCGTGCGGTCGATGCAGTCCGGGGTACCGCTCGTGGTCCTCGTCGATCGACCGTCAGGACTGGATGGGGCACGCGTCGAGCCGCTGCTCGCGTTCAGCGTGTCAGCCGTTCCATGAACCACGCGGGACGCGTTCGCATCGATGTTCCCCATGCGCCAGGCGGCTCGTACGACGTAATCATCGAGCGAGGAGGCCTGGCCCGTCTCGGATCGCTGTGCGTGGAATCCGCGCCGGCTCATGCGTATGCGTTGATCTCGGACAGCCGCGTAGCTGAGCTGTACGGTCGCGCAGCCCTGGATTCGCTGGGTGCGACGGGTCGGCGGGCGGAAGTGTTCGTATTTCCCGCCGGTGAGTGGAACAAGTCCCGTCAGACGTGGGCCGAGCTGTCCGATTCCATTCTGGCCGCCGGGTTCGGACGTGACACGGTCGTCGTGGGGCTTGGCGGCGGCGTGACCGGCGACCTGGCGGGGTTCGTGGCCGCCACGTTCATGCGGGGCGTGCCGATCGTACAGGTCCCGACCACGGTCCTGGCAATGGTGGACAGCTCGGTGGGCGGGAAGACAGGCGTGGACGCGCACGCCGCGAAGAACGTGATCGGATCGTTCCACCACCCGGCGCTCGTGCTCGCAGATCCGGATCTGCTGGTCACGCTCGCTCCGTTCCAGCGTAGCGCCGGGCTGGCCGAATCAGTGAAGGTGGCCGCGATGCGGGATGCCGGCCTGTTCGAGTGGATCGACGCGTCCGCGCCGGGGCTGAAGGACGGGTACCCGAACACGCTCACGCGGCTGATCGAACACAGTGTCAGGGTAAAGGCAGCGGTCGTGGAGGAGGACCCGAACGAGCATGGAGAGCGGGCGATCCTGAACTTCGGTCACACGGCCGGACATGCGCTGGAGTCCCTGTCGGGGTTCTCTCTGCTGCACGGCGAAGCCGTGGCGCAGGGCATGCGGTTGGAAGCAAGGCTCGGTGAGAGCCTGGGGCTGACCGAAGCCGGGACGGCGGATCGCCTGGACGCCGTCCTCGCATCCTGCGGGCTGCCGCTGGAAATCGATCCGGATCTCACGGCGCGGAGGATTCTCGAGGCCGCAGGGTCCGACAAGAAGGCCCGTGAAGGGGCTCTGCGCTGGTCGGTCCCCGCGAAGATCGGGGAACCGGCGCGCACGGCGAGCGGGGAGTGGACGCACGCGATCGACGCTTCCACCTGCGAGTCCGAGCTCGGGGCGGCTTTACGAACCGCCTCCAACGTGCCAGATTCTCCGGCGTGATGGACGACCAAGACCGACGCGAGGGTAAGCGCCCTTCCTCTCCGGGAGGGCGCATCTGTTCGTGACACCCGAACTTCCGGGCATCGCCGCCGCCTTTCTGCAGCAACGGGAGCGCCGCCCGGCCGAGATCTTCCTTCGCTTCCGCGACCTGGAGTGGACCTGGGCTGAGACCGCGGCCCAGGCGCATTCGCTCGCCTGTGCACTGCAGGAGCTCGGCGTCGAGGGTGGAGACCGGATCGGCCTCAACATGCCGAACTGGCCGGAGTTCGTTCTTTCCGTGCTCGCGGCATCCGAGCTCGGGGCCACGATCGTTCCGCTGAATCTCTCCTATTCACCGCGCGAGCTGCAGTTCGTGCTGCGAAATACGGAGTGCTCGGTGGTCGTAACGGCCGAGCGATTCGGCGGCGTAGACTATCTCGAGTTGTTCGAGGGCCTGTTCTCCGAGTTGCCCGGCTTGCAGTACCTGGTCACGGTCGGTGAGGAGGACCTGTGGTACGACGACAGGATCTTCCAGTTCGAAGATCTGGTGTCGGCAGGGCGGGGGCGCCTTTGCACCCCGGTCCCGGTTGGAGAGGAAGACCCCGCCGCGATTCTCTACACGGCGGGTGTGTCGCAGAAGCAGAAGGGAGTCGTGCTGTCGCACGACAGCCTCCTGAGTACGGCGGTGGCCACGGCCGGCAGTCTGGGTCTGACCGAGTCCGACAGTACTCTGTGTGCGCTCCCCCTGTTCACCATATTCGGACTGGGGTCCGCTCTGCTGACGGCGGTTGTTTCCGGCTCCTCGCTCGTCCTGCAGGAGGAATTCCGTGCGAGCCGGATGGTCGACCTGGTAGAGCGACATCGACCGACGGTGCTGCACGGGGTCCCGACCATGTTCGTGCTCCTCCAGAGGGAGCTGCAGCGGCGTACAGCGGACCTTTCCTCGCTTCGTACCGGTATCATCGCCGGCGCACCCGTACAGCCGGATCTCGTGCGGGCGCTGCGGGAGGACGTCGTGCCGGATCTCGAGATCGCCTACGGGCTTATCGAGACATCACCTACCGTGTCCATGACCCGGGCCGGCGACGGAAAGGCGCGGTCGGAAACGGTCGGCCGGCCGATCGACGGAGTGGAGGTAGTGATCCTGGGTGATGGGGATCGACCGGTGGACCCGGGAGAGACCGGCGAGATCGCGGTGCGCGGCCCGAACGTGATGCTGGGGTACTTCCGGCAGCCTGCTGCCACCCGGTCCGTGCTCAGCTCCGATGGTTTCCTGAGAACCGGGGACCTGGGAACGCTCGACGAGGAGGGATTCCTCCGGATCGTGGGCCGGCGGAGCGATGTAATCCTCCGCGCGGGATATGGCGTCCATCCGCGCGAGATCGAAGATCACCTCCGATCACTCCCGGCCGTGAACGAGGCAGTGGTGATCGGCTTGCCGAACGAGGTGCTCGGCGAGCTGGTGTGTGCCTGCGTGGTTCCGGTCGAAGGCGCGCTCGTGACCGAAGAGGAGATCCGCGAGCTGTGCAGGCCGGCGCTGTCGGACTTCAAGCTGCCCGACGTAGTGCAGCTGTTCGATGCGCTGCCCGAAGCGGGAACCGAACGAGCCCGGAGACTGGAGCTCGTCCGTCTGATGAAGATGCACCTCGCCGCCCGAGGCCGGACGCCGGCTGACGGGCGGAAAGATTAAGAAGGGGAGACTCGTCGCATCGTCCCCTCCGGTGGAGCCGGAGGCGAGATCGACGGGCCTCTCGCCCGCTCAAATGAGCGGTCCCGAAAATTCTGGAAGTAGAACGAGAGGCATGAACGAACTTTATGCACACGCGCCGCACAGGCGCCCGGGAGCCGAGGAGACATCCTCCAACGCGGCTCTGCTTATCGATTTCGACAACGTCACCATGGGGACCCGGTCCAATCTGGGCCAGGAGCTCCGAAGGTTACTCAACTCAGACATCATCAAGGGCAAGGTCGCGGTCCAGCGCGCATATGCGGACTGGCGACGCTACCCCCAGTACATCGTGTCCCTGTCCGAGGCGTCGATCGACCTGATCTTTGCGCCGGCCTACGGGTCGTCGAAGAAGAACGCGACGGACATTCGCCTGGCGATCGATGCGCTGGAGCTCGTGTTCATCCGTCCCGAGATCGGAACGTATATCCTGCTGTCGGGCGACTCGGATTTCTCGAGTCTCGTCCTGAAGCTGAAGGAGTACGGCAAGTACGTGATCGGGGTCGGAATGCAGGAGTCGAGTTCCGATCTGCTCGTACAGAACTGCGACGAGTACTACAGCTACAACAGCATCTCGGGTCTCACGTCCGCGGAGGACGGACCCACGGAGAAACACGACCCGTGGGTGCTCGCGGCCCGATCGATTCTGAAGATGGAAGACCGCAAGGACGTCATGCGCTCCGACCGGTTCAAGCAGGTCATGCTCGAACTCGATCAGTCGTTCGACGAGAAAGAGATCGGGTACAGCAAATTCAACCGCTTTCTCACCGAGGCGGCATCGAAGGGCATCCTGTCGCTGGAGAAGGCCGCCAACGGCCAGTATGAAGTCGCTTCCGGCTCCCGTGCGAAGGCGATCTCGTCTGGCGACGGTACTCCGCCGGAAGTCTCGGCTGGCAGTCCGGCGCCGGTCCCCTCCCCGCAGAAGCGCACCCGGTCGCGGTCGCGCAGCAGCCGCTCGCGGGAGCGCAAACCCTCCCCGAGCAAGGCACCGCCAGCGGAGAAAGAAGCGCCGACGGTCGATGCAGATCGCCTGCGCAGCGCCTACGGACTGTTGTCCGGCGTGACGGCTGATCTCGCCCGTCCGGGCGCGCCGGTCCGGGACTCCGAGGTGAAGCGACGGATGCTCGAGAAGGAAGGGAAGTTCGACGAGGCCGCGCTCGGATTCAGCAAGTTCAGCAGGTTCCTGCGCCAGGCGCATGACGAAGGAATCGTCGATCTCGAACGGGGTCCCGAGGGGAACTATCTCGTGTCTCCGATCGGTGGCGGTGCCGGGGCTCCGGCGCAGACGACGGCGAAGGACACACCGGCACAGGTGACGGCCGGAGCCGGAGACCCCGATAAGAAGTCCGACCGGTCCCGTCGCGGGCGGTCGGAGCGGTCCGACAGGGGAGCCGGGCGGGATCGAGACCGTGACCGGGCGAAGAAGCAGGAGTCGCCCCCGAAGGAGTCGGTTGAAGCCGAGCCAGCGGCCGCGGAGATCACGGCAGAGAAGGTGGAAGTCGCTCCGGAAACCGTGCCCTCAGGCACGGAGAGCACCGCTCCGAGTGTTCCCGATTCTACTCCCGAGCCTACTCGTCCCACCGGGATGGGCAGGTTCCGCCGTGGCTCGCGAAGTCGCCCTTCGCCGTCGGCCAGCCGGACGACGGCCGTTCCGGGCCCGGTAGACGCGGAAGAGCCGAAAGTGGAGGCGGAAGTCACGCCCCCGACACCGGCACCGTCGAGCGACGAGGCCACTCCGGTGACCGACCGGGGAGATATGCCAGACGACAAGCCGCGAAGGTCTGTTTCGGGCCGCCAGCGTGGACGGGGACGCGGCAGCCAGGACCGTCCGACTGCGAAACGGAACTCACCGCCGGCCAATACACCCCGGCCCTCGACGTCGCCCGAAGCGCCCGAGTCCTCGCAGTTCCGGGCGCAGATCGAGGCAATGTCGCGGAACTACCCGGGCGTCGGGCGCCGCACCGCCGATGTGCTGTTCCGGGAGTTTGGTGATCGAGTCTACCAGGTGATCGACGAGCAGCCGGAGCGGATCCGCGCCGTGCTTCCCGAGCATCGGGCGAAAGCCGTGCTCGCGGGGAGAGAGGCCGAGCGGAATTTGGAGTCCAGGGACGGCTGATCAGGGCCGCCTCGAATCGATGCGACACGGGGACGAGCTCGGAGCCCGCGACGGTGACCCGGCGCGGGCTCTCCCCGTGGAGTTCTATGCGCGCCCGGCGATCGAGCTCGCTCCCGATCTTCTCGGACGCGTCCTTGTACGACTCTCGTCTGACGGTCTGACCTCCGGCCGGATCGTAGAGACCGAGGCCTACCCGGGTCCAGAGGACCCGGCCTCACACGCCGCCGCTCGGATCGGCCGGACGCGGCGGAACGACCCCCTCTTCGGTCCCCCGGGGACCGTGTACATGCACTGCAATTACGGCGTTCACTGGTGCCTGAACGCGGTCGCTGCTGACGAAGGGAAGCCGGAGGGCGTCCTGATCCGGGCCGTGGAGCCCCTGGTGGGGCGCGACCTGATGCTCCGGCGCAGAGGACGGTCCGAACTCACGAACGGTCCGGGACGGCTCGGGCAGGCACTCGATCTCGGCCCGGATCTGCAGAGGCACCCGCTCGATTGTGCCCCGGTGTGGATCGAATCCGGAGTTCCGGTCGATCCGGTGGACAGGATCTGCACGACACGGATCGGCATCCGCCGGGCGGCGGACCGGTTGTGGCGCTGGTATGACGCGAGGAGCTCATGGGTGTCGCGACGCTGAGTGAGACGGGGGGACTGACAGGCCTCATCTTCGCCGTGTGGATCGATCCGAAGCTCCCCGACCCCCCCGCGAACGGGCTCTGAGCGGCCTGAGGCGCCTCGTGGCCATTCTCGACGCCCACCTCGACTTCCCAGTCGTCCGCACGGCCCGCGTCCCCCTGGCGGCATCCGACACGGCCGATCTGCCGCTGATTTCCACCGGACGCGCAGCACGGGGATTTGACGAGCCCGCGCCGCATGCGTTTCTTGGGGCGAACTGGCTTCGGACGCTCGAAGCCGTGCTCCCCTGACCGGAGGCCCTGATCCACTACGGAGCACTGTCGCTTCTTCCGCCGCTGCTGGCCATCGGGCTCGCGATCAAGACCCGCCAGGTATATCTGTCGCTCGCGGCGGGTATCTGGCTCGGGTGGACGGTCCTGGCCGGCTGGAACCCGCTCGCAGGCACGGCAGCCTCGGTGGACGCGATCGTCGATACGGTGACAGAACCGGGCAATGCCCGGGTCCTGCTGTTCACGTTCGCCATCGGCGCCCTGATTGCGCTGGTCGAAGCGAACGGGGGAGTCAGGGGATTCGTGGAGTGGGTAGAACGGCGCCGGTTTGTCACGAATGGACGGCGGGCGCAGATACTCGCGTGGACGATCGGTGTCGTGATCTTCATCGAGTCGAACATCACCGTGCTCGTCGCCGGTTCGATCTGCCGACCCCTGTTCGACCGATTCCGCGTGTCCCGCGAGAAACTCGCCTACCTGATCGACTCGACATCCGCCCCGGTGTGCATCCTGATCCCGTTCAATGCCTGGGGAGCCTATATCCTGAGCCTGCTCTTGGGACTGGGGGTGGAGAACGCCGTTCCTGTGCTGATCGCTACGATTCCGCTCAATTTCTATGCGCTGTCGGCACTGGTGATTGCTGGTGTGAGTGCAGGGCGTGGTCTCGACTTCGGTCCGATGGCGGCCGCGCAGGAGCGAACCACGGCCGGGAAGCTCCATTGGGATCATGCGATCGCGATCGCCGATCCCGAGGAAATCGCACCGCCTCCGAAGGAGGGGATTCCGTTCAGGCCCGTGAACATGGTCCTTCCGATAGCGTCGATGGTGCTGATGATGCCCGTCGCGATGTTCATCACGGGCGGAGGCGACCTGATGGCGGGGTCCGGCTCTGTCTCTGTCCTGTGGGCGGTCCTGACGGGGATCGGCGTGGCGTCGGTCCTGTCATTGGGGCAGAAGCTGCTGAGTCTCGAGGAGCTCGGTGCGGTCGGGGTGCGCGGAGCAGGCGGACTGACGGGAATGGCGCTGGTCCTGCTGCTCGCACTGACGCTGGGGGCGGTTACGCAGGAACTGGGCACGGGTGAGTATGTGGCGGGAATCGTGGGAGACCGGGTCCCGCTGTTTCTCCTCATCCCGCTTGTGTTTCTCGTCGCAGCCGGGATCGCGTTCGCGACTGGAAGCAGCTGGGGTACGTTCGCGATCATGCTCCCGATCGCCGTCCCGATCGCGGCGGCTCTCGGGCTTCCGGTCACCCCGTTCGTCGCCGCCGCCATCTCAGGGGGAGTATTCGGTGATCACTGCAGCCCGATCAGCGATACGACGATCGTATCTTCGCTCGCCTCTGCGTCGGACCACATCGAGCACGTGCGGACCCAATTGCCGTATGCCCTGACCGCTGGCGCCGTGGCGGTGATCGGCTACTCACTCGTGGGTGTGTGGCTGTCTATATAGGCAGAACACGAATTCGTTGCTGCGGATATGGGACCGCCGTATGTTTCTGAGTGGAAAGGTCGAGGATAAGTGATTGAGCCAACACTTGGGTTTGATCGCTTCTGATCTTGCGACGGACGTCACGCCCCGCGAGGGGAAGACGGAGAATCGGGAGGAAGAGCGAAAGGCGTTCATTTCAGCGCCGGGCACAGACTCCATAATCCGTCGTTCGATGACGAGCGGAACCGGGAAACGTACGGACTGTGCAACAGACCGAACGGTCACGGGCACAACTACGATCTGGAGGTGACGGTAGAGGGAGAGGTCGACCCGGAGACCGGGTTCGTGATGGATCTCAAGCGGCTCAAGGCCCTGCTGGGCCGGACCGTGCTCGCCGACCTCGACCACGCCAACCTCAACCTGGACGTGGCCTGGCTGGACGGAGTCATCCCGACGACCGAGAATCTGGCCGTGGCGATCTGGGGACAGCTCGACGGACACCTCGGTTCTGTCCGCCTGGTCAGTATCAGGTTGTGGGAGACCGATCGGAACATGGTGGAATACAGGGGCGAATAGGAGCCGGGAGGAAAGTATGACGGACGAAGGACAGGGGCCGGGCGTGATCGACCTGAGCGGAGTGTCATACGAGGACCTGGTGCGCGAACAGTTGCGGCGGCTGGGCGAGGATCCGTCGCGAACCGGGCTGATCGACACTCCCGCGCGGGTCGAGACATCGATGAAGTGGCTCACGCAGGGGTACCGATCCTCCGCCGAGGAGTCCATCGGCAACGGGATCTTCGTTGAGTCCCACGACAACATGATCCTCGTGAAGGATATCGAGCTCTATTCCCTGTGCGAGCACCACATGCTGCCGTTCTTTGGAAAGGCGCATGTGGCTTATATCCCCGACGGCAGACTCCTGGGCCTGAGCAAGATTCCGCGCGTCGTGGAAGTGTTCGCGCGCCGGCTGCAGGTGCAGGAGAGACTTACCGATCAGATCGCCGATGCACTCCAGGACGCTTTGCAGCCTGATGGGGTCGGCGTGGTGATCGAGGCGAGCCACCTGTGCATGATGATGCGAGGTGTCGAGAAACAGCACAGCAAGACGATCACTTCGGCGCTCCGGGGACGCTTCCGTTCCGACATCAGGACGCGTGAAGAGTTTCTGCGCCTGGTATCCGCCTTTAACTCGCTCTATTGAGCCAGCAGGGCCCGAATGCTCCTGGACCTGTCTGAGTCCCTGACCTGTCCCGGGTGCGGGCCCCCGCAGGGGGTCATCGTGCTCGTGGAGCGAATGGAGGACCGCCAGGTGCTCGACGGCCGGCTCGACTGTCCGAGCTGCGAGGCCCGGTATGCGCTGCGGGACGGCGTGGTGGACTTCGGAGTTGCACCGGGCCCCGACCGGTCGGTGCCCCAGGTCGATCCTGAAGATGCCGTCACCACAGCGGCGTTGCTCGGGATCCGGAACGGAAGGGGCCTGATCGTGGTCGGTTCCGAACTCGGCGCCGCGGCGCCGCGGATCAGCTCGCTGTGCGGCGGGTGTGAGGTCGTGCGGCTCGAACCGCGAGGGCTTCCGGACGATTACTCCCGGGCATCGGAGTCGGTTCCGGCCCCCGGACAGGGTGCAGTAACGCCTCTGCTCGGCGGCCAGGCCGGGATGATCCCTCTGCTGTCAGGGAAGGCGATCGGGGTCGCGATCGAGGGAGGTCAGAAGGAAACCCTCGCCGAGGCAGCAAGGGTGCTCATCCCCGGTGGGCGTGTCGCTGTGATCAGGCCCCTGCCCGAAGCCGCGACGATTCTGGAACTCCCTCCGTTCGAGCTGCTGGCTGCGGATCCACGGGCGATCGTAGCCCGGAAGATCTGATCAACCTCGCCCGCACGGCTCCACGGCCCGGGTTCGTTGCCACCGGTAGACTCGCTTCCTAGTTTCTTCCTCATACGCTGCCGGATCCTGAATCCATCCCTGCAGGCCGACGGGACGAGGGAATGCGCTTACAGACGCGAGCATTCGCGGCGGCCAGCGGGCTGCTCTCCGGAACCGTGGCGTTCGTGTGGACTCTGCTGCTGATTCCGGCCGGCGCCTCGGGCTCGGCTCCAATTGTGCCACGCGCCATAATGTTCGGCTGGAACGTCAGTGTGGCGGGAGCTTTCATCGGCGCCATGTGGGCCTTTGCCTGGGGCTTTCTGCTCGGCGCCGCGTTCGCCTTCGTGTACAACATCGTACTCGTGCCGCCGGCGCCGCCTCCGTTCGACTGGAGCGACGAACCCGATGGGGAGGGCTGAGCGGTGCCCTGGTGGAGCTTTCTCATGGCGAGTCGGGAGCGGGATGAGGAAAAGCCCGACTACTACCAGGAAGGCCTGGACCTCGCCGGACAGGAGCGATTCCACGAGGCGCTGACCTCCCTGCGGCTCGCCCTTCGCGAAAGGCCGGGAGATGTGGCGACGCTGGAGCAGATGGCCGTCGTATACACCCGGATGGGAATGACCGACGAGGCGATCAAGATGTACCAGCGTGCGCTCGAGAAGAAGCCGCGCAGCGCCGGTGCTCACTATGGAATTGCATTCCTGTATCTGAATCGCGGGCGCGCGACAGAGACCGCGTTCCACCTGGAGGAGTTCCTGCGAGTCGGAGACACGATTCCGGACTCGGATCGGCACGTCGAGCATGCCCGGGCGACCCTGGCCGAACTGCAGGCCGGCGCCGACGAGGCGCCGAGTGAGGACTGAAGCACACACCGATCCCGTCACATCACCATCCGGGCGACCGCTCGCTTCCGGAACTCTGGTCGACGTGTACTTCGACGGAGCGGAGCGAAGCGCGCAAGAAGTCGCGATGCTTCGCCGGCGCCCCGGGGGAGGCTGGCAAGAGTACACTCGCCGCGAGGTCACGGACCGGGTGCGCGCGATCTCGTTGGGACTGCAGGCGATCGGAGTCGAGCGCGGGGACAGGGTCGCAATCCTGGCCCATACCGGGATGGACTGGGCCGTGGCCGACTGGGCGTCGCTTCTGGCGGGCGCCGTCGTCGTTACCGTTTACCCCACGCTCCCGCCCGACCAGATCGAATTCATCCTGCGCGATTCGGGGGCACGACTGGTGTTCACCGGTGACTCCGAGCTGCTCGCCAAGCTGCTGGATGTTCGGGGTCCAGTTCCGGAGGTAACCGCCGCGGTCGTGTTCGATCCAGTCGCGACCAGGGTCGACGGGCTGGAGATTCTGTCGCTCGATGACCTGGCGGCACGGGGAGACGCTGCCTTGAACCTGGCGGGCAGCTGGGAGAGCCGGGCCCGGAAGACTCTTCCCTCGGAGCTTGCCACGCTGATCTACACGTCGGGCACCACCGGGTCGCCGAAGGGCGTGATGCTGACGCACTCCAACCTGCACGCCAACACCTACCAGGCCACGGCGTGTCTGCCGATCGGTCCCACGGATCGCGTTCTCAGCTGGCTGCCGCTGTCTCACTCGTTCGAGCGCACGGCAGGGCACTTCCTGATGTGGGCGGCGGGAGTGCAGATCGCGTACACGGAGGGTGTGGACTTCGTCGCTCGTGACATGATGGAAGTCCGGCCGACGATCATGATCGGCGTGCCCCGCCTGTTCGAGAAATTCTACGACGCGGTCGTCGAGGCCGTCGAGGATGGAGGGGCGGTGAAGATGGTGGGATTCCGACTCGCGAAGTGGTTCGGCGACCTGCACTCGGCGAAGCGTCTCGCCGGCAAGAAGCCGGGACCCGCGTTAAGAGCGGCATTCCGGTTGTCCGATGGAATCGTGTTCTCGAAGCTCAGACAGCGCACGGGTGGTCGGGTCCGCTTCTTCATCAGCGGAGCTGCACCACTGTCGGCCGGGATTGCGCGCTTTTTCTATTCCGGCGGACTCACGATCCTCGAGGGGTACGGGCTGACCGAGACATCACCCGTCACCAACGTCAACCTGCCCGGCGACATCCGGTTCGGGACGGTCGGCCCACCGATACCGGGGACGGAGGTCCGGATCGCCGACGACGGTGAGATCCTGATGCGGGGCCCGCAGATCATGAAGGGATACTTCGGAAATCCGCAGGCGACGCGCGAGGTGATCGACGCGGAGTGCTGGCTTCACTCGGGCGACATCGGCCATCTCGACGACGATGGATACCTGACGATTACCGATCGCAAGAAGAACCTCATCGTCACGGCAGCGGGGAAGAACATCGCGCCGCAACCGATCGAGGAGCGGATCGCCCGCTCGCCGTATATCGAACAGATCGTGATGCTGGGCGACAAGCGCAAGTTCCCGATCATCCTCGTGGTTCCGAGCTTCCAGGCTTTTCGGGTCGCGCTGCCGGGCAATGTGGTGGACGAGGAGGACCGCAAGCGATTCCAGGAGCACCCGGCGCTGCTCGAGATCGTCGAGTCCGACATCGCGCCTCGGATCGCGGGTCTCGCAAGGCACGAGCGCCCGAAACGCATTCTCATCGTTGCCGACACGTTCAGCGTCGCCAACGGCCTGCTGACCCCGACGCTCAAGATCAAGCGAAGGGAGATCGCCCGACGATACGCTGATCGAATCGAGAAGCTGTACGCGGAGGCGGAGGCTGAGAGTGTCCAGAGATGATCCGGTGACGGACCTGCGCGATGGAGACGAGACCCGGGTGGTGGTCGTGCTGCTCACCGGGCCGACGTCGGACGAACTGCGGGCGATCGGTATCAGCCTGGTGGAAGAGCGGCTCGCGGCATGCGTGAACGTCCTGACCGGCGCGACGTCGATCTACCGGTGGCGGGAAGCCGTCGAGGAATCAGAAGAGGCACTGGGGATCGTGAAGACGACGGCCGGCCGGCTGCGGCCCCTGGAGGCCCGCGTGCGGGAACTGCATCCGTATGAGGTGCCGGAGATACTGGCCATCGAGTCAGCCGGCGGTTCGAGCGCGTACATGAACTGGATCAGAGATTCCGTGACGACAAGGAGTGGGGATGGGGCGGCGTAGCGGTCGGAGAAGAAAAAACGCACAAAAGTCGGCGGCGCGTGGCGCAGGAGACGGCCGGAAGGCCGCGTCCGGCAGTCCCGAGCCGAGGGAGGCGTCGCTGTTCGATCCGGTGGTGCCGGATGTCGAACCGAGCGACAGGGTCGAGCCGGCAGAGGTCCCGGAGGAGGACGAACCAGCGGTTGAGGAACCGGCGGCCGAGGGCCAGCCGGCAAATGTTGCCGACCCGACTGGTGAGGCTGAGCCGGTCGATGACGAGATCGAAGCAGTTTCCGAAGCGCCTCCCGAATCCGACTCCGAGGCCCTGTTCCGAGTAGCGAAGGAACTGGCGGATGCCGGAAAACTCGAGGAGGCGGCCGCCAGGTACGACCAGGTCTTGCAGAGTGACGCGCGCCACATGCGGGCGCGGAACAACCTCGGGATCGTGTATGATCGCCTGGGAAGAAGCGAGGACGCGCTGGAGCAGTATCGCGCCGCACTCGAGCTCGAGCCGGAGAACGTGCAGCTGCTCAGCAACATCGGAGCTGTGCTCGGAACGCTGGGCCGCTACCCCGAGGCCGAAGCGGAACTCCGCCGCGCGTTGAGGCTGGCGCCGGACAGCCCGGATGTGATGCAGAACCTGGGTTTTGTGCAGTACAGGAAGGGGCTGTATCCGGCGGCGCTGGAATCGTTCCGCCGCGCATCGGAGTTGAACCCGGAGAGTCCGATTTCCTTCTACTACCTGGGGGAGTGCGCGAACCGCCTGGGCCGCGCAGACGACGCGGTGGCGGCCCTCGAGAGAACGATCGAGCTCGAGCCTGACAACGCCCGCGCATACCGTACACTGGGGATCCTGTTCGACCGCATGGGCCAGCCCGATCGCGCAGCCGAGATGTATCGCCGGTCGCGCGAACTCCAGGCGAGCACCTGAAGCGAGGTCGCAGGTCCGCTAAGGTCCACTCGGTTCCGCGGGTCAGCCACCCAGCAGGTAGCGAATGAACACGAGGACCAGGCCAATTCCAGCGCCGAGGACGTAGCCCAGGCGCACGATCAGGTTGAGTTCCCGCTGCGTGACCGAGCGGATCAGTCGTTCGAGCTCGACCAGCGGGAAGGCTACGATCTTCTCCTCAACTCTCTCGGCAACTCTTACGTTAGCAGCAACTTCCGGGATCTTGGCCGAGATCCACGCCCACACCGGCTCGACGAGCGTCTCCGCCAGGCGATCCGCGGCACCCTCCCGGCCGTAGCGACCGAGCGACCCCAGCGGCAGCGCGAGAATTCGGTCCACAGTTCCCGAGCGGAACCCTTCGTACAGGGATGTGCCGGCATCCGATCGAAGTACGCTCCCCAGCCAGCCACCGACCCTGTGGGCGGGAACGAGCCGGACGACGTCGGCCCAGCTTCGCTCTCCGGTCTTGAGAATGGCGGATTCCCCCCGGTCGATCAGGAAGTCGCGCACTTCCTGGTCCTTGGCGGCGTCCAGGATCCAGGTCGTAATGGAATCGAGAGCATCCTGGACCCTCTGATCTTCCCGCTCGCCCAATACGTCGATCACCGGGCGCCGCAGAAAGTCAACGATCGCTTCGTTTACGCTGCGGGCCATCGCGTCCTGGACTTCTCCTTCGCGCAGGAGATTCCCCACCCGGTCCGCGCCTTCAGCCTCGACCGTGTCGATGACCCGATCTACCGTGTCTTCGGTAATGATCAGCTTCGCCACCACTCTCTGGTGGAACCGCAGGTCCTGCATGAATCGCTCGAGCAGTTCGTGTACCCAGCGCTCAATGCGGGCCCGGGCCTTGGGATCCTCGAGCAGGCGACCCAGCCTCTCCATCGCGATCGGGAGATAGTCTCCAATCGCGTGTTCGACGGCCGCGACCAGGCCCTCCGGCAGGAATTCCTCGAACGATCTACCCGGAACCAGAATCCGGGCAGCCGCCCGGTCCAGGTGACCCCGCACCGTGGCAGCGAAGGAATCCGATTCGACGATCCGCGTGAGCCATTCGCCCGATCGCTGTCTCAGTTCGGCGATCCGTTCAGCACCGAGAGACTCGGTGAGGGATTCGTCCGCCAGAGCGTCGGCCACCGTGCTCAGCATGCGCGTGGCGTCGTCCGCGAATTCCTCCGATCCGACACTTGCGATCACGCGGTCCCGGACACTGTCCAGCAGCATCTCCAGGATGCGGCGCAACTCGAGCAGGGCGCTCTCGGGGAGCAACTCCGACAGGGCTGGCTTCTCACCTTCCAGCAGCTCGGCCAGCAGTACGCGGAGCTGTTGTTCGAAGGCTTCTTGGAGACGTTCGTCCTGCAGTTCCGCCGCCACGTCGGCCGGGGTCAGCAGCGTCGTCCCGATCGTACGGCCGACCGTGCCAGCCAAGCGCTCCCGGTTCTTCGGGACTGCTCCCTGCAGCCATGCGATACGGCGCCCCAACAGTTTCGGAGGCTCGTAGGGATGGAACAGCATGAGGATCGCCACGCGATTCGTGACTCCACCTGCCAGGGCACCAAACAGCACGGTGATCACGTCGCGGAGAATCTGCGCCGTAGTTGCCGTCACGGTCCCCGTTCCTCTACGCCGATGCCAGACAGTGAGCGTTGCTCGTCTCCGAACCCGATGGTGGCCGCGATGCGATACAGCCTGAATCCGACGCCCTCCTCGGGCAACTCGTCCATCATCGGCTCGGAGCCGGTGATCTCTCCGAACAGGCCCACGTCGGGCACCTCGAATGACCAGGAGCCCGGCAATCCCGTCGAGCCAGGAAGATCCAGCAGAACGGCATCGGCCCAGTCGAGCTGAACCCCGTCGAGCCACGCCCAGACTGTCGCCGGAGCGTCAGCGAATGCTCGATCGCGGAGAATGAGCAGTCCGTTGCCCAGCGTGTCGGCGAGCTGGAATGCCTGAATCAGACGATCCGGCGCCGGTTCATCCAGCAGCCGGGCCCTCTGCCGCTGGAGCAGCCACCCGCTCTCGACTCGGCCACCCGCCTGCAGATCGGCGAGCCGCAAGGACTCACGCTGGCCCGTCGAACCGCTCCACGAGCTGACTTCCTCGAGAGCATCGATTTGCACCGGGCCACCCGCGAGGTCCAGCCTCAACGTGGACAGCTCGCCTCCATCTTCGACTCCCACCCGCAGCGGTCCGGCTGGAAGCACGCGCCACGCGGCGCGCGGCACGGGAATCGAGTCGATAACTCCGAGCACGGACGTCCAGGCGTCGGGACCCGGAATCCACCCGTTGTACTCCAGCCGGAGACGGTCAGGCTCCGTGCGGTTCTCGAATCGCAGATGCACCAGGGACGGTTCGGGTCCGAAGCCCACGAACGTGAGCGCAGTGTGATACACGGCCTCCGGTGTCGTAGAGGCTGTTCTTCCGGAATTCGGCGCTGACTGTTCCTCTACCGGGGGAGACTCGGCAGGTGCACATCCGATCAACAGCGCCGCCAGGCAGACGCGCAGCGGTGTCTTGAAATTCGGGCGCAACGGAATCCGGATTCGCAGCGCGCGCGCCCCGGTGTCCGCACATGTCCGAGCCGGAGTCGCCGACTGGCCGTATGTCTCCTGTCTCATCACGCGGACAAGGTACCCGGCACCATCGGGTCTGTCACCGATCGGGGCCCTCCCGTAAGTTGCCGGGCCCTATATTCCGGTCCCGAGCAGCCTGTGAATCCATGCAACTTTACACGAAAATCTCGATCGCCCTGGTCGCAGGAGCCACGGCCGGTCTCGTGACTCATCACGATGGTCGTGGTCCCGCTCGTGTTCGCCAGCCTGGTAGTGGGCACCGCCAGTCTCGGAGACATCACGAAACTGGGCCGCATCGGCGGGAAGACGGTGATCTACTACCTGGGGACGACGGCGATCGCGGTGACGATCGGCCTGGTCCTGTCGAACCTGTTCCGCCCGGGCAGCGGGATCGACCCATCGGCGCTCGAGGGCCTGCGCTCGACCTACATGGCGGAGGGCGCCAGTCGGGTGGAAATGGCGCGCGAGGCGCCTGACCTGCTGGAAATCCTGCTGAGAATGATCCCGCGAAATCCGATCGAGGCTCTCGCATCGGGCGATATGCTACCGATCATTTTCTTCGCGATCTTCTTCGGGGCCGCCGTCTCTGCACTCCCGGTCGAACGGCGGGAGCACGTCGTGGGTTTCTTCGACGGCGTGAACGAGGCGGCCATGGTGATGATTCACTGGATCATGCGTCTCGCGCCGTACGCCGTGTTTGCGCTAATCGGAGCGGTAATTGCCCGGTTCGGACTCGATGTGCTTCAGAGCCTGCTGGCGTACAGCCTCGTCGTGGTCCTCGGGCTGGTCCTCCACGTGGCCATCACCTATGCGCTGGCCATCCGGCTTCTCGCCAGGCGGAAGCCACTCGACTTTTTCCGACGGATCCGGGAAGCCCAGCTGATAGCCTTCTCCACCTCGAGCTCGAACGCGACGCTGCCGGTGACGATGGAGGTCGCCGAGGAGAATCTCGACATCGAAAAGGAAGTGTCCAGTTTCGTGCTGCCGCTCGGGGCGACGATCAACATGGACGGGACGGCGCTGTACCAGGCGGTCGCGACGATGTTCATCGCCCAGGTGCTGATCGGGGACATTTCGTTCACCGCGCAGTTTACGATCGTGCTCACCGCGACGCTCGCCTCGATTGGTGCCGCCGGCGTTCCGTCGGCCGGGATCATCATCCTGGTGGTCGTGCTGGAGCAGGCCCTGGCTGGGACGGGTGTCGATCCGGCGGCGGGCATCGCTCTGGTGCTGGGAGTAGACCGGATCCTCGACATGTGCCGGACCGCGGTGAACGTAACGGGTGACCTGACAGCAGCGGCGGTGATCGAGCGGTCGGAGTACGACTATGCCCTGAAGCACGGAGGCGAGAGGGCGGCCTGACGTCGACGTACTCTCGGCCTTCGGCCCTGCGTCAGGTCTGGACGCGCGTCCCGTTTCCGAGCTGGTCGTCAAGGCTGGAAACGAGCGCCTGGACCCGGCGTCGATTTCCACCGGGCAGAGTGAGTTTCGTCCGGCAGGTGGAGCGGACGTCCACCCGCGTGAGCGCATACTCGTCGAGCCGCACCCATACCGTAAGATGCCCGACTTCCCACGGAAGCAGCGTTCTGCACACGGCCGTCAGGAGTCCCAGCTCCTCGTCCGAGTGAACAACGGTCCACATCCGTCGCCGGAAGATCTCAGCGTGCAGACAGTCCCACACGCGGGCGAACGCCGCCGCGTACACGCGACTGTCCGGTGAACCGGTGAGCCTCGTATCGACGGTGGCGGTTCCGGTTCGCGTGCCGCCGTCTCGACCATGAGATTCGTCGTTCATCCTGCCGTTTCCTCACCGGACACGGATTGCCGGGATCAATCACCGGCAGCGGACGACTCGGTTGCCGGTCCCACACGACGTCCTTACGTTCCGGCCGACCGAACACCCTCCATCAGAACGTCCGTGAGCGTCGCATGCAAGCCATACTTCCGCTCGCCGGAAAGGGAACCCGACTCCGGCCCCACACCCACACGCGGCCCAAGCCGCTGCTCCGCGTGGGAAATCGAACCGTGCTCGACCGGGTGCTCGATCTGCTCGAACAGGCAGGAGTGGACGAGATCATAGGAATCATGGGTCACCTATCCGACCAGATCGAGGAACACCTGAAGACCGAGCACCCGAATCTCGGGTTCGTACCGGTCGAGCAGACCCAGCAGCTGGGCACCGCGGATGCCATTCG
>JBDGUZ010000086.1:0-18941 GCA_039585915.1 Gemmatimonadota bacterium
CGGGAGCAGGATCCCAGGTATTCTTCGACGACGGTCGTACCCGTTCGCACCTGTTGAGAGAGGGCGCCGGGCTCCGGAACGGGAAATCCGGCGACCTGCGTCCTACGGAAGACTGGTTGGCGCTGCTGGAGGCGGAGCCCGAACGGTTCAGTGCGGCGGCCGCTCTCAGACCGCTGCTGGAGTCCTGGCTACTTCCCGTCGCGCGGACGGTCCTTGGGCCGGGAGAGATGGCCTATTGGGCTCAACTCGGCCCGTTGTTCGACCTTCTCGACGTCAAGATGCCGCAGATCACCCCGCGAAGCTCATGGCTGCTGATCGAGCCCCGGGTAGAGCGCTGGTTGGACGGAGTCGAAGCGTCGGCCGAAGACGTGGTGGACGGGGGCACATCCGTCGAGCGCCGTATCACCCGCGAAAGTCGGCCTGAAACGATCGAGAACGGTCTCGAGCGCTTGAGGACCGAAGTCGAGACGACCCTGGCCGAGCTGGAGCGAGCCTCCAGTGTGGAAATACCTGGACTCGAGTCGGCGTTCGGAAAAGCCAGGAAGTCGTTCGATGCCACGCTCGCCGGACTTGAGCGGACGATCGACGGCAGAGTGCGGGAGTCTCGCGGGACCAGGCTGGACCGGGTGCGCCGGGCGGCCGACCTGTTGTATCCAGGCGGGCAGCCGCAGGAACGGGTCGACAGTCCGTTCTCGTTCCTCGTCCGGTACGGGCCGTCCTTCCTCACCGCCCTGGCCACCGCACATGGGATCCCGGACGGTGAGGCCACAAACTGATGGGTCCGTTGCTGCTCCCCGAGGGGCTGCGTAGCTTTCGGCCGACTCGCAGGCCGTGGATTCACTGCGGCGGATCTCTGCTTCCAGACTGGGGGACCGGGTGATCTGGGCGTTCGTCATCGTCCTCGTACTGCTGATCCCGATTCTCGCGATCGTAATCGACTCGCAGGTCGGGCAGGCTCTCGCGAACCGGATCTCCCGATCCGTGCCGGAGGGCGCGGAGGATCTGGCGTCCCGGATCGAATCCCTGGAAGCGGACATCCGGTACCTGTCCGAGTCGTTCGAAAGCCTGCACGATGAAACAGAATTCGTTCGGTCCCTGCTTGAAGCCCCGGCCCCCGAATCCGACTCGATGGGCGCACTCGAGCCGGACGATGTTCCCGACCGTGACAGCTGACCGAACGAGACCGTGCGACGGAACACGGGGCACAGGGTCGAGCCGCCTTCCACTACCGTGACATCCAGACGATCACGTCCCGCCGCCGCCGTCGGTTCCGGGATCCTCGTCAGCCGCCTGACCGGACTCGTCAGGGACGTCGCCGTCGCAGCGTTTCTCGGAACCCAGTTCGCGGCGGACGCTTACTGGGCGGCAATCAAGATCCCGAACATCATCCGGAATCTCCTCGGAGAGGGCACGCTTTCGGCCTCTTTTGTCCCCGTGTACAGCGAGTCCATGTCAGGCGCCGACATCGATGCAGAGGACGCTCCTCGCCTGGCCCGCTCCGTGCTCGGACTCGTGGCTGTAAGCGCCCTCCTGTTGAGCGCGCTCGGCGTCATATTTGCCCCGTGGATCACGGGTGTTCTGCTGGCGGCTTCGGACGAGCAGACCCGAGATCTCACCACGCGACTGGTAAGAATCCTGTTCCCGATGTCCGGCGTGCTGATCATCGGAGCGTGGTTTCTCGGGGTGCTGAACAGTCACGGACGGTTCTTTCTCCCGTTCGCCGCACCCGCCCTGTGGAATCTGAGCCAGGTTGCAGGACTCGTCCTCGCTGCCCGTCTCGGATCCGACAGGCTGGCCGAGGCGCTAGCATGGTCCGCACTCATCGGCGCGGTTCTGCAGGTCGGAATCCAGATTCCTGAGGCCCTGAAGCTTTCGAAGGTTCGGAGTCCCGGGGTCGAGTGGTCCCACGAGCCCGTCCGGCGAGTCGCTCGAAATACGCTGCCGGTTATCTCCAGCCAGGGAGTTCTGCAGATCTCGTCACTCGTGGACATCATGCTCGCCTCGCTTGCCGGGGCGGGTGCGATGGCAGCGCTCGGGTACTCTCAGCGATTGGCGTACCTTCCGATCAGCCTGTTCGGGATGTCCGTCGCGGCTGCGGCTCTGCCTGCCATGTCACGAGACCCGAGTCCAGCCGCACTTCGAGAACGGCTGGTAAACGGCTGGTTTCAGATCCAGTTCTTCGTGCTGCCGGCCGCGTTGGTTCTCCTGCTGTTCGGAGACCTCGCAGTGGGCCTCGTCTACCAGCGCGGCGAGTTCGGCCCGGACAGTACGAATCTCGTAGCTGCGGTGCTCGCCGCCTATGCCATCGGGCTCGTGGCCGCGAGTTCCATCAAGTTGTTCGCCTCGGGATTCCACGCCTTGCAGGACACAGCGACCCCCATGCGCGTCGCTGTCATGTCTGTCGGAATTGGAGTGACGGCCAGCCTCGTACTCACGATCGGCATGCGCCGAGCGGGATTCGGTCCGTATTCGGCAGTAGGGATCGCCCTCGGCAGCGCAATCGGCTCGTGGACCAACCTCGCGCTCCTGTGGTTCCTGCTCGGGCGGAAGCTCGACCGCGTATTCCCGCCGTCAGCACTCCGAAGCGCACTCCGTCTAGGTGCTGCCGCTGTCGCTGCCGTGGTTGTGGCTTCTGTCGTACGACTGTTCCTCGAACCGAGGCTTCCGTGGCCCGGATTCGCCGGGACCGCCCTGTTGTTCGGCGCGGTGCTCACGGCGGGAGGGGTCGTGTATCTGGGCATCGCGAGGCGACCTCCGTCTCCCGAGACTTCCATCGGTTCCGATGACAACGCCTGAAGAGCTCCGGAGCACCCTCGCCGGGCTGCCACGTACGGCAGGCGTATACGTTTTCCGGGATGCGGACGGTGAGATTCTCTACGTCGGAAAGGCGAAGTCGCTTCGGAACAGGGTGCGAAGCTACTTCGGCAGCGCAAGCTCTACCTCGCTGAAGCTGGGGAGGCTCGTGCCCCGGATCGATTCGATCGAGACCTATGTAACGAAATCCGAGCCGGAGGCGCTGCTCCTCGAATCGAACCTGATCAAGGAATATCGACCCCGGTTCAACGTTCAGTTGCGCGACGACAAGACGTTTCCGTACGTCAAGGTCACGGTGGCGGAGCCATATCCGCGTGTGCTCGTGACCCGACATATTGAATCCGATGGGTCCAGGTACTTCGGCCCGTTCACCAATGTCGGCACCATGAGGCGTGCGCTCCGCCTGATCACGCAGATGCACTCTGTGCGCACCTGCCACTACGCCCTGCCGGTTCAGGCACCGGACCGACCGTGCCTCGACTTCCACATCGACAGGTGTCTCGCACCGTGCGTGAACTACCAGAGCAGGGAAGCATATGCCGAATCCATTCACGAAGTCGTGCGAATCCTGTCCGGTCATACTTCCAGCCTGAAGAGAGAGATTCGAGATCGAATGCGGGAAGCAGCGGAGGCGCTCGAATTCGAGACGGCTGCCGAGCTGCGGGAAGTCCTTCGCGGCCTCGAAGTGCTGGAGAGGAGGCAGACCTCCGTCGATTTCCGCGGCGGCAATCGTGACGTGCTCGGTGTGGCGGTTGAAGATGCTGGCGCCTGTACGGTCCTGCTGCGGGTTCGCGATGGACAACTCCTGGGCAGGGAAGTCCGCATGCTCCACAACGTTGATGAAGACGACGGGACGGCCACGGTGGATGCGGCACTGAAAGCGTTCCTGCTCAGGCAGGAGGACCTGCCAGCCGAAGTTCTGGTCCCTGCTGATTTTCCGGATCGCCCGTTGCTCGAAGAAATGCTGTCGGAGAGGCGCGGGGGACCCGTGCGGATCATCCATCCGCGCAGGGGATCCAAGCGGCGGCTCGTGGACCTCGCCGCTCAGAACGCGAAGCATCTTCTCGAGGAACGATCGATGCAGGGGGGCCTTCCGATCGGCGGGCCGGGTACAGTGGCGCGAGAGGCGCCTGCTGCGTCCGTCGGTCTGGCGAAGGCCCTCGATCTGTCGGGACCACCCAGGGATCTCCTGTGTTTCGATATCTCGACGCTCGGCGGCGCGGAATCGGTCGGCAGTGCCGTCTGGCTGCGTGACGGCAGGGCTCACCGCGACGAATACCGGAGATTTCGCGTCCGGGCCACACCGGAAGGTGTGATAGATGACTACGCCATGATGCAGGAAGTCGTTGGACGCTACTTTCAACGCAGGGTCGGCGAGGGGAAGCCCCTGCCGGACCTAGTCCTGATCGACGGCGGCCGCGGCCAGCTCGGTGCGGCCCTCCAGGCGATGGAAGGCGCGGGAGCGTCTGATCTGCCCGTCGCGGCGCTCGCGAAGCGCCAGGAAGAGGTGTACCTGCCAGGGCGGAGTGATCCCGTGATTCTCGACCGCACCGATCCTGCTCTGCACTGGCTTCAGCGGGTGCGGGACGAGGCGCACCGCTTCGCCGTAGGATACAACCGAACGTTGAGACGCAAGCGGACGCTTCGAACTGCTCTGCAGAACGTTCCAGGGGTGGGCAGGGCACGCGAGGCGGAGTTGCTCCGGAGATTCGGAAGCCCCGCGGCGATCGCCCGGCTGTCGGAGTCGGAACTCACGGTTGTTCCGGGGATCGGTCCGGCCACAGCAACCCGGATTCTCGACGCGCTCGCGCCGACGACAGGGGAAGAGCCTGATGAAGAATTCTGACCTGGCAGGAGACCCCGCCGCCACCGGCACATTCCGACTCGAGTGCGGCGCTTGCGGGGCCGACAATGGACTCGAGCGACTCGCGACCTTGTGCCCGGGTTGCGGCAGTCCACAGCTCGTTCGCTACGCAGAGTCCGCCGATAAGGGATTTGATCTCGCTCGCCGCTGGGCAGGCAGGCCGCGCGGTATGTGGAGATTTCGCGAGATCATGCCGCTGCGGGCAGGCGAGCATCCCGTGAGTCTTGGGGAAGGGGACACCCCCCTGCTTCCATTACCGGACATTGGTGGAGAGATCGGACTTCGGCTCCTGGTCAAAGACGAGGGTCGCAATCCCACGGGCAGCTTCAAGGACCGGGGACTCTCCGCCGCCGTGACTCGAGCCGTTCACGACGGGGTGGGGGAGTTCGTGATCCCCAGCGCGGGCAATGCGGGAGCCGCCCTGGCGGCATATGCTGCCAGGGCCGGTGTTCCAGCCCGGATCTATATTCCCTCGGACACGCCGCCCGGAGTCGAGGCACGCTGTCGTGCATTCGGTGCGGACGTGATCATGGTCGACGGGCTGATCACCGATTGTGGTGCACTGGCCGCACAGGACGCGGCGAGGACCGGAGCATTCGACCTGTCGACGCTGCGCGAGCCATACCGAATCGAAGGCAAGAAGACGATGGCGCTCGAGATTCTCGAAGCCCTGGACTGGCGCGCGCCGGACGCAGTCGTATACCCGACAGGAGGAGGGACCGGCCTGATCGGGACCTGGAAGGCGCTGAATGAACTGGCGAGTCTGAGAATCGTGTCAGAGCCCCGGACCCGCCTGTACGCCGTGCAGGGTGATGGTTGCGCACCGATCGTACGAGCGTGGCAGGCCGGAGCCGAGAAAGCTGAGGAGTGGGAGAATTCGGCAACCGAGGCCTGGGGTCTCAGGGTTCCCAGAGCCCGGGGCGATTTCCTCATCCTGCGGGCGCTGAGGGAGACTGGTGGCGGCGCCGTGGCAGTGAGTGACCAGTCCATGCTCGACGATTCGACAGCCCTTCAGCGGCGTGAGGGCATCAACGCGGGCATCGAAGGAGGCGCGGTTCTCGCGGCAGCCAGGGTGCTTCGTGCGCGGGATGAGTTGAAACAAGGAGAGACCGTGGTTCTGTTCAACACAGGAAACCTCCAGAACTATTGAGATGTATCAGTCTCAGGGTTACATCGGGTCGACGAGCCGTGGCAGGATATCGGATCGACGTCCACGTTTCGATGGTGTGGGGCAGAAGGGTGGCTACTATGTATTATGCAACTTAACAAGGATTTATGTTCCAATGATGAGAAAGTACTTTAAGAGCTTCAGCCTCGTGCTCACCGTTGCGATCGTCACCCCGGCCCTGACGCCGTCGGCAGCTATGGCGCAGGAGGATTGCGTCGGAGGCGGAGATAAGTACACCCGCGGTGCGGAGTTGGAGCTCACCTGGGCGACGCGGAGGGACGATCCCCAGACGAAGCCCGAACGCTACAATCGCGCACTCGAGATACTCGATGAGTCGTTCTCCGACCCTCCGGTCGATTCGAGGGCTTACCTGCTTGCAGGCAAAGCTTATCTCGGACTGCGTGACGTCGTTGGCGCCGACTCGATTCTGACGATGCTCGTCGAAACTGCACCAGAGTGCGCAGACCAGGCGTTGGAAATGCGTTTCAACGCCTGGGCCCCGCTGTACAACTCCGGGGTCGCGCAACTCGCCGCTGAAGACGAGGATGGTGCGATCGAGTTCTTCGAGAAGGCGAACGTGATCTATTCGGACTCGCGCTCATTCAACAATGCGGCGTCGATATACCAGGCCCGCGGTGAGAACCAGAAGGCGATGGAGATGTACGAGCACGCTCTCCAGTCGAGTACCGATCCCGAGATGATTCGTGTCGCGAGCATCAACCTTGCCGAGCTTCTTCGGGCCGAAGGGCGGGATGCCGAAGCGCTGGCGATCTACTCCGACTACGCGGCAGACCATCCGGATGACATCCTGGGTCGGCTGAACTATGCGATCGCCCTGATGGACGCGGGTTCCGACGAAGAGGCCCAGCAGATTTTCCAGGAGTTGATCGGGCGTGACGATCTCAGCTTCCGGCAATGGTCGCAGGTTGGAATCGGCCTGTATCGGGCCCAGAGTTTCGATCAGGCGGCACTGGCGTTCAGCAAGGCGCATGATCTGCAGCCGCTCAACAAGGAGACCCTGGAGAACCTGGCGAACTCGTACTACCAGTCCGAACGCTATCAGGAGCTTGCACCGCTCGCGGATACGCTCGTCCAGCGATACCCGTACGAGAAGGTGAACTACAACCTGCTTGCCAACGCCCGCACCGAGACAGGTAACGAGGCTGGGGCGCTGGAGGTGCTCGAGGGCCGCGAAGCACTGAGCTTCGAGTTCCTTCGCGCACAGCTCGGACCGGCGGGAGAGGAGTTGTATTCTCTCGATGGTACGGTGATGAACAAGTCTGCAGCTGGCGGGTCGGAAGTCACGATCCCGGTTCATTTCCTGTCTGAGGGCGGACAGGTGGCGATGACCGAACCACTGACTCTGTCGTTGCCGGCGGCCGGCGAGACGGCCGGATTCCAGATCCAGGTCCAGAGCGGTACGCCGATCATGGGCTTCCGCTACGATATGGCTGGCACTGACGGATCCTGAAAACGATACGGCCGGCGGGCGACGCCCCCCTCGAGGAGGCAGGCTCGTTGCCCGCCGGTTCCAGCCAGTCAGGAGACCCGGAGTGCGAGCAGTGCGGACGTGCTCGTTCCGGCGATCCTCTGCGCTGTCCCTCCTGCGGATCACTCGAGCGCGCGGCTCCTTGTGGGTCACACCGCGACCGCCTTACGACCAATGCGTGTGTGATCTGCGGGATTCCACTGTGCGTTGAGTGCAGACGAGGGCCTCGCCATTGCTCGCTGTGCACCCGGCACGAGAACGTACCTCTGATCGAAGGCTGGGCGGAGGCGCTGCGGACGGCGGATGAAATTGAGGCCCGCCTGGTGTCAGACGGTCTGAGCGGGGAAGGCATCGAAGCGAGAGTCCTGTCACAGAAGGACCGGGCCAACGTCGTAACGTTTGGCGGGTTGTCCATCCTCCGCGTGCTCGTGCCTGCATTCAGGTTCGAGGAGGCAAGGGAGTGGATCGGTTACGAGGA
This sequence comes from Gemmatimonadota bacterium, assembly GCA_039585915.1. Classification (GTDB taxonomy): domain Bacteria; phylum Gemmatimonadota; class Gemmatimonadetes; order Palauibacterales; family Palauibacteraceae; genus Carthagonibacter. Next base: position 7,814 of record JBDGUZ010000086.1, read on the forward strand.
GCCTCGTGATCGGAACGGGAGGGGCGGCGGATGATCAGGGTGGGGTCCGTTCGAGCCGGCTCGATCGGAGAGGAGCTTGGAATCGGGTCCGGGACTCTGTTGCTGAAGATCAACGGGCGAGACCTGAGGGATGCACTGGACCTTCGATTCTACGAGTCCGACGAAGTCATCGAGTTGCTCACTCGCGTCCCCGGTGGTGACGAGATCCTGTTCGACATTCTCAAGGAGCCAGACGAATCGCTGGGGCTCGTCCCCGAACCCGATAAGGTGCGGCGTTGCACGAACGCCTGCCCGTTCTGCTTCGTAAAGGGGAATCCGAAGATCGAGAAACTCAGGGCCGGTCTCTACATCAAGGACGATGACTACCGCCTGTCGTTCCTGTTCGGACACTACGTCACCCTGACCAACCTGCGGGACGAGGACTGGGAGCGGATCTTCGAGCAGCGTCTCACTCCGTTGTACGTATCCGTTCATGCGACGGAACCGGCCGCACGGCTGGCAATGCTGAAGAACCCCCGCTCCGCTGATATCGGGCTGCACCTGGATCGACTCGCGGAAGGAGGGATCCGAGTGCACGCCCAGGTCGTCCTGTGTCCCGGACTGAACGACGGAGCGATCCTGCAGCAGACCATTGACGATCTGTATGGGCGGGGGGAGGCAATCCTGTCCCTGTCCATCGTGCCTGTCGGGCTTACGAGCTACAATCAGGATCGTGGCGTGCGATCACTGGCGGCTGAAGAGTGCCGGCGGGCGATTGACATGGTCGAGCGGGTCCGCGCCCGGGCGACAGTAGAGCGCGATACGTCCTGGGCGTACGCGGCGGATGAGTTGTTTCTCCTGGCGGGACTCGAAGTTCCGGGCCGCCGGTACTTCGATGACGTGGAGCTCGTGCGGGATTGGCGGGCCGGCGCATCGTTCTCGTCACCGGCACGTCGATGGCGCCGCACCTGCGCGATCTGGGCGACCGGATCGCGGCCAGGACCGGCGCCGTCGTTGAGACTGTGCCGGCAGAGAACCGACTGTTCGGCCCGCTGGTCACCACCGCCGGGCTTCTCGGTGGTGCAGATTACCTGGCGGCCCTCGGTCCATACTCCGATTTTGACCTCGGTCTGATCACGCGAACGGCAATCAACGATGACGATCTGTTCCTGGACGACTTGAGCCTGGAGGACCTGCGGGCAGCCCTGCCGGACATGGAGATATGTCCGTCGGAACACGTGACGGACGTTCTGTGCGACATGTAACTCTGCCGACGGTGGCGATCGTCGGAAGGCCCAACGTCGGCAAGTCCACCCTGTTCAATCGCGTCGTGGGCGGGCGGATCGCGATCGTCGCCGAACAGGAGGGCGTGACGCGGGACCGCCAGTTCGCCGAAGCGGACTGGAACGGGCACCCGTTCCTGCTGGCCGACACCGGCGGAATCCTCGACGTGGCCGAGCGACCTCTCGATCGGCAGGTCCGGGAGCAGGTAATGGCGGCGATCGACCACGCTGACGTAGTGCTGTTCGTCGTTGACGGAAGGGCCGGGCTCCACCCGGTCGACCTCCATGTCGCGGAGATCCTCCGGCGGTCCGAGAGACCTGTGGTGCTGGCCGTGAACAAGCTGGATGAGCTTGCGACCGCCCTCGAGCACCATGAGTTCCACGCCCTCGGAATCGGGACCCCCGTCCCGGTGTCGGCACAGAGCGGGCGCGGCAGCGGTGACCTCCTGGATCGGGTCGCGGAAGTCCTTCCAGACATCGAGCCTCCTGATGAGGATGACGTGTCGTTGAGGCTCGCGGTGATCGGAAAGCCGAATGTCGGCAAGTCCAGCTTCGTCAACTCTCTGCTCGGAGAGAATCGAGTCCTTGTACACGACGAAGCAGGAACCACGCGGGACGCGATCGACACCTGGCTCGAGCTCGATGGAGACCAGATCTGCCTGATCGACACAGCAGGGCTACGTCGACGTTCCCGGGTCGTCGACGAGCTGGAATTCTACAGCAGGCTTCGGGCGGCGGCAGCAATTCAGCGAGCGGACGTGTGCATTCTCGTGGGAGACGCCCGGGCGGGTCTGACCAACCAGGACTTCCGCATCGGTGAAGAGGCGTGGGAAGCCGGGTGCGGTCTCGTCCTCGTGGTGAACAAGTGGGACCTGATCGAAGACCGTGGACCCGACGTCCTGGCCGCGTTCGAGAAAGAGCTGCGGGAGCGCGCACCCTTCCTCCGATTCGTCCCGATCATCACCGTTTCGGCCCTGTCCGGCAAACGTGTGCGAAAGGTCGTGGAACTCGCGAAGCAGGTGCAGGCCGAGAGGATGAAGAGGATCGCCACCGCGGATGTGAATCGACTCCTGTCTGCGCTCACGGCCCGCAAGCAGCCGCCGCAGGGAGCCAGGGGGGATATCAAGATCTACTATGCGAGCCAGGTGTCGACCGAGCCGCCGGAGTTCGTACTGTGGGTGAACCGGCCCAAGGAGCTAATTGACAGCTATCTCCGGTTTCTGTCTAACGGGTTCCGCAGGGAGTGGGGCTTCGACGGTTCGCCACTCCGGCTCCGACCGAGGCAGCGCCGCGAGGAGCGAGACCGGTGAACTGGCCTCCCGTCGAGAACTGCACGTGCCGAGCGTGATCCTGCCCTGGCTGATTCTGGCGTACTTGGCTGGCTCGTTTCCGACCGCTTGGCTCGTCGGACGAGTGATGGGCCTGGACCTGCGCCAGGAGGGTAGCGGCAATCTCGGCGGGACGAACGCTTTCCGGGTTCTCGGAGCGAAGGGCGGAGTTCCGGTCGTGGCTGTCGATGTTACGAAGGGATACGTGCCTGCGGCGATGTTCCCACTGTGGGATGGCTCGGCACTCCCCGAACTCGCCCTTGTATACGGTCTGCTGGCTATTTTAGGGCACGTGTGGCCCATCTGGCTCCGATTCCAGGGCGGAAAGGGTGTCGCGACCGGAGTGGGGGTTCTCCTGGCCCTGGCGCCGCTCGCCGCCGCTGTGGCTCTGCTGATCTGGATCGGTGTCGTCCTGCTGACCCGCACGGTGTCCATCGCGTCTCTCGTCGCGGCGACATCGGTCCCGTTCGTGGCCACGCTGACCGGGGCACAGCTATCCACGGTCGTGTTCTGCGCCGGGATCGTCGCCTTTGTCTGGTGGACCCATCGATCGAATCTCGGCAGAATCGCCCGTGGCGAGGAATTGCGCTTCGGTGACAGAAAGCAGCCGCCCGGCAAGAGAGGCGACGGATGAGCAATCGTAAGATCGGCGTTATCGGGGCAGGAAGCTGGGGTACGGCGCTGGCGGATTGCCTCGCACGCAACGGTCACCCGGTGACCCTGTGGTCTCACGAGCTGGAAGTCGCCACTAGAATCGAATCCGACAGACGGAATGACGTCTACCTCCCCGGCGTAGACCTGGACCCGACTCTTCACGCCTCGAGTAACTTGCAGATAGTGCTGGATGGTGCCGAGATCATCGTCTCCGTCAGTCCGTCGGAATTCGTCCGGAACGTGATGGAGCAGGCCAGGCCCCACATTTCGGGACGTCCACTCCTGGTGAGTGCTTCGAAGGGCCTGGAGCTCGGATCCGATCTTCGCATGAGCGAAGTGCTGCTCGAAGTCCTGGGAGCTGAGCTCGCCGAGGGGTGCGTAGTACTTTCCGGACCGAGCTTCGCAGTCGAGCTGGCACGGAGGCAACCGACCGCCGTAACGCTCGCTTCGCGAAGCGAGGACAACGCCGTTGCGGTCCAGGGTCTGTTTCAGAACGAGCACTTCCGGCTCTACACCCAGAGCGACGTGATCGGAACTGAGCTTGGCGGCAGTCTGAAGAACGTGATCGCCCTGGCAGCCGGGATCAGTGACGGACTGGGGCTGGGTGACAATGCGAGAGCCGCGCTGCTCACCCGGAGCCTGGCCGAAATCCGCCGACTCACGCACAGGTTGGGGGGGGAGCCGGAAACGCTTGCCGGCCTCGCGGGAGTGGGCGACCTCATCCTCACCTGTACCGGCGATCTGAGCCGGAATCGCACGGTCGGACTCCAGATCGGACGCGGCCAGAGCCTCGACGAGGTACTGTCGGGAATGATATCTGTGGCGGAAGGTGTCCGGACCACGAAGGCCGCGGTTGACCTCGCCGAGAGTCACGGGGTGGAAATGCCCATCGCTGTCGCCGTATACTCCATTCTGTACGAGGATGTCGAACCCAGACAGGCGCTTGCCCGCCTGATGGCACGCGAGCCGAAGCCCGAACGCTGGAGTTGAGACGAGTGGATCAGCGAATCGCGCCGAAGGAGTACTATTCGATCGGCGAGGTCTGCTCTCTGACAGGCCTCAAGCCGCATGTTCTGAGGTACTGGGAGACACAGTTCCCGGCCTTACGACCGACGAAGAACCGGGCCGGAAATCGGGTGTACCGACGCAAGGAAATCAAGCTCATCCACCTGCTTCAGCACCTCCTGTACAACGAGAAGTACACGATCGAGGGTGCCCGACATAAGCTCGACCAGCTTCGGAAGGAAGGAAAGCTGGCTCGCGCGGCGCGCGTCGCCTGGGAGGCCGAGACCGTCCGCCAGCTCAGGCGCGAGGCGGACGCACTGGTGGAGCTGCTGGACACGTGACTTCGGCCGCCGAGCCGCGGGACCGGCGGCCGCGCATCCTCTGCACGAACGATGATGGTATCCACGCTCCCGGCCTCAGCATCCTGGTGGAAGCCGCGAGACAGCTCGGCGACGTCACTGTCGTAGCGCCGGACCGCCAGCAAAGCGCGACCAGTCACTCGCTTACCGTTCACCGGCCTCTCCGCGTGACCCGGACCGACCCGTCGAGTCACGTGATCGACGGGACCCCCACCGACTGCGTCCTGATCGCGGTCAACAGTCTCATGCCGAGTCCACCGGACTTCGTGTTTTCGGGGGTGAACCACGGTCCGAATATGGGTGAGGACGTCCTGTATTCGGGCACCGTGGCTGCGGCGATGGAAGGGACTATTCTTGGCATTCCGTCCGTCGCCGTTTCGTTCGCAAGCCGGGCGGAGGACCGTCTGGCGGGATACGGTCCTTCACTGACCGGTATCCTCCGGAGCCTCGTCGGGCGCCCGGACTTCCCCGACGAGACGTTCTTCAACATCAATCTGCCCGACATTCCAGCCGACGAGCTGAAGGGATTCCGCATCACGACCCTTGGGCGACGTGTCTACTCCGATTCGCTCACCCGCCGGGAAGACCCGTCGGGGCGAGAGTACTTCTGGATCGGGGGCGGTGTGTCCAGCTGGAGTGGGCGAGAGGATTCGGACTTTCGCGCGGTTCGCGCCGGATATGCGTCTCTGACCCCGCTGCACCTCGATCTCACCAACTATTCTCTGATCAACGAGGTGAAGACTTGGCCGCTGTCGGTCTGAAGACCGCGTACCGCCGGTCGCGACGACGACTGATAGAGCACCTGGGCGCGGCAGGTATCGAGGACCTGACGGTGCTTCACGCGTTCGACAGCGTCCCCAGGCACCTGTTCGTTCCAGAGGCGGTGCAGCACCGGGCGTACGAGGACGTCGCGCTACCACTCGGACACGGGCAGACCATCTCCCGACCCGGGGTGCACGCCCTGCACCTTCAGCTCGCCTGTCTCACCGGCTCCGAACGGGTGCTCGAGATCGGAACCGGCTCCGGATTCCAGACGGCTCTTCTGGCCCGGCTCGTGCAGGAGGTCTGCTCGATCGAGGTCGTGCCGGAACTCGCGTCGCTCGTCCAGGACAGGCTTGTCGCGCTGGAGATCGACAACGTTGAACTGCGAACTGGAGACGGCGGTACGGGCTGGGAGGAGCGAGCACCTTTCGATGCGATCTTCGTCGGGGCCGCGGCTCCGGCCGTACCCGACCCGCTCCGCGACCAGCTGGCAGATGGCGGACGGCTTCTGATTCCGATCGGAGACGAAAGCGGACAGAAGCTGCTGCTGATCGAGCGGTGTGGAGAGAGTTGGAAAGAAGATGTCATTGAGAGCGCGCGTTTCGTGCCGCTCGTAGGAGAGGAGGGCTGGTGAGTGATTCGGGGCAGGGGAGTGCTGCTCGCGACAGGGAGTCCGCGGGCGTAGAAGCAGGGGCTGACGCCCGGGACATACAGGGAGTCGAGCAACCGACGAGCTCCGGCGGAGGTCCGTTACATCGTCTGTATTCCTGGGTGCTCGGCTGGGCTGATCGGCCCGGGGGAACCTGGGCGCTGTTCGGAATCGCATTCGCCGAATCGTCGTTCTTTCCGATCCCCCCGGACGTGTTGCTGATTCCACTGGCGCTCGGCAATGTGCGACGCTCTTTGTGGTTCGCCCTCGTGTGCACGGCCGGATCGGTCGCCGGAGCCATGCTCGGGTACTTCATCGGCAGTTCGCTGTTTGCCTCGATCGGTCAACCGATCATCGAACTGTATAACGGGATGGAGCACTACAACGAGCTCGGGCAGATGTTCGAGCAGAACCTGCTGGTCACACTGGGCACGGCCGGCTTCACCCCGATTCCGTTCAAAGTGTTCACGATTGCCGCCGGGGCTTTCGATGTTTCATTTCCGGCCTTCGTGGGGATCTCTGCGTTGAGCAGGGGAGCCCGGTTTTTCCTCGTCGCCGGCCTGATCCGCATGTTCGGTGAACCCATCCGGGTGTTCATCGAGAAGTATTTCAACTTGCTCACGATCCTTTTCGTGATCCTCCTGGTTCTCGGTTTCGTCGCCATCTCAGTGGTATTCTGACCCGGCTCGAGCCAGGAGGGGCTCACCGGGCACCCGATCGTCAGCGCCCGGTGTCAGCCCCGCGTTGACGCACCGCTGTCCCGGACCGTAGGTTTGAGAGTTTCTGTCCGGATGGGGGCTCGGTCACGGCCGGGGCTCAGTGAGATAACTAGTTGCAATTACATCACTTAAAAGAAACGGTTCACCCGGAATGGCAAAGTCGATCGCCACGAAAGCCAAGAAGGAACAGGTCAACACCGAAGACCGCGTGATGGAAGGGGTCGTGACGGCAGCCGCGTGGGCCGACAGGAACCGTCGGCTCATGACGCTGGGGACGGTGGCCCTGATCGCGGTCATCTTCGTTGGCTGGGCATACGTGGACTACCGGGGAAAGATGACGGAGAGAGCAGCCGTTCGCCTGGACGAAATCCGCATGACGTCCGGCGCTGGAGCGCCTTCGCCGCAGATTCAGGCCGAGCTCTTGGAGTTCATCGCCCAGTTCGGAAGCACGCCGTTTGCCGGGGAGGCCCGCCTGTACCTGGCGCAGCTCGAGCTCCGGGCGGAAGACCTGGAGGCGGCGATCCGCACGTTGGAGCCGGCGGCAGACCTGGGCGCGGGAACGCCCGTGGCATTCAGGGCTGCGAGTTCGATCGCCGCTGCCGAGGAGATGGCGGGCAGACCCGATGAGGCGATCCAATGGCACGAAAGAATCGCCGATCAGGCGCAGTTTGATTTCCAGCGCAACGACGCGCTGGCCGAGCAGGCACGTATTCATGCGCAGGAAGGTCGGCTGGACAAGTCCGAGGAGCTGTACCGACAGCTGCTGGAATCCGATGATGCAGCGGGCGAACAGCAGTCTTCGATATGGGCGATCAGGCTCGGAGAGATCGAGGCGCTACGCTCGGCCGGTGGCGCCTATTCAACGCCGCCAGCCGTTGCTTCCGTGAACGCTCCCGTGGATCCAGGCCCGGAAGGTGATACGGGCGAAGAGTGATCGCCGATTCCAGTTCGGGGCGAGGATCGCCTGAATATTAGCCCCGAACACCGAACGGCGCATAACATATGTTATGTTAAGTTGGCGAAAATGCATCCGATCTTCCCGAATCCACCCGGCTCCCTTTTTCGCTGTCTGTCGCCGCTGATCAGAGTCTGCCGAACAACGACTTGAGCCTCAGAGACCACACCCGCCACACGGCCTCCCGCATGATCGCGCCCGACATCTTGCTCTGACCTTCGGCCCGGTCAGTGAAGATTATCGGTACCTCACCGAGGCGGAATCCCTTCTTCCAGGCCCGGAAGTCCATCTCGATCTGGAACGTGTAGCCGGTGCTCCCGACGCTGTCGAAATCGATCGCCTCGAGCACCTCTCGGCGGAAGCACTTGAATCCACTCGTCGCGTCTTTCAGAGGCAGTCCAGTAACCAGGTGGGCATACTTGTTGGCGGACCACGACAGGAGAAGGCGGCTCATCGGCCAGTTGATCACGTTTACCCCTCGCACGTACCGCGACCCGATCGCCAGGTCCACCTCCCCTGACGCGGCCTCGAGCAACTTCGGAAGGTACACCGGATCATGGGAGAAGTCGGCGTCCATCTCGATCAGCCACTCGTACCCCCGTTCGAGACCCCATTCGAAGCCAGTAAGGTAGGCAGACCCGAGTCCCAGCTTTCCTTCCCGGTGCAGCACGGACACACGAGAGGCCCGTGTCGCGATTCGGTCCGCGATCTCACCCGTACCGTCTGGAGATGCGTCATCTACGACCAGAATGTCGATCCGCTCGTCCGCTTCGAGAATGAGTGGAACGATTCCCTCGAGATTGCTCGCCTCGTTGTACGTAGGCAGAACGACGAGCGCACGCCCGGTCCCGCCTGACTCGTGCTCAGAAGCTGTTTCCGTGGCCTCAGTGTCGCTCAAGTTCCACCTCGATCCGCATTGGCGTTCCGCACACCGGACTCACCGGTAACGTCGGCAACGATCGACTCTCCACGTGCCGCTCTCCACGCCCATACAATACCGACTCCCAGCAACTCGGTCGCTGTGGTCCAGAGTCTCGCGAGAATGGCGACGGCCACCCCGACCGACGCTGGTACGCCAGCCGTTACCGCCAGCAGCGCTGCCAGCGCCCCTTCCCGGACGACCAGGCCGCCGGGAGCGAACAACACAATGTAACCGGCCACGTAGGCAGCCGAGTATACACCGGCCATGGTCAGCGGGCCGGGATCAACCGAGCCACCTGCCCCCCGCCACACGCACCACAGCCCGAGCCCGTTCACTAGCCAGGCAGCCACGAGTCCGCTCGTGGCCGCCCACAGCGCCCCCCGGCCGAGTGGTGCTTCCGGGGGGGATTCGTCGAACCGGCTGGCCAGCGCAGTCGAGATACGGCTTGCGATCGAAGGCTGCAGAAGCACCACGAGCAGCGCGCCGAGCAGAATGATCGTTGGAAGCAGTGCTCCGTCGGCCAGGAACTGTCCTCCCAGGGTCGATGCCGCTACGGCAACCCCGGTTCCGAGCACGAGGGCCTGGTACAGCCCTGCGGCCGTCAGCGCGGCCGCACCTGCTCCGCGACGCTCGCGCATGTACAGTGCAAGACCCGACAGCTGCCAGATCTTGCCGGGAATGTAGCGCCCGAGGTTCGTGGTCATCCACACCCGAATGCCCTCCCCTGCCCCGACCCGACCACCCAGCGACCGGAACAGGAGAACCCATACCCAACCCATGAGAACGAGATCGGCGGTTCCCAGCGCAAGCGCAGCCGTCAGCCAACCGGGTCGAAACGTCCAACCGAACAATTCCAGGTCCGCCCGCAACCGCGGCAGTTCGCCGCCCTGTCGGATGACGAGGAGGACGACGAATCCGAGCGACACGCCGACGAACGCCCACCCGATCACCCTTCCCCGGCGAGACCTGGCGGCAGGACCAGTCACGCCCACGCTGCTATGTCCCCGATTTCGGTTCAGGAGACTGGCGCAGCAAGCCGCCAATGATGACTGCCAGCGCACCCACGAGTCCAAGGGCGGACAGACCGAACCCGAGCCGGAATTCCGCAGCCGAGTACTGGAACCTCAGCTCATGCTGCCCAGCGGGCACCACGACTCCTCGGAACGCGACGTTCGTTCGGAGCACCTCGGCCGGCTCGCCGTCGATGAACGCGAGCCAGGACGGATGCCAGATCTCACTCACGAACAGCAATCCGGCCCGCTCCGCCTCGATCTCGATCACCACCTCGCCGGGCTCGTACCTCGACACGCTGGCCGATCCGGAGCCAGCCTCGGGCGCGACATCCGCTTCCACGATCGCCAGCGCTGCAGGATCGGTCATGGCAAGGACTCGGCTGAGAGCGACGGCAGTATCCTGCGTCGCCTCGACCGCCGCCGGGAACCAGGCGTGAGGCCCGGCAGCCGTCACCTCGTATACGATGCCCCGGGGCCCTTCCCCGACCCGGGTCAGGAGGGGGGTCTCGACAGGCGCATCGGTGGTGAGGAACCGGAGATCCAGCAACGGCCACACCCCGGGAGCTCCGAAGTTCCGGTAGGACAACCCTCCGCTGAGTCGCTCGAACCACTCGAGTCGGAAGTTCTGGCTGCCGGTAACAGACGGTACTCGTTACCCCATCAACTCGTTCGGTCCGAATCCGGCACGGCCCGGGACCGGGAACACCCTCTCACCCGGTCCCAACTCGTTTCGCATCACGCTCACGGACTCGATCTCCGGGAACGCCTCGGCTGGAGTAATGGTCTCGAGGTAGCGCGAATCGACGCGCCAGAGATCGCCGACGAGCACGGCGAGCACCACGAGTCCGACCGAAGCCGACGACCAGCCGCGCCTCGACACTCCCCAGATTCCGCCCACAACGACGGCGCAGCCCAACACTACAGCCACACCGTTGCTTCGGAGGGCGTCCAGCGCCTCCGGTCCGGGGTATCGCTCCCAGCCAGCCGGGTACAGGGCCGTGTGCGCCCACCGTGCCAACCCCGACGGACTCGCCAGCGCCACCAGACCGAACAGCAGAAGCGGGCCGACCACGACCGCAGTCACCGTCCAGGTGAGGTTCTGTTCCGGCTCATCGCCGGCGTCGAGCACCCGTTGCCATCCGATTCCGGCGAGCAAAGCCACGAACAGGGCTCCCGGCCCGAGCATCATCGAGGGTGCCCGGAACCGGGACACAAACGGAATCACCGCGTACATCAGCCGGTGCACCGGAGTTGCCGCGCCCAGCGCGAACAGGAGGCAGAGGAATCCGATCGCGCTGAGAACCCGAACTCGTGAATCAGACCGGATTCCGGAGAGTCCCAGCAGCGCGAGCACCACCGGTACGGCCCCCAGGTACTCGGTGTGCAGCTTGAACGGGTTCGATCCCCAGTACGTACCGAGCGAGCCGATCAGGTCTGGCAGGAACAGCGAGGTGATTTCCTGCGGAGGAAGTGCCCATGAGGCGGCGAACGAGTAGCCGG
>JBDGUZ010000087.1:0-14275 GCA_039585915.1 Gemmatimonadota bacterium
CCGTGGCAACGTGATCTATGTTGATGAACAGCCTCATGCATGACTCCCGTTCATCGAATTTCCATACTCGCCGGGATGGCAGATTGTACCGTCCGGAGTCTGCGCTCGCGAGCCCGTTCAACTCTCTTTCCGGACCCGAACGCCTATACCCGGCTGCTGTTCCCACATACCGATCAGGGCCCGGGTCGCGCGCGCCGTGAGAACAACCTCGGTTTCAGTATCGCGGCGCTCCAGCACCTCTGATTCCCGGTACGCCTGCGCGAGCGTCTTTCCATCGCTCACGGGGATCGACAGATCGACCGTAGGGCGTTCCGCCCGGACACGCACACGGAGGGCCGCCTTCAGCGAAGCGAGTCCGTCCTGCTCGCGAGTCGACGTCAGCACATGTGGTCCGAACAGGTCGGCGGCACGCATCCTGAGGGCGTCTTCCTCGGGGTGCGTCAACTGGTCCACCTTGTTGAATGCAAGCACCGTCGGATGACCCGCCGCGCCGATTTCGTGCAGGACGTCCTCCACGGCTTCGACCTGGTGGTCCCAGCTCGGGCTCGATGCATCGATAACGTGGACGAGAAGATCGGCTTCGGCCACTTCCTCCAGCGTGGCCTGGAAAGACGCTACGAGGCCATGAGGAAGCTTGCGGATGAACCCCACCGTATCGGTGACCAGGGCCCGGTACGCGCTACCCAGGTTCACACTCCTGGTGGCCGAATCGAGCGTGGCGAACAGCCGGTCCTCTACGAACAGGTCGCTCCCCGAAAGAACTTTCAGGATCGAGGATTTTCCTGCGTTCGTGTACCCCACGAGCGCGACCCGGAATTCCTCGCTTCGACCCTTTCGCCTCGTTCCACGGGCCCGGGAAATGTGTCCGAGCTCCATGCGAAGTCGGGCGATCCTGCGATCGATCATCCGGCGATCGGTCTCGAGCTGCGTCTCGCCCGGACCGCGCGTGCCGATCCCGCCCTGGGTCCTCGACAGATGGGTCCACATGCGCTTCAGCCTCGGGCGCATATACTCCAGCTGTGCAAGCTCGACCTGGAATCGGGCCTCGGCTGTTCGAGCCCGAAGCGCGAATATATCGAGGATGAGCTCGGTCCGGTCCATGACGCGAACGCCGACCCTGTTCTCCAGGGCCGCGCCCTGAGCCGGCGTGAGATCTTCGTCAAACACGACGAGGGTGGCGGAACGCTCTTCGGTGAGCTCCCGAAGCTGGTCGGCCTTTCCCCGTCCTATGTACGTGGCCGGGTGTGGTGAAGCGAGTCGCTGAACCAGAGACCCGGCAACCTCGGCTCCTGCAGTATCGACCAGGCACGCGAGCTCCTCGAGATGCTCATCGACCAGTCGCTCCGGCTCACCGAGTCGCGGCGCGCCAACGAGGATTGCTCGCTCGACGGGAGGACGGAGTTCGATCGGCGCGCCCGTGGCTCAGTCTCCCGTTTCATGGTCATCGGAGTCGCCCGGCTTCGGCCCGGACCGCCCCACGTCCGCCTGTGCACGCGCCTCCCGGATCTCCTGCATCCGAGCCGCGATCCGCGACTCCACTCCCTGTGCACCGGGCTCGTAGAACGTGGCTCCATTCAGGGAGTCGGGCAGATATCGCTGGGGTGCGACCGCATCGGCCCAGTCGTGATCGTAGCGATATCCAACTCCGTAGCCCAGATCCTTCATCAACCCGGTCGGGGCATTGCGGATGTGCAGGGGCACGGGCTCGGCGGGAGTGTCCCTCGCGGCCCTGGACGCGGTTCCGAAGGCCCGGTAGACGCGATTCGATTTTGGCGCGACGGCCAGATACAGGCACGCCTCGGCCAGCGCCAGCTCGCCCTCGGGTGAACCGAGAAAGTGGTAGGCATCCCTGGCGGCCATCGCGAGACGCAACGCGCCGGGATCGGCGAGCCCGATATCTTCGACCGCCATCCGAACGAGCCTGCGGGCGATGAACATCGGGTTCTCGCCTCCTTCCAGCATTCGCGCCATCCAGTAGAGGGCTCCGTCCGGATCGGAGCCGCGAACCGCCTTGTGGAGGGCCGAGATCAGGTTGTAATGCTCCTCGCCCGACTTATCATAGCGTGGAATTCGACGCTGCAGACCCTGCTCGATCTCCGACGTACCGATCCGGCCACCCGGGCTGACGAGCTCGGCTGCTGTTTCGAGCGCATTGAGGGCGCGCCTCGCATCTCCATCGGCGGACGCTGCTAGAAGTCGCAGGGCTTCGGGCTCGATCTCCAGGCCCAGTTCGCCGAGGCCGCGCTCTGAATCAAGCAGGGCCCGCGTCAGCAGGGTCTCCACGGCCTCCGCCTCGAGCGGATCGAGAACGAACACACGCGTCCGGCTCAGGAGGGGACCCACGACTTCGAACGACGGGTTCTCCGTCGTAGCGCCCACAAGCACGATCGTCCCCGCCTCGACATGCGGCAGGAAAGCGTCCTGCTGCGCGCGGTTGAAACGGTGAATCTCGTCGACGAACAGGATCGTGTCCGGCCCGCCGGCCCGTTTTCGCTCGGCGGCCTGCGCGATCAATTCGCGGACGCGGGGGACACCTTCCGTGACCGCGCTGAACGGTTCAAACCGAGCCCCGGTCCGGTTGGCGAGTATCGCGGCGAGAGTCGTCTTTCCACACCCCGGCGGTCCCCACAGGATCAGGCTTGGGACCCGATCGCGCTCGATCAACTCACGCAGCGCTCCGTCCTGGCCGACGAGCCTGTCCTGTCCGACGAACTCGTCGAGCGTTCGGGGGCGCATTCGGGCCGCCAGTGGGGCGCCCGACCCTGGCGTCTGCACCCCGTCGACTTTCCGCCCGGCATCGGGACCGAACAGGCTCGGAGCGTCCGTCACCCGGTCCCCATCAGAGCTCATCGAGCCCATCCAGCGCCCCGAGCTCGATGAGTTCCCGTGCCTCCGCGAGGAGGGTCTCGCGCTCGTTTCTGGACGGGTCCTCGATCACCTGCGCACACAGTTCTTCGAGCATCAATCCGACCAGGGGCCCGCTCGGCAGGCCGAGCTCCAGCAGGTCATTGCCGTCCACGACCAGGTCCGCCAGGCCCACGGGTGCACCGCTGACGAGCTCATCGTGCACGCGGCGCCAGCTGTGCAGCAGAACCCGCTCGGACTCACTGGCGCCGGCTGCCCTCGCGACCGCGAAGTGCAATCGGAACAGGTCGCGTGCGTGCTCGACCCCCACTTCCGACAGCCACTCTCGAATCCTGGCCGCTGAATCTGCCGGACTCACCAGCGGGAGATATTCGCGCCACAGGTGCGCTGCCCGACGGATCTCCGCGTTGGAGCACTTCAACCTGTCGAGCAACTCGGTCGCCTTCGTTCCGTCGGGGTCTCCGTCACGTGGTAACGAAAGGAGCAGCCGCACGAGCCGCAGCGAGCTTCGATGAGCCGGGATCGCATCGATCGCCGCGAGCGTCGATTCCCAGCGTGGATCCTCGCGGGCCACTGACGCGAGCTCGGGATACCATGGCTCGAGCGCTCCGATCTCCGCATACAGGGCAAGGACTTCCCCGGCACCGGGGCCGGCGAGGCCCTTGAGCAGTTCCTCGCGAACGCGTTCCGCCGATAGCCGCCCGAGTCCGCTGACGGCGTTTGCCAGTTCCGCCCGGGTGGTGGGATCGATATCGAGGGAGTATCGGCCGGCGAATCGCAGCCCGCGAAGGACCCGCAGGTAGTCCTCGGCAAACCGCTCCGCCGGATCTCCCACGGCCCGCAGAACCCTGTGATCGAGATCCTCACGGCCCCCGTGAGGGTCCCGGACCTCGCCCGTGGCCGGTCTCCAGGCGACCGCGTTGATCGTGAAGTCGCGACGCGACAGGTCTTCGTCGATCGAGTCGGCGAATTCGACGACGGCGTGCCGTCCATCGGTCTCCACATCACGTCGGAAGGTCGTGACCTCGTACATCGCCCCATCCGGACCGATCACGCCGACCGTGCCGTGCTCGACACCGAGGGGGACGGTCCGGCGGAACAGGCCTCGGACCTGCTCGGGCCGGGCATTCGTCGCGATGTCCCAATCGGCCCGATCGACTTCGAGCAGGGCATCCCGGATTGCCCCCCCGACTCCCCACGCTTCGAATCCGGACGATTCGAGGCGGTCGGAGATCGCCCGGAAGCCCTCCGGGGGATCGAGCTCCGGCATACCGGATTCAGGACTCGTGATCATGGCCAGAGTCTCAGCCGCAGAATACGCTCCCACCGTTGACGTTCAGCACTTCAGTGTTCAAATGACGGGCCAGGTCTCCGGCCGGATAACGGTACCGGATTCCGACGCCGGTCGCTCACCCCTGCCTCGTCTCGTCGGCAAAGTGCGAGTCCACTATGTCCGCCACGGCGTGTTCGATCGCCAGGTGGATTTCCTGGATCCGCGCAGTGTCCGTCGAGGGAACCTGGATCGGAAGATCTACGACCGGTGCCAGCCGGCCGCCGGTCTTCCCGAGCAGGGCGACCGTGGCGATCCGCAGAGCGGAGGCCTCGCCCGCCGCGGCAAGGAGGTTGGCCGACTCCCCCGACGTGGAATGTAGCACCAGTAGATCACCCGACCGGCCGAACGCACGAACGCCGCGAACGAACACGTTTTCGTAACCGAAATCGTTGGCCGCCGCCGTGAGCTGCGCCGAGCCGGCGGTGAGCGCGATCGCCGGCAAGGGCTCCCGCTGTCGCTTGAGCCGAATCACATACTCCGTGGCCACGTGCTCGACCGTGGCAGCGCTTCCTCCGTTGCCGCAGAACAGGAGCCGGCCCCCGCGGTCGAATGTGTCGATCACGAGACTTGCATACTGCCCGGCCGGCCCCGCGAGTTCCTCGGCACACCCGAGGGCGGTTCGCGACAGATCCTCAAGCTGCGCCTTCACGGCGCTCGCTGCATCGACCCGGTTCATGACCGTCCCCCTTTTACCATTCTCCGCAGTCGCCTCGCGAGAGCCGATGACAGGTCCACCGGGGGAATCGGCTCGCACTCCTCTCCCGCGAGGATCGCGGCAGGATTCGTGCTCGTGAGGAGATCCGCCGCCTCCGGCGTCGGGCTCAGACTCAGCCGATCCCATCCGTCCCTCAGGGATGTGGATCGACCGGGCCGCGCGTGATGATCGGAGGCGAGGCAGTCCACGTGACCCAGGGCCAGCATATGCCGGGCGACCTGTTCCGCTTCCGGCCCGTATTCACCCAGCAGGCTCCCGACGTTGACGACCATCAGGGCTCCCGCCTCACGCCAGCGCTCGATCCAACCGTAGGCATGACCGATGCCCGTGTACCGCTCGGGGTGGGCAAGCGCCACGCGCCAGCCCTGCTCCACCACGCTCGTAAGCATCAGGTCCGGAAACGCCGGAAGCATGAGCTGCGGAAACTCCACCAGCAGCGCGCCTCCTCCCAGACCAAGACGTGGATCGGACAGATCGGATTCCGGCTCGTCGATCCGGATCTCGAATGACAGGGTCAGTTCCACTTCCGGTACTCGTTCCTGCGCGGCGGTCTGCAATGCCTCGAACCGCCTCTCGATCCGCTCCCGCCAGGAGCTCTGCACATCACTCGCCGTGAGATGGGGAGTTGTGACGACTCGCAGGATACCGGCGTCCCGAAACGACTCGAGGTAGGAGATCGCGTCCTCCACGCTGCGTGCGCCATCGTCCACGCCGGGAACCAGGTGGCAGTGGAGATCGACGAGCTTATCTCCGGGCGCGAGATCCTTGCTCAGCGGCCACCTCCGACCCTGGCTTTCCGGTCCAGTCGCTTCCCGAGTTCTCCGCACGGACCGAGCTGAGTGCACAGGGCTTGAATGTGCCCATCCAGCTCCGCCGCAGCCTCGAAGGCCAATGTCAATGCCGCGTCCGCAGCGAGGAGGCGAAGCGCCGTTTCGCGGCCCCCGCGACCGTCCACGACCTCGTCGAGGCCCGACAACCCGGCCCGGGCGAGGAGCCCGGCGATTGCATCACCGCTCTCGTCAGGACCGTCGTCTCCCACGGCCCGGACGAGCACCCGAACATCCGTGGCGAGCTCGGGCGGAGCCTCATCCAGCCGCTCGTCCAGCCACCGCTCGGCCGCTGAAAGAGTCGTCATTCCCCCGCTGCCGCCGTTTCCCGGGCCAGGCTCGCGGCAGCATCGAGCGCGTCGGACACCCTGGCTGGATCGCCAACGCCTCCCTGCGCCAGGTGGGGTTTGCCTCCACCTCCCGACCCGGTGGCTTTGCTCGCCGCCCGAACCAGGTCCCCCGCCTTCAAGCCCCGTCGAATCCAATCGTCAGTGACCACGCCCAGGATCGAGTCCTTTCCGTCCGCCGTCCGCACGTGAACGATCGCCGCGCCGGACCCGAGTGCAAGGCGGAGCCGGTCGCCGAACGCGGCGACGTCCGAGCCTGCCGGGAGCTCTATGTCCGCTCGCACGAGACGAGTCTCTTCGGAAGAAAGCGGCCCGGCTTCGTCGATCAGGCGGCGGGCAATCCCCTGCGAGTCCGCCCCCCGTTGATCGGCCAGCGTTCCCTCCAGCTGGTCTCGTTCCTCGAGCAGAGCAACGACTCTGCGAGGCACCTCAGAGGGTGGGACGCGAAGCCGTTCCGCCACCTCGGCCATAAGTCCTTCCACTTGCAGCAGACGGCTGTAGGCGCGGGGTCCGGTAACCGCTTCGAGCCGCCGGATTCCTGCCGCCACGCCGGTTTCCGACACGATGCGGAACAGGCCGATCTGGCCCGTCGATCGGACGTGGCAGCCTCCGCACAATTCCAGGCTTACGCCAGGAACGCTGACCGTCCGGACCACGTCGCCGTACTTCTCGCCGAACAGGGCCATAGCACCGGAGTCGAGTGCTTCACGGTACGGTCGGTGCTCGACCTCCACGGACGTATTCCCCCACACCGATTGGTTGACCCGCTGCTCGATTTCAGATCGCTCGTCGTCTGTCAACGGGCTGTGGTGGCTGAAGTCGAAGCGTAACCGGTCCGGCGCCACGAGTGACCCCGCCTGGTGGACGTGCTCGCCGAGCACGGATCTCAACGCCGCGTGCAGGAGGTGCGTCGCAGTATGGTTTCGCTCCGTATCGCGCCTGGAGTGTTCCTCCACCACTGCCAGCACGCTGTCAGGCGCATCCGGGATCTGCCCGTGTGTCGGATCCCCCACGACCACGGTCTGGCCGCGGTCGTTCCTCACCATGGACTTTATGGCGAGCTCCCACCCCTCCCCCCTCAGGTACCCGCTATCGCTGACCTGTCCACCGGCTTCTATGTAAAACGGGTTCCGCTCGAGCACGAAGGCCCGGGCACCATTCAACTCAGCGTGCGCGAGGACGGGTGTCTCGACCCGGAGTCTGTCGTATCCAACGAACTCCTGCTCGACGTCGGAACCGATTTCGCGGGCTCGCTGCAAGCTCTGTTCGGTCAGCCCCGACCCGTCTGGGCCAGAAACCGCCGACCCGAGCGCGGATGAGTACTCGCGGGATCGCTTGCGCTGCTCCTCGAGGGCCGTCTCGAACCCGTCCTGATCGACGCTCCAGCCGCGCTCGGCCGCCATGAGTTCTGTCAGGTCGAGCGGAAACCCGAACGTGTCGTAGAGCTTGAACGCCTCGCTTCCCGGTATCGTCCCCGATCCACCCTTCGGAGCGACCTCTTCGAACCGGTCCATGCCGGCGTCGATCGTGGTCAGGAATCGCTCCTCTTCCGCGCGAGTCGTGCGTTCGATGTGCGTGCGCCGCGCAGACAACTCGGGGTAGACATCGCTCATCAGGTCCACGACCACGCCCACGAGGCGATCGAGCGTCGGCTCGCGGCGGCCGAGCAGCCAGGCGTAACGGCCGGCGCGACGCAGAATCCTGCGAAGTACGTAGCCGCGGCCTTCGTTGGACGGGAACACGCCGTCAGACAGCATGAATGCAACGGCCCGTGCGTGATCCGCCAGGACGCGGAACGGCAGTCCTTCCTCCCAATCCTCCGCCTTACGCGAATAGGGGATCCCGACGATCTCCTCAGCTCGCTCTATGATCGGCAAGAACAGGTCCGTGTGATAATTCGTCCACGTGCCCTGGAGTATCGCCGCGATTCTCTCCAGACCGGCACCCGTATCGATCGACGGGCGGGGAAGCGGCTGATCGCCTTCGGACGTTCGTTCGAACTGCATGAAGACCAGGTTCCAGATCTCCATGAAGCTGTCCGCCTCGCCCAACGCCAGGAAGGTCTCGGGCTCGAGACGCGTATCCCGCTCGGAGTCCGGTCGCATGTCGTAGTGGATCTCGGAGCAGGGGCCGCAGGGACCGGTCTCGCCCATCTGCCAGAAATTGTCTTTGTCGCCGAGCCGGAAGACCCTCTCGGCGGGGATTTCCGTGAGTTCGGGCCATAGCTCGGCTGCTTCGTCATCACTGTGATGCACGGTCGCCCACAGACGCTCCGGATCGAGCCCCAGATCGTCTACTACGAACTCCCACGCGAATCGGATCGCGTCCCGCTTGAAGTAGTCGCCAAACGAGAAGTTCCCCAGCATCTCGAAGAACGTGTGATGTCTGGCTGTCCGGCCGACTTCTTCGAGATCGTTGTGCTTGCCGCTCACCCGGAGGCACTTCTGCGAAGTGACGGCACGCGGTCCTGGAGCCTGCTGCTCGCCGACGAATATTTCCTTGAACTGGACCATCCCGGCGTTCGTGAACAGCAGCGTCGGATCAGATTCGGGGACGAGTGAACTGCTCGGCAGGTGCAGATGCCCCTGTCGCTCGAAATACTGTATGAATCGTGAACGAATTTCGTGCGAAGTCATAGTATCCGCTTGAAGTCCTTCGGGTTCGTGAGCCGACGATGGCCGATTCTTCACAAACTTTTAATATGAGTCGAGGCAGCGACCGATACAATCGAACTACCCCGGCTGAGCCGGAACGCCTCCGGGTCAGGGTCGATCAGATTCGGGAAGCAGCTCATCGACAATCGACCTGACACTGGCTCCCGCAAATCCGCGGCGCAGGAGATACCCTGAGAGACGCCGGCGTGCTCCCGGCCGATCCGCCGACTGGAGAGCCCCGGCGCGGCGGGTGGCTGACTGGCGTAGCAGGTCCTGCTCGGTAACCCCGAATTCGCCGAGCGCCTCCTCGATCGCTGCCTCCGCGTCCTCGACCCCGACTCCTCGGGCTCCGAGTTCCGAGCGAAGCCGGCGGCGACCCGCAGGACGAAGGCGGATCCGGTCCCGTACGAAAGAACGGGCAAACGCCCTGTCATCGATGTAGCCCAACTCCTCACACCGACGGATCGCTGTCCCCGCAGGTTCCTCGGCGTGGCCCTTCCTGCGCAGATGGCGGAGAAGCTCCGTCCGGCTTCGGGGACGATAGGCAAGGCAGTGCAATGCAGATGCAAGGGCTTCAGCCCGGGCAGCGTCTGTGCTGAGGGCCTCCATTTCCGCCTCACCCAGGTCGCGTCCTTCGCGGAGCGAGTTCGACAGGACGACCGAGTCGGGCAGCGAGCCCCACGGTTTACCGTCGAGCTCGAGCAGGAACCGGCCGGTTCGGGGATTCACTGCCAGTCGCGTTATTCGGGGCATGATACGTCGGGCTCCCGACCCCCAGGTGGCCGCTCGAGAATCTGTGTCAGGAGGTTCAGACCTCAGCCGTCTCCGGGCTGACCTGGCTGTCTTCCTCCGCCTCATCCGCCTCGTCGTCGACTGTCGCGATCCCCAGCAGCACCCGGAGCTTCTGCTCGATCTCGTCCGCGACATCCGGGTTCTCGCTCAGGAACACCTTGGAGTTCTCCCGCCCCTGTCCGAGTCGGACATCGTCACCGTACGAGTACCACGCTCCCGAGCGCTGCACGATCCCGTGCTCTTCGCCCAGGTCCACGAGGATACCGGGCCGACTGAATCCTTCGTTGAACATGATGTCGAATTCGGCCATCCGGAACGGTGGAGCACATTTGTTCTTGACCACCTTCACGCGAGTCCTGTTGCCTACCTGCTCATTCCCTTCCTTGATCGAGGCGATTCGCCGAATGTCCAGCCGGAGCGACGAATAGAACTTGAGCGCCCGACCGCCGGTCGTCGTTTCCGGGCTGCCGAACATGACACCTATCTTCTCGCGAATCTGATTCGTGAAGATGACTGCGGCGTGGGAGCGCCCGATCGCACCCGTGAGCTTTCGAAGCGCCTGCGACATGAGCCGCGCCTGAAGGCCGACGTGCGAATCGCCCATTTCTCCCTCGATCTCGTCCGCGACATCCGGGTTCTCGCTCAGGAACACCTTGGAGTTCTCCCGCCCCTGTCCGAGTCGGACGAACGTCCAGCGCGTGCTCGGCATCGATGAACGCCGCGACACCACCATCTTTCTGCGCGTTCGCGATCACGTGAAGCGTCAGCGTAGTCTTACCCGAAGACTCCGGTCCGAAGATCTCGGTCACCCGGCCACGTGGTACCCCGCCGATGCCTGTGGCGTGGTCCAGGTTCAGCGCCCCGGTCGAAATCACCGGGGTCTTCACCCGAGCCCGATCGAGACCGAGTCTCATGATCGCGCCCTTTCCGTGCTGTCGTTCGATCTGATTGATCGCCACGGTGAGGGCCTTTCTCCGTTCTTCGCTCAACTCCAATGCCATCGCGCTTCGTCCTCGATTTCGGGGTCGGTTGTCGGTGCGATCAGTATACCGGGCCCCTCCGACTTTCGCAATTTGTTCGGGTTGGACCCGAAGAGCTGACCATCGCGTCGGCCGTTGCACCCGGACAGGGCAGACATTTCCTGAGTGCCTCAACCCTCGTTCAACAGCTTCCGGACCTCACACCTTGCCTTCCCGGAATGCCGGAGTCACGATGCGGCGTATAGCGATTCCAGGAGTCCGGCGTCGGATTTTGCTCGACGCCACACATATGCGGGGAGTCAGTCATGGCGGAAGAGGGAGGAAGCGGAGCACAGCCCGTGCCTGCTGGAACGATCGAGGGACTCGGGTCCTTCTATCTCGGCCGGATCGCCGCGAAGGACGCGTCCCCCCCCTGGATGTACGACGCCCGGGACCTGACCACGCATGCGGTGGCTCTCGGAATGACGGGAAGCGGCAAGACGGGTCTGTGCCTCACGCTGCTCGAAGAGGCCGCTCTCGACGGAATTCCGGCGCTTGCGATCGATCCGAAGGGAGACATCGGGAACCTGCTCCTGACGTTTCCGGAGCTTCAGTCCGGGGACTTCCGGCCGTGGATCGATGAAGCGGAGGCCGCCCGGCGTGGGATTTCTCCGGATGAGCTCGCCAAGGAGAAGGCCGATCTGTGGCGTAGCGGGCTGGCGGAGTCTGGCCAGGACGGAGATCGGATCCGACGGCTTCGGGCGGCCGTCGATATGCCGATCTTCACGCCCGGTGCGACGCATGGGCTGCCGATCGCGGTCCTCAGGTCGTTCGAGGCGCCACCCGACGCCGTACGGAACGACCTGGATGCGCTTCGGGAACGGGTGGCCACGGCCGTGTCAGGGCTTCTTACTCTTGCGGGAATCGAGGCCGATCCCGTCCACAGCCGTGAGCACATCCTGTTATCGAGAATCATGGAGCAGGGTTGGGCGGCCGGCCGGGACTTCGATCTCGGAGCCCTGATTCGAGCTGTCCAGCAGCCGGGCTTCGAACGAGTGGGCGTTCTCGATCTCGAGTCCTTCTTCCCTGCACGGGCCCGGTTCGAGCTCGCGACGACACTGAACAACCTCATCGCCGCGCCTGGCTTCGAGGCCTGGCTCGAAGGACCGCCACTCGACATTCCGTCGCTGCTGTGGACCCCGGAGGGCAAGCCGCGAATCTCGATCTTCTCGATCGCGCACCTCCCGGATTCTGAGCGGATGTTCTTCGTTACCTTGTTGCTGAACGAGCTCCTGGCCTGGGTTCGCTCGCAGCCGGGAACATCCTCCCTGCGCACTCTCCTGTACATCGATGAGGTGATGGGTTATCTGCCGCCGACCCGGCAGCCACCGTCTAAACCCCCGCTTCTGACCCTGCTCAAGCAGGCCCGTGCGTACGGACTCGGGATCGTCCTGGCCACGCAGAATCCGGTGGACCTCGACTACAAGGGCCTGGGAAACACCGGCACCTGGTTTCTCGGGCGCTTGCAGACCGAGCGCGATAAGGAGCGCGTGATCGAAGGACTCGAGGGAGAATCCGGAGCGGCCGAGGGCGGACTCGATCGCAAACGGATGGACCGGCTTCTGTCGGGGCTCGAGAAACGGACCTTCCTGGTGGGAAACGTTCACGCCGAAGGCCCCGAGCTGATCCGGACCCGCTGGGCCATGTCGTACCTGCGGGGACCTCTGACCCGGCCCGAGGTCCGTCGATTGATGCAGGACCGCAGAGAGGAGCCGGGGGTCAGCGATCCCGGGCGTACAGAGTCGGTTCTGCCTTCAGAGCCCGGATCGAAGACGGTTCCGAATGAGGATCTGACGCCAGATCGTCCGGTCGTTCCGCCGGACATCCGGGAGGCATTTCTGTCTCCTGTTACGGCTGACAGACCAGACTCCACAGCGGTCTGGCGACCGGCGCTGCTCGGGCTTGCGGGTCTCCACTACGCTCGTGTGTCTCTCGGTGTCGATGTGTGGCAGGACGTGGCCGTGCTGTCACCGATCCGGGATGCTCCCGCGACAGGTCCGTGGGACGGATCCGAGGAGCTGCCGGGGATCCCGGACCTGGATCAGCCTGCCCCGGTGTCGGCCCGATACGGCCCTCTTCCAGCCAGCTCGATGGGCGCGAGGGAGCGCCGACGCTGGTCGTCGCAGCTCAAGGCGTGGCTGTACCGCGAGCGACCGATTCGTCTCTACCGCATCCCGGCTTTGAAGATGACATCGAAGCCCGGCGAGTCGGAGGCCGAGTTCCGGGTCCGGGTGCGGGAGGAGGCTCGCGCATCCAGGGATGCGGCTGTCGCGAAGGTCAGGGAGAAATACCGGCGCAAGGTGGACTCGATCGATGGAAAACTTGCCACGGCCCGGAACCGACTCGACCGCGAGAAGTCACAATACGATTCGCAGCGTCTATCGAGCGCCGTGAGTCTGGGTTCTACGGTGCTCGGCGCGCTTCTTGGACGTCGGACCGTCACCGGCTCGAAGGCGGCGACCGCGGCACGGCAGGTAGGTCGCGCGGCGACTCAGCGAGACGACGTGCAGCGCGCGGAACAGTTGATCGAGGAACTCACCAATCAGCTGGCGAAGATCGAGGCGGAACTCGCCGGAGAACTGGAGCAGGTTCGTTCCGAATGGGCGGTAGACGTCCTCGAGATCGATGAAGTCAGTGTGTCACCTCGCAAGAGCGAGATCGGGGTGGAGCTGGTGGCCCTGGCGTGGGTGCCCGAATCCAACCGGAAAGAAGACTTGGAATAGCCGGCTGGCCCGGGCCGGGGCCGATCCGGAATCCGTCTACGAGCGGGTGCGTTGCGTCGACCGCGCGGGTCGAAAGGTTCAGTCGTCGAGGACGAACGTGACCTTCATGTTCACCCGGTAGCCCACGACGTCTCCGTGCTTCACATCCACCGTCATTTCGTTGATCCACGCGCCACGGATGTTCTTGAGGGTCTTGTGGGCGCGTGCGATTCCGACCTTCACGGCATCGTCGAAGCTCACTTCCGACGACGCGGAGATCTCCGTGACTTTTGCGACGGACATTTTCGTTCTCCCGGTGTGCGGTTCTGCCTGACTTCGTCCGATCAGCGAACGCTGATGATAGCTGAATTACACTCGCTTCGCCCGTTCAGGACAGGGCGGACCGGAAGCCGTCGAGGGCCTTGAGGATTCCCTCGTCGTCGACATCGATGTGAGTCACCGCGCGGACCCGGGCCGGACCGGCCGGTAGCACCAGGACTCCCTGCTCCTCCAGTCGTCGCGCCAGCTCGGCGGCGTCGATGCCGGGGGTCGTGATGTCGATCATCACGATGTTGCTGTCCGGCTCGATCGGCCTGAGGCCGTCGATCAGCCGGCACCCTTTCGCGAGCCTCGCGGCACGGGCGTGATCGTCCGCGAGTCTCGGCAGAATATGGTCGAGAGACCAGAGCCCCGCGGCGGCCAGAATCCCGACCTGGCGCATTCCGCCGCCCAACCGTTTTCGCACTGACCAGGCCGCGTCGATCAGATCCTGCGGTCCGGCAAGCAAGGAACCGATCGGGCAGCCGAGCCCCTTCGAGAAGCACACCATCACTGTGTCGGCACAGGCGGCAAAATCGGACAACGGCGTGCCGGAGGCGGCCGAGGCATTCCACAACCGGGCCCCGTCAAGGTGTACGGGAAGCTCCCGCTCCCGGGCCATCTCCCGCACGGACTGCATGGCGGTCAGCGGAACGACGACGCCACCGTGCATGTTGTGCGTGTTCTCGATCCACACGAGAGA
>JBDGUZ010000088.1:0-13811 GCA_039585915.1 Gemmatimonadota bacterium
GGTGATCGACCTCCACTCCGCGAACCAGTTCAACGTGAGGGACGGCTTCATCAACAGCGCCGTGCTGTACATGGAGCACTTTCCGTTCATCTCCCGCCTGTGGTTCGGGGAGTATTTCGAGTACGGCCTGGACGAGGACTACTGGCTCACCGAAGTGTCAGGCCTCCCGTTCGGGCTGATGGGGGAGATGCTGCAGGACGGCGGCCATCCCTACCGGGGGATGCTATACGGGATGACGGCCCGGAAGTACGGTGATGTGGACCCCCAGCCCGTGTGGGCGATGATGAACGAGTTCGGGATAGCGGAGAGCCGGATGCTCGGGTATTGGCTGGAGAACGCCCCGGTCCGGACCGATCACCCGCGAATCCTCGCCACCACCTATGCCCACACGGACGCCGTTCTCATCGCCCTGGCCTCGTGGTCCGACACGGACGAGGTAGTCGAGCTGTCGGTGGACCTCGAAGCCCTGGGCCTCGGGCCGGAAGTCAGCGCCCGGGCACCCGCGGTGGAGGGGCGGCAGGCGGAGGCGGAGGTGGACCTGTCGGCAGTGCGAGTCCCCGCCGGGCAGGGGCTGTTCGTGGTGGTGGGATCGCCGTCATAGTAACCAGCTGCCCGCGTACCATCCCCTGGATGCACGAAAGCCCGCTACTTCGCGGGCTTTCGTGTGTTGGAATCCGGTCAGTATCAGTAGAAGTACACCTCCGCAATCGGCACGCCTGCGTCCGTCACGTCTGTGCCACCCAGCACCACCACGTGAGCTTCGCCCGAGGCGTCCACGTATTCCAGGGCTGCGTGGTTGAAGAACGGGACTCCGCCGGCAGCGGCGATCGTCTGCGATCCCGTTGCGCCACCGAAGCTGCCGAGACTGCCGTCCACGTCGATGGTGGCAAAGGAATGCTCCGTGGCCGATGTAGCGGCCCCGTTGTACAGCCCCCCGCTCACCAGAACCCAGCCACCGGCCGCGACCGCCGTGTGCTTGGAGCGGTTCTTGATGAGCGTGCTCGAATTCAGTGTCCACGAAGCGCCCGCGATTTCGCCAGTCCGCAGGTCCAGGGGCGCGTAGACGACATCGCTCGTGCGAGTTCCCGTCAGCGCAGCATCGCCCGGAGACACTGCGGCAGTCTCGCCGCCGAGCACGTAGAGCACTCCTGCCGCCTGTGTCAGCGGCGCGTAGGCCAGCGGAACGGGCAGCGACGTCTGGCTCTCCCACGATCCGAGAGATCCATCCTCCTGAATTCGGGCCCGATAGACCTCGGCGCTCGGCGTGTCACCTGCTCCGGCGCCACCGGCCACGTACAGCCACGAGCGGAATACAGCCACGCCCATGGAGTGGAGCGGAACGGGTAGCGCCGACTCCGAGGTCCAGACCGCGTTCGTTCTGTCCAGCTCCACCACGCTGTGAAACACGCTCGTCACGGGAGCGCCCGTATCATCGATTCCGCCGACCACGTAGAGGTGCCCGGCCTGAAGCGTGTCCACGAGGGCGTTGAACGGCGTGGCCAGGGCCGAGCCATGGAACGCCCGTCCCGCCGGAAGAGATTGCCCGTCCGTCCACGCGGAGAACTCGCCGGCCGCATCGACTTCCGCGTACCGGGTCGTCGTTTTGGGAGCCAGGGCGCCATCTGCTCCACCCGTAACGAAGACGAGCTGACCGGGGGCCGGTCCCGTCTCGATGGGAAGAAAGACGGCGCCCAGACCCTGAAGAGCCTCGGGAAGAGGCGTCGTCGCGGTCCAGTTGATCAGAGATGGGCTGAAGCTCGCAGACTGGATAAGTCCGAACGTGATCGAATCAGTCGCACCAGTGGGCGTTTCTATCCAGACCGGGCCCGTTTCGGCGCCTGCCGGCACGGTGGTCACGATGAATTCGTTCGTCCAGTTCTCGGGCAGCGCCACAGTCGCCTCGACAGGCTGTCCAGCGGCATCGCTGAAGAATACGTGACCCCGGCTGGCCAGGTCGCCGAACGATTTCCCCTCGAGGATGACCGTACTGCCGGTGTTTCCGGTTGGTCTGGACACGCCATTCACGACCAGAAGCACCGGGCCGACCGCCTTGTAAGCGTCGGCCAGGACATCGCTCTTTCCGCCCGGGTTGATCACGGTGACATCGTACAGGAAATCAGCCTCCAGTCCGTCGGACGCGTACGCCAGAAGTGTCGAGGCGTCGACGAATTCCGCCGTTCCGGAAGAAAGGTCGTCGAATGCGACGATGGCTCCCTGCTCGAAGTTGGAGCCCGAGATCTCGACGAGTGTCCCGACATTGCCACTGTCGGGAGACACCGCGAGAGTCTCCGGCTGCAGCCCTGTAGCGGGCCCTGTACCATTGTCACTGTCGCATGCCACCATTCCGACCATGGCAAGCAGACTGACGAATACAAGTATCTCGCGTCGCATTCTGTTCTCCAGCATCGATCTACACCTTCGGTCGAAAGGTCTGTTGACGAGTTCGTCCCCGCGTCGCGACACTCTCCACCGCCAGTGTGCCACGCATCTTCGCAAGCAAGTGATAGTGGGGAGCAACGATCATGCCGGACGTAAATCACTGTTATTGCATCTTTTGCGTGGCATAGTGTCGGTCGGAACTCTGCATTCTTGCACGCCGTCGATCCATTTTGCATGGTAGTGAACTGATCCTTGGCCATCCTTCCGGGAAGCAGCAGCCCGGTTGTCGAACTCAGCTGACGCAACCGGGAGGCCCTCCGGGTGTATGGATTCACCAGCCGGATGTATTCCGCCTTCGCCCAGCTTCAGGAGTGGTATTAGCGCTTCAAACGATAGAGGAGTCACAGTGAGCCTGCCTTGGCGGAGAATGCAGTTCTACTCGATCCGCGACATCGAGAGCCTTCCTCAGTTGTCTGGTCTTCGGGCCGAGGACCGGTTCGCGATGCGCGTGGTCGCCCACGTCTTTCCCTTCAGAACCAACAACTACCTCGTCGAAGAGCTGATCGACTGGTCACGGGTGCCGGACGATCCGATGTTCCGCCTGACGTTTCCGCATCGCGATATGCTGAAGCCCGCTGAGTTCAGCAGCCTCGCCGCGGCCGTGAAGGACGATGACAGAACCGAGATCGCGCGAATCGTGGCCGCGATCCGCTCTCATCTGAATCCGCACCCGGCCGGCCAGACCGACGCAAACGTGCCCATCCAGCACGGGGAGCGCGTTCCGGGCATCCAGCACAAGTACCGGGAAACGGCCCTGGTTTTCCCGTCGCCCGGGCAGACGTGTCACGCCTACTGCACGTACTGCTTCCGCTGGCCTCAGTTCGTGCGCACGGAGGCGCTCAAGTTCGCCACGGACAGGGAGTTCACCTTCTTCACGTACCTGCGCCGTCACGACGAGATTACGGACGTGCTGCTGACGGGAGGTGATCCGCTCACCATGAGCGCCGGACGGCTCGAAACGTACATCGAGCCGTTGCTCGGGCCCGACTTCGAGCACATACAGACAATCCGGATCGGTACGAAGTCCCTGGCTCACTGGCCGTTCCGTTTCGTCAGCGACCGGGACGCCGACGACTTATTGCGCCTTTTCGAGCGAATCGTAAAGTCGGGAAAGCATCTGGCTTTGATGGCCCATTACAGCCACTGGCGGGAGTTGTCGACGCCCGTTGCCCGGGAGGCAGTGCGGCGCATCCGCGACACCGGCGCCGTGATTCGCACACAGGCTCCGCTGATGCGCCACATCAATGACGATGCCGCCGTCTGGATGCGCATGTGGACGGAGCAGGTGCACCTGGGCTGCGTTCCGTACTACATGTTCGTCGAGCGTGACACGGGAGCGCACCACTACTTCTCGGTCCCGCTAGCACGGGCGTTGGACATCTATCAGGCGGCCTTCCGGCGCATGTCGGGAATCGGTCGCACGGCGCGGGGTCCGGTGATGTCCGCTCACCCGGGGAAGGTGCTGGTTCAGGGTGTGGCGCACGTGGCGGGACAAAAGGTCTTCGTGTTGTCGCTGATCCAGGCCAGAGATCCGGAGCAGGCGGGGCGTGTCTTCTTCGCCCGTTACGACCCTCGAGCCACGTGGCTGGCCGACCTCGTTCCGGCCTTCGAGGAAATGGGCCACGTGTTCGGTGATGTGGCTGAGACCCGCTTCACACCCCGAAGTCGAGGGCCCACCTGGCGAGCCCGAACAGCACCAGGGCCAACCCTTCCCACCGTGACAACCGCCAGCCGGTACGGGCGAAGACGACCACCAGAATCACCATCGCCGTGAGAGCGAGGAGCGAGGCTCTGGCGCCGGACCCTACTGCCTGCGGATGCAGAACACCGGCGACACCAAGGACGCAGAGGAGATTGAACAGGTCGCTTCCGATCACGTTTCCGACACTGATTTCGTATCGGCCGCGCAACACGCCCACCAGGGATGTGGCGAATTCGGGGACGGATGTGCCCGCCGCGACGACCGTCACCCCGATCACCCAATGGCTTACACCGAAGCTCCGTGCTATCGGAATAGCGGTATTCACCAGCAGGTGTGAACCGATGGCTAGCAGCGTAATCCCGAATGCCAATCCAGCCACGGCTCTCAGCGCTTTCAGGGCATCTTCACTGTTGATCCTGTCGCCTCGTACCGCCACCGCCAGGCCGGGCTCGAGCCACTGAAGGCGGCCGATTGCGAGCACGACTCCCAGGTAGGTGGCCATACCCAGCAGGAGAATAACTCCATCGATGCGGTCGAGTCTGAAGTCCGATGCGATCAGACCGAGGAGCAGCAGAGTGGCCAGGATCAGGGCCGAGCCATCGCGCCGGATGAGCATTCGAGTCGTCGGAATCGGCCGGATGATCGCGATGGTGCCGAGGATGAATCCCAGGTTGAAGATGTTCGATCCGACGATGTTGCCCACGGAAATGTCCGGGTGCTTCTCGAAAGCGGCGACCAAGGTAACACCGAGTTCTGGCAGCGATGTCGCCGCCGCCACGAGCGTCAGGCCGACGATCAGTTCCGAGATCTGCAGTCGCCTCGCGATCCGAGCTGCCGTGTCTACGACCCGCTGTGCGCCTTTGCCGATGAAGACGATCGCGATGACTGCGACAAGCCAGTTCGCCCAGAGCGGAAGGTCGTCGATTCGAAAGCCGCTGAGGTCGAACAATGCGACTCTCCATGACGCAGTGGATGGAGTTCCGGATCCTGCCCGCTAACAAGTCTCGATGGCATCGAGCAATTCGGACACGAGGCAGTGACCCTCGACGGGATGCCTCATCGGCCTGAGCGTGTGGACGTCATAGTGATTGCGACGGCCCCGCCGCTCGAGCGACAGATACCCGGCATCCCTCAGATCAGCGACGATGCGCTGCACCGCACGCTCGGTGATCCCTACTCTGGCCGCAAGGTCTCGCATGCGCAACGTCGGATCACCGGCGATGCAGATCAGTACGTGGCAGTGGTTCGTGAGAAAGGTCCACTGGTCGTTCGTGCGTTTTGACTCGACCTCAGCTGTGGCCATGGGACCGACCCTCGATACAGGCTATTGTATTCGCGCTATCGGTTTCGTATAATATTTGTCGTGTGTGGCGGGGTCAAGCGATGCCGGGGGGAGCCGATGGAACTTCAGGAACTCCAGGGTCACATTCGCGAATTGGCATCTCTGTCCGAGACCCGGTCTCCCGTGGTCAGTTGCTACTTGCGGGTTGAAGGCGGACGACTGAGGCACCGCAGGACATTCACGAGCAGGATCGAGGAGCTGAGGCGAAGTTTTGCAGGAGAGGCTGCGCAACTGTTCGACGAAGCTCTCGAGCCGATCGAGCGGGTCCTCTCGGCAGAGGTGCATCGAGGCTCGAAGGGCGTGGCCTTATTCTCACGGGCCGGGCGACAACCTTTCTTCCTGTCCCTCCAGTTCATCGTCCCGCTGCCCACGTGGATAATGGCGGACACGCTGCCGAACATTTACCACCTCGTCGAGCTCAAAGACACGTACTGGCGGTTCGTCGTGCTGGTGTGCTCGCAGGACACAGCCCGCATCGTTTCGGTAAACCTGGGCGCCGTAACGCTCGACCTTCTTCGCGAGAGACCCGAGCTGCGCCAGCGCGTGGGTCGCGAATGGACCAAGGAGCATTTTCAGAAACACTGCACGACGCGCATCGGACAGTTCGTCGGCGACTCGATCGAGGCGCTGTCCGAAGTAATGACAGCCGGCAGCTACGATCACCTGATCCTGGCCGGAGATCCGAAGATGACAGCCATGGTGAGAAGGGCGTTGCCTTCACACGTGGCTGCGCGACTCTCCGGCGTCATCCGGAAGCCAGGACGAACCGAGGCGCAGGACGTAGTGGCCCGGAGTATCGCGTCCTTTGTGGAGGCGGAGCACAGGGAATCGCATGCTACGGCGGAGGAACTGCAGCGAAAGCTCCGCACCGGTGGACTCGCTGTCGCTGGAACACGTTCATCATTTTTCGCGCTGAAGCGAGGTCAGGTCGAGACTCTAGTGATGGATGCGGAGCACTCACCGCGCCCTGGGTGGGTGTGCCGTGGTTGCCGCCTCGAGCGGACAGTTGATCAGTGGCCGAAGAAGTGCCCGGCATGCGGTTCGAGCTCGCTGGAGGACCTCGATATCAGAGAGGCCATGCTACGGCTGGCCGAACAGCGGGGCTGTCAGGTGGAGCTGGTGCGTGACAGTGCAACGCTGAGACGAATTGGAGGCGTGGGATGTCTTCTCCGCTTCCGACCCGGGCATGGAGCTAAGACCCGGCAGCAGGGAGAGACCAGGCCCCAGCACGGGTGGCGCGGGACCGCTGTAACTCCGACTCCGGTTTAGTCGACGTCGAGGTACTCGAGGTGGCCGTCCGCCGACACCTGAGCACATCGAGCACGGACATCCATGGAACTCTGGGTAGCGCTGCTGGACATATTGATCCTGCTCGCTGCAGCCATCCTTCTTGGCGGGCTGTGCGCGTTCTTCAAGCTGAGTCCGCTGCTGGGATACCTCCTGGCCGGCACATTGCTCGGCCCCAACGCATTCGACCTGCTGCCGAGCCACGAGGCAGTGACAGCGATTGCGGAGCTGGGCGTCGCCCTTCTGCTGTTCACCATCGGCCTCGAGTTCTCGTGGCGAAGACTTCGAGACATCGGTCCAGTCGCCCTCGGCGGCGGCACTCTTCAGATAGTGCTCACGGCTGCGATAACGGCTGGAATCTGCCTGTTCGTCGGACTCGGTCCGCGCACCTCGATCGCGTTCGGGGCCGCGATCGCCTTGAGCAGTACGGCTGCGGTTCTGCGTCTTCTCACGACCCGCGCGGAGATCGACGCTGTTCACGGGCGTTACGCGGTGGGGATCCTGCTGTTACAGGACATCGCAGTCGTGCCGCTCGTCCTGCTGATCTCGGTCCTGAGCAGTAGAGGGTCGATCGCCGAGGTCGGTTGGGGCATTACCCGAGCCGTCGGGCTGGCGACGGTCCTCGTCGCCGGTCTCCACCTGCTGCTCAGCCACGCGCTGCCGGCGCTCCTCGGTGCCAGAATCGCAGAACGGTACCGCGACCTGCCGATTCTCCTCGCGGTTGTCACAGCCCTGGGGGCGGCGTGGTTGTCGCACCAGCTGGGCTTCTCACCCGCGCTCGGAGCTTTCGTCGCCGGCATGCTGCTGGCCGAGTCTCCGTTTGCCACCCAGATCCGCGCTGACATCGTTCCGTTCCGAACGCTCTTCGTGACCCTGTTCTTCTGCTCAATCGGGATGCTTAGCAATCCGCGCTGGGTTGCAGAGAACTGGCTGCTCCTGACGGGCGTTGTGGCTCTGGTAGTGATCGGGAAGGCGGTAGTGACCACCGGCGTTGTCCGACTGTTCGGGAAACCGATCGGTCCGTCACTCGCGACCGGAATCGTTCTCGCTCAAGTCGGTGAATTCTCGCTGGTCATCGTCGTGCTCGCCCGGCAGGGAGGGTTGATCGGGCTGGGAGAGTTCGATCTTATCGTCGCTACGATGATGACAACGCTATTCCTTACGCCGTTTCTGATGGGCCTCGGTCCGCAGATGGCTCGAGTTGTCGGCGGGCTCTCGTCTCTCACCTCGAACATCGGGGACGGCTCGAACGGAACACCCGGTGCGCCTGAGAGACTTCGCGATCATATCGTGATCGTCGGTTTTGGACCGGCCGGACAACAAGTCGCCGAGCTGATGCTGGCTGAGCGTGGTCATGACATGTTCGTCGTTGAGCTGGCACGTCACACGGCGGACCTGGCTGGGAGCTACGGAATTCGGACCTTCATTGGCGATGCTACGCGTGCCGAAGTTCTCACAGGCCTGCATGTCCGAACAGCCGCCGTCGTTGTGATCACCATCCCGGATCCAGGGACCGCGCGGCAGATTATCCAGCAGGTTCGTGCTCTCGCGCCTGATACGCCGATCGTCGCGCGCGCCAGGTATCATATCCACCGGTGGCAATTGGAGATGGCCGGAGCAGACTCTGTAGTTGATGAGGAACAGGAGGTCGGGATCCAGATCGCCGCTCAGGTGCGCCACCAGCTTGCCGATGGAACCGGCTAGCTGCGCAACTCCCGTCTACACCGAGTTCAGGTGACGGTGGACGTACATCACCGCCATTGACCCCTCCCCGACCGCCGACGCGACTCGCTTGACGGAGCCGTGGCGTACGTCCCCAGCTACGAATACCCCCGGCAGACTCGTCTCGAGCGTGTACGGTAATCGTTCGAGCATTTCGTACCCGGTGGCGGCCCCGTTCGCCATCGCCTCGGCTCCTGACATGATGAACCCGTGGTCGTCCCTGGTCACCGCCTCGCCCAGCCAGGAGGTACGCGGCACCGCGCCGATGAAGATGAACAGGGCGACTGCCGGGACGGTCTCGGAGCGTTCTCCCCCGTCACGGGACAGGAGCAGCTCTTCAAGTCTCTCGTCGCCCACGGCGGCGCTTACCTCTGAGTGCGGCCAGACCCGGATATTCTCCGTCTCGCCGATCTGGTCGATCAGATACTGGGACATGCTCGTCGACAGCGAATCGCCCCTGACCAGCATCGTTACCGTGCCTGCGTAACGGGAGAAATACATCGCCGCCTGCCCGGCAGAATTTGCGCCGCCGACGATATAGACGTCTTTGCCGCGGACGGACTCACCCTCGGTCATCGCGGCACCGTAGTACACGCCGGCACCCGTCAGCTCCTGGACTCCAGGCACTTCGAGTTTCCGGTACGCGACCCCGGTTGCGATCAGCAGGGCCCGACATCCCACTTCACTCCCGTCCTGGAGCTTCACGGTCCGCGCGGGTCCATCCGCGCTCAGGCCGACGACCCTCTGAGCGTTGAGGATCTCGACCCCGAAGCGCCTGGCCTGACTTACCGCTCTCCTGGCCAGATCGCTGCCCGACAGACCCTTCGGGAATCCGAGATAATTTTCGATCCGGGAGCTCATCCCGGCCTGTCCACCGGCCGCATGCTCCTCGATGACCAGTGTCTTCAGACCTTCGGAGGCACCGTACACGGACGCCGCCAGGCCCGCCGGACCCGCTCCGACCACCACCAGGTCGTAGAACGGCTTGTCGGCGCTGGTCTGGAGGCCTACCCGATCCGCGATCTCGCGGTTATCGGGTTTCGTCAGCGTCTCGCCGTCGGGGAAGAACAGGGCCGGCAGGTCACCCCTCGAGATGCCCGCCGCTTCGAGCATCTGTTCCGCTTCCGGGTGCTGCTCCACATCCACCCACAGGTACGGGATGTTGTTGCGGGCCAGGAAGTCCTTCACCTGATGGCTGGCCGGCGCCCAGGGGTTACCCACCACGCGGATTCCCTCGAACCGGGGGCGAAAACTGGCGCGCCACTCATCGAGTAGATCCGTGAGCACCGGATAGAGTTTTTCCTCCGGTGGATCCCAGGGTTTGAGCAGGTAGTAATCGATGTGCACGTCGTTGATCGCCCGAATCGCGGCGTCGGTATCCGCATAGGCGGTCAGGAGTACCCGCCGCGCCTCCGGATAGATGTCGACGGCCGTATCCAGAAACTCCACCCCTGACATGCCAGGCATGCGTTGATCGACCAGGAACAGGGCCGAGGACTCATCGCGTTGCTTGAGCTGGTCCAGTAACTCGAGCGCGGAGGACCCCGAGTCCGCGCGTACGACTCTGTACTCAGAGCCATACTGTCGCCTGAGATCCCGCTCCACCGCGCGCAACACGTTCGTGTCGTCATCGAGCGTAAGTATGAAGGGCTTGCTCATTCAGCACCTCTCTGTTCCCCGCCGTTCGGCGCGCAGTCCGCGACCAGCTCTGCGACGGACCACGTCGAGGCCCAGGCCCGTGCCGTCGCCGACCTGTTTGGTGGTGAAGAACGGCTCGAAGATCCGCGACCGGACTTCCGCCGGAATTCCGGGCCCGTCATCCTCGATCTCGATGGCCAGGCGTTCGCCTTCGCCGAAGGTCCGGATCGTGATCGTTCCCGACGTACCCAAGGCACCGATCGCATTATCGATCAGATTCGTCCATACCTGATTGAGCTCGCTCCCCCGGGTTCCGATCCGGGGGAGTTCACGATCGTAGTCCCGCACGACGTTGATGCCCTGCCTCAACTTGTGGCCGAGCAGCGTGATCGCATCCTCGATGCCCCGATGCACATCGACCTCCTGCACCGGCGCCCGGTCCATGTGGGAATACGACTTCACCACTCCGACGAGCTCCGATATGCTGCCGGAGCTGCTGCCGACCATGCCGATCAACTCCTGTACCGTCAGCGCGTTGCACAGCCATCCGATCGCGGGCGCCAGCGCCTCCGCCGGCAGCTGGTCGGCGAGCCCGTCCAGGTCCTCCGTTCGAGCGCCGGCCGCGACCAGAACGGCCGCCGGCTCCCAACCGTCCTCAATTCCTCGGTCATCGAGCCAGGCGATCATCTCTTCTTCACGATCGCTCGCCTCGAGGGGCGACAGCATCGTGGTTTCGCGCCTCTGCCCGAGTTCCCGGTAAAGGGCGCCGAGAGTTTCCCAACCCGTCGCTCCAACGTCCGATCGGATCAACTCGAGCGGCGAGGAATGGAGCTTCTCGATGGCTTCTTTCAGCTGATCCGCAGCGCGTGCGGCGGCCGCTGCCGGGTTGTTCAGCTCGTGTGCCAGGCCGGCGGACAGCTTTCCGAGCGCCGCCATTTTCTCCGTCTGGCGAAGCTCGTCCTCGACCCTCAACCGCTCCGTGATGTCCACGAACGTGACCACGCAGCCGACCCGCTCTCCATCCCGGAACATCGGAAAGGACCAGTATTCCACGGGGAATCCCGTCCCGTCGGGCCGGAACAGCAGCTCGTCCAGCACGTGCGTGCCCTCGTTCTGCCCGAGCGCCCGGTAGATGCGACACTCCTTCTCGGGATACGCTTCGCCATTCGGACGGGTGTGGTGCACCAGGTCGTGCATGTTCTCGCCCAGCAGATCGTCCCTGCTCTCGTAGCCGAGCAATCGAGCGCACGCCGGGTTGGCGAACGTGCAGTTTCCGCTCAGGTCGATCCCGTAGATGCCCTCACCGGTAGAGTCGAGCAGCAGTTGTACGAGATCGCTGGTCTCTCGCAGGTTCTGCTCGACCTTGAGTCGGTCCGAGATGTCCGCGAACGTGACCACGCACCCGACCCGCTCCCCATCCTGGAACATCGGGTAGGACCAGTACTCCACGGGGAAACCAGTTCCGTCCGGCCGAAACAGCAACTCGTCGAGGACGTGCGTGCCCTCGTCCTGTCGGAGCGCCTGGTAGATACGGCATTCCTTCTCGGGATACGCCTCGCCGTTCGGACGGCTATGGTGCACCAGGTCGTGCATGTTCCGGCCGAGCAGCTCTTCCCGGCTCTCGTAGCCCAGCAACCGGGCGCACGCCGGGTTGGCGAACGTGCAGTTCCCGTTCACGTCGATCCCGTAGATGCCCTCGCCCGTCGAATTCAGGAGCATCCGGACCAGCTCGTCGCTCCCGACGAGCTGGTCCGCAGGCTTCGTCACCCTTCCCCCCTATCCGGCCTGAATCGCGGTGACCGCCTGCTCGGTCGTCAGTACCGCGCTGGCGATCATCCGGAAATTGAGGATTGCGGCCTCGTAGAAGTCCCCGCCCGGAAGCTGGGCGCCGGCGGTGGCGTCCTTAACCACGGCGACCTCGAATCCCTGCTCGGTGAGCTCCCGAAGGTGGGCCTCGACACAGAGATTGGCCGACATCCCCGCCAGGATCACCTTGTCGATCCCCCGCTTCCGCAGCTGCAGCACCAGGTCGTTCGACTCGGGCCCGTACACCTTGTGAGGACTCGTGACGATCACCTCGTCACGTTCCAGCAGAGGCTTCAGCGGTCCGTGCCAGTCCGCGCCGGATCCGTCGAATCCGTTCGTCTTCAACGCCCCTTCTCGATCGAACATCCCGACCGCGTGCATCATCTTCTCGAGCGCGCCGCCGAACTCCCATTTGTGGTCGTGGGGATAGTAGTAGTGGGGCGACACGAACACCGGCATCCCGGCAGTCAGGGCAGCCGATATGAGCTGCCGCAGGTGCTCCACCGTGTTGTTGGCCTCGACGCTCGCTCCCACGACCCCCCATACGACTCCGTCCTCGGACAGGAAGTCCTTCTGCGGATCGGTAATCACGAGCGCCGTCCTGCCGCTCTCGACATCGAGTCCCGGGTTGGGAAGAATGTCGTCGTACGTCTGCTGATCGCTCATCGTTCTGTACCTTTCCTTCAGGGTTACTGTGCGCGCGTCTCATTCGGGCGCGCGTCGGCCTTGATGGTCCTGCGGACTGCTTCGCACAGCCGGTGAGCGTTGAACGGGCGGGCGAGGACCCGCAGTGTCACGCTGCTCAATCGCCGCACCTCGTCGGGAATCGGTTCGTCCACGACCAGGATCACCGGCAATCCCCGGAATTCGTCCTGGGCCTGAAGCGCCCGGTACAGCTCCAGGCCCGTTCCGCTGGCTGCGGTACCTTCCGCGATGATGACGTCGATCTTGAGTTCGGCCACCTGTCGCTTTGCCGTGGAGAGTGAGGCCGCCTCCAGGACCTCCGCGATGTCGGTCGTCTCGTGCACGAGGCAGCCGCGCAGGTAACCGCGCATGTCGCTGTCCTCGACGACGAGGAGGATCACCGCGCCTGCGCTCCGAAAGCGGTCAATCGGCCCCGGCACCTTCTGTTCCTCACCGGATCCGACTCGCGGCGTACCACCCCTTTCTGAGCCCAGCAGGCTTACTTCCAGCTCCAGCTGGCGAGAGGCTCTCGGCGACGAATCGGGTTCATCGACTTCGCGGCCGTCCGATCGGCCTCCAGGCCGGCCGGGTCCTCCGTCGAGATTTTCGCTGATCACGCTCACGTCACACTCACAATCGAGGGTCCGTATGTCCGCGTGATTCAACCCTACGCAGGATTACGACGGGGGTGTTAGCACGAGCGTCGCGGATCGTTGACCCGGTGTCTCCCGGTTCGATAAGGCGGAGACTGGGGACGCCTGTTCAGGAACCGGGCGTCTGCTGCTCCCGGTACTGTGAGGCGGTAGTGCCGAATTCGTCCTTGAAGCACCGGGAGAAGTGGGACACACTGCGGAACCCGACGCCGTACGCGATTTCACCTACGGTGCCGGCCTGTGCGGAGAGCAGTTGACTGGCACGTTGCAGCCTGAGGGAGCGGATCAGCTCCGCCGCCGACGGTGCGCCGATCTTCGAGAGCCGCCTGTAGAGGTTGGAACGACTCTCCGACATGGCCCGCGCGAGTTCGTCGACCCCGAATTCCGGGTCATCCATGCGGCCCTCGGTTACGCGGGTGAGCTTCTCGATGAACGCTTCGTCCGAAGATTGAATGTCGATCGGACCCACGGTCAGCGGTCTGTGCTTCGGAATACGCTGCCGGAGGCGGCGGCGGGACTCGATGAGATTGTCGACCCG
>JBDGUZ010000089.1:0-15520 GCA_039585915.1 Gemmatimonadota bacterium
ACACCGGTGCGGCAGGGGACATCACCGAACCCGAATCGGAGACGAGCGTTCCGCTCCCGCCCGTGGAAGCACAGTTGTCGGTTCTGGGGGTCTCCCCGAGTACCGGATGCGGCGTCGAGCCTCCGGTGACCGTGGGCCAGCCGAGCAGCGTCTCCCTGTCTCCCGGGACCGCGCGAGACGGTTCCTACGAGCTGTACCTGCCCGAGCAGTACGACCAGGATCACCCCACGGCGCTCGTCGTGGGCCTGCACGGCTGGACAAGCACCGGCAGTTCAGCCCTGCGCGGATCCGGCAGCGACAAGTCTGCCGACGCGTTCGGCTACATCACGGCCTGGCCGGACGGCGTGGCCTATCCGCAAGCCGGCCGCGGGTGGGCGTTTCCCGGCTGTAATGCATCGCCGCCCGCGGGAACCGTCGACCTGTTCGGTCGGCGCGCCGTGTGTGACGATGGCAACGCGTATGACTGCGACACCACCACCTGCCCGTCCGAAAGTGCGCTGAATCTGTGCGCCGAGTCCGGCTTCGATTTTTCGGGCGACGAGAACGCGTCCTGCCTGTACAATGACGGCGGCACGATCTTCAACCAGACGACCTGCGACATGGCGAGCGGCACCAATTGCAACTGGTGCGGCTGCGTGGACGACGAGGCGTTCATACGCGCGGTGGTAGAGCATATAGCGGCCACGACCTGCGTCGACATGAACCGCGTCTACCTCACAGGCATGAGCCAGGGCGGTATGATGACGAGTTGGCTGTACAGCCGGGCCGGCGACCTGTTCGCCGCCTTCGCCCCGCAGTCGGGCACCAACCCGCGCGACTTCTACGCCAATCCGCCCACTACCGACACCGACGCCAGCGTGCTGTTCGTCCACGGCACGAGCGACAACGTGGTGCCGTACGACGGCCGGCCCGCCGGGGACGGTTACAACTACATGTCGGTGCTGGACGAAGTGACCCGGATGTCCGACTACGCGTTCGACATGTGTAGCGGTTGGCAGGACTGGTCGGTCCCATCCGGTGTGAACGCCCCCAGCAACGCCCAGGTGGATTGCCGACAGCGCACTTGCACCGTGCCGGGAGGCGACGACAGGGAGTTCGTATATTGCACCTTCAGCGGAGGCCACGTGTGGCCCAAGGCGCCGGGCAAGCGGGAGGCCGCCCTGTGGGGGAACCGTCTCATCTGGGAGTTCTTCGTCTCACACTGCAACGAGATGGGAAACGGCTGCTCCGAGTCGTACACGCCGCCCGATGGTGGTGGCGGAAGTGACAAGCCGGGTCGGGGCTGTAATCCGAAGAAAGACCCGAATTGCGTTAAGTGACAGGCACTGTCCAGACGATTCTGCGCGCCGCGATTCTGTCCCTGCCACTGATGTGATGGCACATTGACCGAAGACGGCCCTGTCGCAATTGCCGACAGGGCCGTGGTTCGTGGAATCGAGCTCCGAAGCAGGTCTCGATTCAATCCTCTCCCACCAGGGCCAGCACCTTCTCCACCGCATTGGCGGCATCGTACGCGTAGCCCTGTGCGCCGATCGACCGAGCAAACTCTTCGGAGAGGGGCGCGCCGCCGACGATTACCTTCAGCTGACCCGACAGGCCCTTCTCCTCCACGAGGTCCACGACCCCCTTCATGAGCGCCATCGTCGTGGTCAGGAGGGAGGACAGACCGATGATCGAAGCGTTCTCGGCAATCGCTGCATCGATGAATCTCTCGGCCGGGACGTCGGTGCCCAGGTCTACTACCTCGAATCCCGCCCCCTCGAGCATGATTCCCACCAGGTTCTTGCCGATGTCGTGCAGGTCCCCCTCGACGGAACCGAGGACCACCTTGCCGCGGCTCGGAACCTCCTCCGCGATGAGCAGGGGCTTCAGCAGCGCGACGCCGGCGGTCATGGCCCTGGCGGATAGGAGGACTTCCGGCAGGAACATCTCGTGGTTCCGGAATCTGCCTCCCACCACGTTCATCCCGGCGATCAGTCCGTGCTCGAGAATCTCGACCGTGGGCACCTCCGCCTCGATCGCCTGGCCGACGAGTTCGGCGACCTTCTCATCGTTCCCGGCGATCAGGTTCTGCGCGATATCCTTCAGTATTTCCATTCTCGGCTCCATTCGTTCTTCGGGGGGAGAGGACGAGTGGTGGATGCGATCCGTTCGCGGCATTCCCAGGTGGCGCAATCGAGGCAGAAATCGAAGTCGTTCTTGAAGGCGTGGATCTTCGGCGGGCCGGCGACGAGCACCCCCGATACCGACTTGAGAGGCGACATCAGGCAACTCGAATTCAGCTCGATATCGATCCGCCCGGGATCGAGGAAGGCGAACAGCCTCCGCTGGCCGGTGATATGCCACCCGCAGTACCCCGGACTGTACGGCAACACTCTCGTACCCGAGTCTGCCTCGCCGGCCTGGAGCAGCGACTCGAGAAAGGTCCGGCCCATCAGGTTTGCGGCGCTGTTCGCTCTCTCGGACGCGATGCCGTCCAGCATGCATCCCAGCGCTGCATCGTTTTCCCTGAACAGCTCGTCGATCTTCCGACTGATGGGCTCCCCGAGCGTGGCGGCGAATAGAGCCAACCGCTCGGCTTCCCTGCCGATGGCGGGTAGTGGAGAAGATTCCGCATTCTGGCCATTCCCCTCGTAGACTTCCTGGAATTCGGCGACGGATATTTCAGCCATGACTCCAGTTGGCCGGGTGAGAGCTTCGTACAGTTCCCTCGCCTCCTCCACGAGGCCATCCACACGCTTCGGAATCCGGTGGCCCTCCGGCACGCCCTGTGTCCGGAGGACGGTATCCCGGGGCGGCGCCAGCGTGATGGCCTCGAGGGAGATGACACCCGTCATGCATCCCTCGCCGGCAGCGCGACCATCCCTGCATCCCGAGCAGCGCCTTCCATGCGCTCGATGAGCTGTGCCTTCACGCCCTCTTCCAGGCGAGTGGGCTCGGCTTCCTGGATCAGCCGTTCCACCTCCCCCGACGCCCGCTCACGGAGACTCAGGCCTCCCTCGTCCTGCCAGCGGGCACGGTTAGCCCGATCGATGACGGGCCCGGGAAACCGGATCTCGTCCCTCAGGTGGCGCCGGGTGTGATCGGCGATGATCAGGTGCTTGTCCCGAAGCAGCTCCTGGAAGATCGGCAGGGCGGGAAAATCTTCCCTCGGCCGGATGCCCTCCAGCATGCGGAAGGTCTGCCCGCAGATCTCGTTATCGACTACCAGCTTCTCGAGACTCACGGTGTTGATGAAGTCCAGGATCCCGGGGCCGGAGATGTTGTTGGTTCCGACCAGGGCCCCCAGCGTGGCACCCATCGCCGTTTCCAGTCCCGCCTGGGCGTCCAGTCGCTTCGCATCGCTCATCGACGTGTAGGCCTGGGTGGGGATATCCAGGTACTTCCCGACTTCCGTATGGGCGCAGTCGGTCATCATCGTCTCCACCGCGCCGAACGGCGTCGTCTCGTACCGGATGTCGAAGATGGCCGAGGCGCCTCCATACAGCATGGGAGTGCCGGGGTTGGCCAACTGGCCGATGACCACGCCGCTGAGCGTTTCCGCGGTGTGCTGGATCAGGGTGCCAACCACCGTGACGGGGCCCACGAAACCGGAAAGTGGCATGGAAATGAGCTCCACCGGGATGGAAGCTCGGGCGCAGTCCAGGAGGTTCTGGCTGGTGGCCTCGCTCCACTTGAGCGGGGGGGTCGGACAGCAGGAAAGGACCGCCACGGGTTTCTGCTTCAACTCTTTGGCGCTGCCGCGAACGATGAGCTGCAGGTCCCGGATGACCTCGAAGGCCTCGCCGGAGAAGGCACCGGTAATGACGGGCTTCTCACAGAACAGGAGGCTCAGGAACAGCCGGTAGCTGTCGGAAATCGAGTCGGCCACGTCGGCCGGGATGAAAGCGGTGCTCTGGGAGGCGATGTTCTCCAGGCTGCCCACGAGCCGGACGTACCGGATGTAGTCGGCGGTGGCGGGGCGCCGGATCTCCCCGTTTGCTTCGTCGAGAATGTTGATGGCCG
Source organism: Gemmatimonadota bacterium (assembly GCA_039585915.1). GTDB lineage: Bacteria > Gemmatimonadota > Gemmatimonadetes > Palauibacterales > Palauibacteraceae > Carthagonibacter. The sequence goes on from JBDGUZ010000089.1 coordinate 4,006, forward strand.
CTGATCCCGGTGTGAAATGGACGTTGTCCCCCGAGAAATCATGAGTCTGGTTTCCGAGCACGTCGTACAGCTTGAATGACTCTGGCACGGCCGCCAGCGCCTGATCGATGATCTCGTCCGACAGGGTTGCGTGCTCGGTCTTCGGATCGACTTCGACCCCGTGATCTCCAAGCAGAGACAGTACCTCCTGGTTGTGGATCGTCACACCCAGAGTCTGAAGCAGGCTCCTGGCTTCGTCGATGATCCGGCCGATGAGCTGGTCGTCCAGAAAGCTGAGAGTAGGTCTCATTTGGTGTGCCTCAGTTCTTGAATCGCCTGCCAGGTCAGGACCCCGGGAGATCGGATCGGTATCCCAGGCGCTCCGACAACCGGGACGCAGCCTCTCGGACGCTTTCCGCGAGGGCGGGTATTCGATCCGGGGTCAGGCGGTGCACCGAACCACCGATGCTCAACGACACCGTGGTGCACCCCTCGTCGTCAAATACGGGCGCGGCCACGGAGGCGTACCCGTATTCGAGCTCTTCGATATTAGTGGCATACCCGTGCTCTCGAATCTCGGAAAGCGTGGTCATCCACCGGTCCCAGGAGATGATCGTATGGTCCGTGACGGGCATCAGACCGTCCGGCGGTTCGGGCATCGCCATCCCCGCGAATGCACACAGCACCTTTCCCGTCGCGGTGGCGTGGGCGGGCCACCGGGTTCCGACGGAGCTGTCTATACCCAACAGGCCCCGGCCCCGCACTTCATCCAGGATCAGTACCTCGGAGCCGACGAGCGACTCCAGCGTGACATCCGCTCCGGTGGTGTCGGCGAGGGCTTCGAGCTCGGAACGGGCCGCCTCTCGTACGTCGACGGATCTGAGAGCCCGGGAACCGAGAACGATCATCTCGGGACCGAGCTGGAAGTACCCGCTCTCGGGGGATCGGACGACGAAGCCCTCCCGCTCGAGGACGCTCAACATTCTATGAGCCGTGGACTTGTTGAGACCCGCTTCGGCGGCAAGTTCGGTAAGGCTCCGTTTCGGCCTGTTCTCAGGAAACGCCTTGAGGAGGGAAAGGACTCGTTCGACTGCTCGGGTCCCGGGAATCGTGCCGGGTGACTCAGTTTTGAAACTAGCTTTCATCATGTGAAACACTGTAGTATGTTCCGAGGCCGAAGACAAGGACCGAGGGAGGTGTGGATGGAGACGATCCTGAGTTCAGCAGAGCAGTCGGTCACGATCGGACCCGATCGACCCGTCTGCATCATCGGCGAGCGGATCAACCCGACGGGGAGACAGACCCTCGCAGCCGAGATGGCCGCGGGGGACCTCGAGCGAGTCGGCTCCGACGCCCTGGCCCAGGTGGACGCCGGCGCCACGGTCCTCGACGTCAACGCGGGAATTCCACTGGTGGACGAACCGGCTTTGCTGGCCAACAGTCCCTCACTGACGTGCCACTCTCCATCGATTCCAGCGTGGTCGAGGCGCTGGCCCGTGGCCTGGAGGTTTACGAGGGGAAACCTCTCGTGAACTCGGTGACCGGCGAGGACGCACGCCTGGAGGCCGTTCTTCCCCTGGTGAGCAAACACGGAGCTGCGGTCATCGGGCTCACCATGGACGAACAGGGGATCCCCGATGCTCCGGCCAGACGACTCGCTGTGGCCCGGAAGATCCTGGGGCGGGCCTCGGACCACGGGATCCCGGCTGCCGATGTGCTCATCGATCCACTGGTGTTGCCTGTAGCTGCCTCCCGAAGTGCCGGCAGAACTGCTCTGGAGACCCTTCGCCTCGTGAGGGAAGAGCTGGGTGTGAACACGGTATGCGGAGCGAGCAATGTCTCCTTTGGCCTGCCGGGCCGATCGGCGGTGAACTCCTCCTTCCTCTCCATGACGGTAGCCTCCGGGATCACGGCGGTGATCACGAATCCGCTGGACGAGCAGAGCCGCTCCGGGATCCTGACGGGAGACCTGCTCATGGGGAACGACGAGCATTGCATGAACTGGATAACCGCTTATCGAAAAGCCACTTCCAGGGCGTAGGAAACCACCTGTAAACTGATTTCAGCTCACTACCTGGAGAGGCCGATTAACAAGGCTCTCTTCGGGTGCAGGCTGTGCATCATGGAGGATGCGACATGCGAATCACGGTGTTGGGCGCGGGGCTCGTGGGCAACGCGATCGTTCAGGACCTGGCCCGCGACGGAGAATTCGAGGTCACCGCGGTGGACCGGGACCGCTCGGCCCTTCAGCGCCTGGCTTCGGCGCCGGGTGTGTATACCGTCGAGGTCGACCTGAGCCGACCGGAAGCCGTGCGCCACGCAGTAGCGGACGCGGACCTGGTGATCAGCGCCGTGCCCGGGTTCATGGGGTTTGAAACGCTTCGCGCGGTGATCGAGGCCGGGCGCAACGTGGTGGACATCGCCTTCTTTCCGGAAGACCCGTTGCTCCTGGACGACGTGGCTCGAGAGCAGGGAGTCACGGCTGTCGTGGACTGCGGCGTGGCGCCCGGGCTGTGCAACGTGACGCTGGGTTACCTCGAGAGCCAGTTGGACCGGATCGACACCTACAGTTGCTACGTGGGCGGACTGCCGAGACAGCGCGATTGGCCGTTCGAATATCGCGCCTGCTTTTCACCGGCGGACGTGCTCGAAGTTTACTCGCGTCCAGCCCGTCTCGTCGAGAACGGGAAGGAGGTGGTGCGACCCGCGCTTTCCGAGCGGGAGATGATCGACTTCGCCGGCGTCGGGACCCTCGAGGCGTTCAACACGGACGGCCTCCGGTCCCTCGTGCGGACGATGGACATTCCCGACATGAAGGAAAAGACGCTTCGGTACCCCGGACACGCAGAACTCATGAGGGTGTTCCGGGATACGGGCTTCCTGGATACGGACCCGATCGAGGTTCGGGGTGAGACGGTCGTGCCGCGCGACCTGACTTCGGAACTGATCTTCGAGCGCTGGAAGCTGCGAGAGGGCGAGGAAGACCTGACGGTCATGCACGTCGTGGTGGAAGGCCTGTCCGGGGAGAACGACCTGACGTATACGTTCGACATGCTGGATTCCTACGACCGTGCGACGGACACGACCTCGATGGCCCGGACCACGGGCTACACCTGCTCGGTGGTCGCCCGACAGGTTGCGAGCGGCCTGTTTCGACGACCCGGTGTCAACCCACCCGAGTACGTGGGACGCGAGGAAGGGTGCTATGAGGATTTGCTCGAGGGGCTTCGCGAGAGGGACGTTCCGTGGGAGAGTTCGGTGGTCGTGTCCTGAGCGGCGGCTCGATACCGGCCCCGGACCTCCGCCGCCAGCAGCGTTGGGTCGATGAGCAACACGCCCGACACGACCGGCCCGGCGCGAGGCGTCCCGCGGGGCTCTGGCCTCGATCGAGAGTCCAACCCTCTCGAGCTCGCGAGCGACGAGATGCTCTCGCTGGTCGACCGCGCCATGGAGCGCATCGTAGAGCACATTAGCTCGCTGCCTCACCAGCCCGCGGCGGATACCGAGGGTGCTGCCGACCTGGCGCGCTCACTGGTCGAGCCGGTCCCGGAAAGTGGTCAGCCGTACGACGACCTGCTCGAACTGCTGTTCCAGCGCCTGGTGCCGAAGAGCTTCAACACCGCCGGGCCCGGGTACCTGGCATACATTCCGGGCGGCGGTCTCTTCCAGAGTGCGGTTGCCGATCTACTCGCCGACTCCTTCAACCGCTATACCGGGGTATTTGCCGCCGCGCCGCCTCTCGCGCAGCTCGAAGCCAACGTGCTGCGGTGGTTCGGCGAGATCATCGGCTACCCGGAGACTGCCCGCGGCCTGCTGACTTCGGGCGGTTCTCTGGCCACCCTTACCGGCATCGTCACCGCTCGCCTCGAGCGGCTGGGCGAGAGGTTCTCGGACGGAGTCCTCTACGCCTCCGACCAGAGCCACCATTCCATACTGAAAGCCGCCAGGCTGGCAGGCTTCCAGGCCGACAACGTGCGACTGATCGCCAGTGATGACGAGCAGCGCATCCGGCTCGACGCCCTGGTCGCTGCCATCGAGGCGGATCGCGGTCGCGGCCTTCGACCGTTCCTGGTCAACGGCAATGCAGGCACCACCAACACCGGGGCCGTCGACCCGCTGAACGATCTGGCCGACATCGGCGAGCGGCACGGACTCTGGTTACACGTCGACGCAGCGTACGGCGGCTTCTTTGCCCTCACCGAGCGCGGCAAGCAGTGTCTGGCGGGCCTCGGGCGCGCCGACTCGGTGATTCTCGATCCCCACAAGGGTCTGTTCCTTCCCTACGGGACGGGAGCCCTGCTGGTGCGCGACGGAGAGGCGCTACGGCGCACTCATAGCCTCGACGCCGACTACATGCCGCCGATGCAGGCTGACCACGATCTGGTCGACTTCTGCGAGATCTCGCCCGAACTCTCGCGCCCGTTTCGCGGCCTGCGAGTCTGGCTGCCGTTCAAGCTGCACGGTACAGGCGCATTCCGGGTCAACCTGGATGAAAAACTGGACCTGGCCCGCTGGGCAGCCGAGCGTCTCCGGGAGCTGCCCGGCGTCGACCTGGTCTGTCCGCCGCAGCTGTCTCTACTGGCCTTCCGGGTGGATCGGCCAGGCCTCGAGGGCGCGGCGCGGGACCAGCTCAACCGGGACGTGATGGAGGGTGTCAACCGGCGTAGGCGCGTCTATCTGACCGGAACGACGCTCGACGATGGCTTCGTCATCCGGATCTGTGTGCTGTCGTTCCGGACCCACCAGGACCGAATGGAGATGGCCCTGGAGGATATCGAGGCCGAGATCCGGGCTCGGTAGTAATTGGTGCCCTCGGCGTCTGCGGTGAATCGGACCTCGGCCGCCGTGCCTGCGGGCACGACCAGCGAGTCCATCGCGGCCACCCTCCGCTCGGACAGGCCGTGTAACACCAGGTCCGTGTCCAGGGGATTGCGCACCGTGACCTCGATCGGAGTCCCGACCGGTACTCGAATCATCGGGGCGGGGATCTGAGGGGAACCACCCGCCTCGGCGAACGCCAGGATCTCGGCACCGGGCTCATCGGGTCCGAGGAGGTGCCATGTTCCTCTGTGCAGTTCCAGCCGGAGCGTGAGGACCCACCACGATCGGATGCAGCGAGACAGGCGAGTACGGAGATCGAGCGAGACCGTGACAGCTGCCGGCGAGCGGCACCTGGAGGCAAACCGACACTCACTTCACCCAGGAAGCGCAGCATGTGCATCGCGATGTCACTGCCTCGGGGTCGGCGGGAGTCGAGCCGAGTACTGCAAACTCCCGCCGGCGGGCCGCTTCGAATCATAGGAAGCGAGGATTCTGATTGGCAACCTGCGGGGTGTGAGCCTGGTGGGCGAGACGCCCTTCCGCCTATGCCGACCTCGTACTGTGTGAGGAATTCGTGGATTCTGGTTTGTGCCCGTGTCAGCCCAGGTGACGGTCGACGCGTGACGAAACCTTGTTGATACTCACCTGGCTCTATTCCACCTGCGGCACGAGGCGCAGCCGAGACAGATGCCGCGCTCAGTCGAGCCGACTACCGGGGCAGGTGACCCCAGTCCTTCGGCTCACCCTACTGGATCAGTCCAACCGTGCGAAGGTCAGCCTGCACGCGGTCCAGCTCCGCCTGGGACCAGGCCCCGCGCTCGATCGCCGACCAATCGAACTCGCCCAGCATTGCCGTGAACTCCTCGGCGCTCGACCGCGCCTGTTCGATGCGCTCCTGCCGCACCAGCGAGCTGATCTCAACCACATACGGATACAAGTTGAGGCCAGAGCCCTTCTGCGAGTCGATGATCCGTCGAGCAGTCTCGGCGGCCTCGGCATTCATGTCGGCGTAGAGATAGGCCAGCGCCTCGAACGTGCGAATGCGATCGTTGCGCGGGTCGTTCGGGCTGAGGCGGAACGCAATCGCCAGTTCTGCGAGGGCTTCCTCCGTTTCTCCGGCAATGGCCAGGCCCAGCCCCAGCTCGGCCCGTGCCTGAGCGTGGCTCGGGCTGATCCGAACGGCCTCCCTAAGCTCGAGCAGTCCCTCGTCCACGCTTCGGTGATGCAGGAGCATGTGCCCGTACCACATCCGGGCATCTACCAGCGACGGGTTCAGCTGCAGCGCGTGCCGCGCATGCTCGAGCGCCTCTCCCACTGCGGCCTCGGCCGTGTCACCCACACTCCGAGAGTAGTAGTTGCTCATTCCATGATCGATCTCGGCCAGTCGCGCATGGGCCAGCGCATATTCGGGCTCGCGCTGAATTGCCAGCTGAATGAGCTCCCTGGCTTCCAGAGCAGCGTCGTACGTGCCCTCCAGGATCAGACTCTGGGCGCGGATGACGAGTTCCCAGGTCGCCAGCTCAGCCGGGCGCTCGACGCGCGTGCGCCGCATTTCGCTGCGCGTCATCTCGGGAGCGATGGCCGTCACGATCTCCCGGGTTATGTCATCCTGGATAGCGAACACGTCCGCCATGTCTCGATCGAACCTGGATGCCCAGATCTGGGTATCGGTCTCCGCGTCGATCAACTGGGCAGTCACCCTGACACTGTCACCTGCCGTTCGCACGCTGCCGACCAGCACGTATCGCACACCCAGTGACGAGGCGACGGACGGAAGATCCAGCTCCCGGCCCTCGTATGCCCGGGTCGAGCTTCGGGAGATCACCGGAAAGACCCCCCAGCTTTGCAGGCTTGTCGCTATGTCGTCGGGAATCCCATCCGCGAAATGGAGGTCCGAAGCGTCGTCGGACAGATTCTCGAACGGCATCACCGCGATCGCGCCTCGACCTCCGAATCCGGGGATCGCACCGTCCGATTCGACAGCGTCTGGCGTCTGCAGGGCGGCGTTCAGGACGACGAAGACCACGACGGCCAGAACGGCGCTTATCGTGATTCCTTTCCACCGGAACGCTGACCTTGCGGCGTCCGCTTCTCCCGGCTCGGGCCTGACGTCGAAGTACCACGCTGCCGTGAGGACCAACGGGAGTCCGGCGGCGGACGCGATCATGACGGCCCGTACCCACACCATGGGTAGGGAGAAGGCGTCAGCGGCAAGGTCCAACGCACCCCACAGGGCCAGTGATGCGGCCACATAGGCCAGCGCCGCCCGGTGCACTTTACGTCGCCTGATCTCTGCCCATTTACCCATATCTCATCAGGATGGTACGCGCTATCGGGTAGATCGCAAACGGACGACCCTGCTCGAACCACGATCGGGAGCGAAAGTACACGGTCATACCGTGTCCCATAGCGACCGGTTGAGTACTGGTCAGGGAAGAGGGCGGTTTGGGGTCGACTTTACTGTCCCCCGATCATCGCCCGACTATCAGCTTCCGAGGCAACGAACTTCACTCTTGGTCGTGCCAGGCTCGTGAATGACTCCGATACCTGAGCGTCTCTCCAACGCGCTGCATGCTTCCTACCGCATCGAGCATGAGCTCGGATGCGGCGCCATGGCTACCGTCTATCTCGCGGAGGACATGAAGCACCGCCGTCAGGTGGCCGTGAAGGTGCTGCGCCCCGAGCTGGCCGCAGCCATCGGAGCGCATCGTTTCACGCGAGAGATCGAGATCGCCGCCAGGCTCTCCCACCCTCACATCCTCATGCTCATCGATTCGGGCGAGGCGGACGGGTACCAGTACTACGTGATGCCGTTCGTGGACGGCGAGACGCTCGGAGATCGACTCGAGAGGGAAGGAAGACTGCCGCTGCCCGAAGCGATCCGGATCATGGACCAGGTCGCTTCCGCTCTGACGTATGCGCACGCGCAGGGTGTGATTCACCGGGATGTGAAGCCCGGCAATATCCTTCTCTCCGGGGACCAGGCCAGCGTGGCGGACTTCGATATCGCCCGGGCCGTCGAGGCCGCGGGCGGGGCGCAACTTACGGGAACCGGGATGGCCGTGGGGAAGCCGGACTACATGAGTCCCGAGCAGGCGTTCGACCAGGGGAAGGTGGACGGGCGCACGGACGTGTACGCCATGGGGTGCGTCCTGTTCGAGATGATCGCCGGCCGGCCGCCCTACGTCTCATCGACGGTCATGGGCCTGTTCTCGAAGCACGCCACGGAGAGAACCCCGAGCCTTCAACAGATCGATCGCGACGTCCCGCTGTTCGTCGATCGGGCTGTGGGTCGCGCAATGGCAAAGTTACCCGACGATCGTTTCGAGTCGGCCCGTGAATTCGCGAAAACGTTGCTAACGGAGGAGGTCGTCGCACCCGTGGGGCGACGGCGGATCGCCGTGCTTCCGCCTGTGAACATCGGGACCGATCCAGACCGGCAGTATCTCGTGCTCGGATTGCACGAGGCATTGATCTCGCAGATCGGCCGGGGCGACGTAGCGGTGCTCGCTCGCACCTCCGTCCTCGAGTACCAGGACGGAGATCAGCCGGCCAGCAAGATCTGTAAAGATCTGGCCGTCGAGGCCATAGTGGAGTCGTCGATCTTCTGCGTCGGCGACTCTCTGAGCGTCCAGGCCCGGCTCGTGGACGGGACGACACAGGAGGCTCTCTGGTCCGGATCGTACGATGGTGAGCTGAGCGACGTTCTGTCCGTGTATCGGGCGACGACGAATTCCGTTGCGGACGAGGTCCACGGCGCGTTGGGATCGAAGGCGAGCGGCGGACCCGAACGGCAGGTCGTTAACCCCGTCGCGCACGAGAAGTACCTGCGCGGCCGCGTGTATCAGCAGAGCTTCAATCCCGCCGACCTCGACCGAGCCATGCAGTACTACCAGGCGGCACTGGACATCGAGCCGGACTACGCGTCGGCCTACGCGGGAATCGCGCTGATCTGGGGATCCAAGGTGGTCCTCGGGATGGTCCCCGCGAATGAGTCCGGGCCGAAGTGGCTGGAGGCAGCCCAGCGTGCCGTGCATCTGGACCCCAATCACGGTGAGGCACACCAGGCCCTCGCCCAGGTCCACACGTGGTACGACTGGGACTGGGCTGCCGCGGAGCGGGCCTACGAGCGCGCGATCGCGCTAGACCCCAATGAACCGCAGGCCCGTATCTTCTACTCGCACTTCCTGGCGATGCTGCACAGAGTACCGGAGAGCGACGAGCAGATCGCGCGGGCCGTCGAGATCGATCCCTTCAATCCGTTCACGCAGATGCTCCGCGGTATCCAGCGGGGGCTCACCGGTCGGTACGATGAGGCCATCGGCCAGCTGGAGATCGTTCCGCCGAATCCGTTGCGTTCCTTCGGCCTGTCGTGGCAGTATTTTTCACAGGGCAACCTCGCGGAAGGGCTCGCGCACTACGTGGACTACTTCGAGCTCCTGGGCGACCAGGAAGTGGCCACGGCGCTCACGGATGAAGGAGTGGGCCCGCAGGCGGCGCTGGTCAGGGGCGCGGAGATCCTCGTCAAACGTTCAGCCGAGAAATTCGTCAAGCCGAACAACATCGTTCATCTGTTCAGCTGGGCTGGCGAGATAGATCGCGCGGTGGAGTGGATGGAGCGATCCTGCGACATGCGAGATCACGAGGTCGTCTACATGTCCTGCCTGAGCACCTCCGAGGGACTTCGCAACGATCCGCGCTTCCGGGCGATTCTGCGGGGGCTGGACCTCCCGTTGCCCGAGGCAGTCGGGTAGGCGGCTGACCGGGCGGTGAGTCGAGATCCTGGGCGATGCCGTGGCGTGTGTCGCCAGTTGTCGCGGAGTGATGCGTGGGATGCGCCCCGGTCCCACCCCATTCCCAGCGGTCGCTCATCATGCGGTGTGCCTGCCGAACGAACAGAGGTGAACGTAGCAAAGCATTCCGGGCCTCACATTCACCACGTTGGCGGCAATCGAAGTCACCAGGCTCTTCTATTGACCACGATACCACTCAAGAGCTGAGCGTGCGTACACGATCCAGATGCGTCCGGAAGTGTGACACAGCATTGAGAAGCGCCCGGCCGCCTCCCGCAGGCGATCTGGGCGTACTCGTGATGACCGACTAGTCGTCCTGGTACTTGAACGACACCTTCACCTTTGCGCGGTAGACCTGGACCTTGCCATCGTCGAGCTGCATGTCCAGCTCCGAGATTTCGGCGACGCGAAGATCGCGCAGGGTTTCTGAGGCCCGGTCTACGGCTGCTTTCGCGGCCTTTTCCCACGACTCGGTGCTCGTGCCAACCAGCTCGACCACTTTGTAGACGCTTTCCGGCATGGTGTGCCTCCGATCCTGACTTTGACGATTCAGCCTGCGGCGGACATCGAGGGGCGAGCGCGGATCCGTCCTCGAAGAACCTAGCGCAGCGGTCCCGCGGGTGCGAGCCACGATCCGGCGGGCAATGCCCCACGGTTATTCCTGCATTCGTCTCGATCTGTGAGCCAGCTCCGAGAGTAATGGGGTGCTCCCTGAACCTGCTCAGTCAGAACTGCGATTCCCAGGTTCGGTATCGACCCTGGGTGCAGTCACCGCCTTCGACAAAGGCGCCCGGTTGCCGCACAGAGCTTCATGACCGCGTACCCGGACATGGTGGTCCTGCTTGATTCCCTGGGCCGGGCCGGGAATCGGGTCACCTTTCAGTGGACGTGACGACCGGCGAAACCGACCGGGTGTACCAGCACCGTTACGGCGTCAACACGGCGGTGCGGGATTCGAAGGGGACGATCTGATTCACCCAGAGCGCGCACAACTCGCCGGACGAGGGCGAGTCTCGAATGTGGGCTTCAGTGGACATCCCCAGTCCCGAGGGCGCGCTGCTTCGCCTCGGCATTGAGGATGGACGCGTCGCCGACGAGGCTGAACTCATCGTTGACTCGCTGTACTTCGCCAACGGCGTCGTGGTCGATGAGAGGCGCGGCAACGTCTACCTGTCCGAAACGCCCGGGGGGCGCGTGCTGCGGTATCGCGTCGACCAGGACTCCGGGCGGCTCGGCGAGCGCTCGGTGCTCGTGGACGGCATCCAGCCGGACGACCTCGAGTTCGATAGTGAGGGAATGCTCTGGGTGATCCTGCCGCTCTCGAACGGGGTGATCGTGGTCGACCCGGAGACCGGCGCTCGCCACTATGCGTTTCGCGCCGTGACGCCCGAACAGCTGGAGGTGGAGGAGGAGTTCATGCGCCGTGGCGAGACGGGCGCTTCCCGCATGGAACTGTTCACGCCGGCCATGTGGGCCCCGCTGCCGGGGCTGGTCACGAGGCTAATCGTCGGCGACCAGGACGATCCGGTGTACCTCACAGGGCTCGGGGACGCACTGATCAGGCTGGATTGCTGAGGGCGGCGGCCGGAGGGCGGCTAACGCCGGCGCCGACGCTCATACCGACATGGCCACCGGCATGCGCCGGCGGCCCCAGGTCCCGGGGCCGGCCTCGAAGACCCCGGCGCAGGGAGCACGGCAGGCTGCGCAGCGCCCGTCGGCGGTGAGGCCCCAGGTACCCAGCTCGTACCAGTCCCGCTCGATCAGCAGCGCCTCGCAGGCGTGGCACCGGGTGCTCCCCCCGCGGCTGTCGTGCACGTTGCCCGTGTAGGCGTACCGCACCCCGTTGCGCAGGGCGATCTCCCGGGCGCGCGTCAGAGTCGATGGCGGCGTCGGCGGCACGTCGAGCATCTTCCAGTCCGGAT
>JBDGUZ010000090.1:0-13124 GCA_039585915.1 Gemmatimonadota bacterium
GCTGTCGGGCTCGACGATGGGAACGACCTGGACGGCGAAGCTCGTGGTGCCGGGCGGGGCGGTGGCACTCGTCGAGGCGGCCCGCGACTCGATCGTCGCTCGACTCGACAGGGTCAACGCCTCTATGTCCACCTGGGACCCGGAGTCCGAGATCTCCCGGTTCAATCGCTCGGGTTCCGTCGAGCCTTTCCCGGTCTCCGTGGAGTTCGTCGATGTGGTCAGGCGCGCCGAGACCGTGAGCCAGGCGACCAAAGGCGCATTCGATGTGACCGTCGCCCCGCTGGTGACGCTGTGGGGGTTTGGAGCGGACGGTACGCCCGGGGAGCCGGCCGACCCGGCTGCAGTTCCGGCGGTAATGGCTCACGTCGGGTACGAGAAGCTGCAGATCAGCGATGACGGACGGGCGCTGCGAAAGACGGACCCCGGGGTCTCGATCGACCTGTCGGCGATCGCCAAGGGATACGGGGTGGATCGGGCTGCCGAGGCACTTTCTTCGATGGGTCTGGCCGCCTTCGCCGTCGAAGTCGGGGGGGAAATTCGGGCCCGTGGTCGGAAGCCTGACGACTCACCCTGGCTCGTCGGAATCGAAGCTCCGGACCCGTCAGCGCGGACCGTGCTGCGCAGCATTCCGCTGCTGGACGCTTCCATCGCCCGTCGGGCGACTATCGGAATTTCTACGAGTCCGGCGGAACGCGATATGCTCATATCGTCGATCCGCGGACCGGTTCCCCCATACTGTGGCAGGGCTTCTCGGTCACCGTGATGCACGCCAGCGCCACTCTGGCCGACGCGTGGGCCACGGGCCTCAGCGTACTCGGTCCTGCCGAGGGAATCGCGCTGGCCGACCGCGAAGGACTCGCGGTGCTATTCGTGCTGCCTGACGGAAACGGCGGCTACCGCGAGCTGCCGTCGGAGGCCTGGGTTTCAGATGTGGAAGGCGGGAAGGCCAGCACCGCAGCACGGGCACAGATCCCGATCACGAACGGGATGACCGCTGCCGGGATATCCTGAGGCCAGAACGGCAGGCCCAGAAGAAACAGGACCGCGAGCGCGAGAGTGATCAGCATGTAGGGCCGCAGCCACCGCGAGTCGCGTCCCGCCAGCAGGACGAACGCCGGAATCACGTGCGTCGGGATCGCCCACATCAGGTTGAGATTCCCGTTCGTCACGCTGTGCAGCGACACGAAGACGAGAAACGCCAGGATCAATCCCGCGATTCCAACCACCCCGAACAGGGATCCATCCAACCAGCGCCGCGGCCCTCCGCGCCCGGCCCTTCGGTCTCGGATCGTGAGCAGGACCAGCCCGCTGCCGAGGATCCAGCCCAGGATCGTGGGCCATGGCAGGGCGGCCTCCCTGTCTCCCGCCCCCGGTGCCCAGGTCAGGGTATCCGTCCGGCTCACGAGCGGTCGCTCGGCTCCCGCCGCGCCAATCGTGGCCGATCCGAGCCATTTCATCAGATACTCCGGGAGGAAAAGCGCGTCGCGAGCCGAGGCCTCCCGGTCGGACGGCATCCCGAGTCCGATGTCCATCGAGAAGTCTACGCCCGGATGCCCAACCAGGTTTGGATCCAGCAGTTGACGGAAGCTGCGGTCGGGGTCCTCCATGCTCACCCTCAGCTCTGAGCCGAGCACTGCCTCGAACGCATCCCGGGGCCGCGTAGAGCAGTTGTCGAAGAAGAAATCGTACCGATACACACGGTTCTCGGGCCGGGCATTCTCGACCAGCAGCGCGTACAGGGAGTCCGCCTGTGCCGGAGTGAGGTCAAGTGTCTGCTCGATCGTTGGTCGGGCCTCTGTGCTCCAGTACCACTCGACAAACGCGGGCGGCAGCGGCGATTCAGTTTCCGATCCAGTTTCCGCGAGCGCGTAATCCAACTCACCGTAAACGAACCGGGCGACGAATCCAGCGCCTCCGAGCGGGGTTTGCGGAAAGTCGAATGTGCCGTAATTGAACCCCACGTCGAGCCCGGTCTCCGGGTCGTGCACCCGGATGATCGTGTGACCGAACAACGAATACAGCCGGTCGCCGGGCAGAATTGTGAGGACTGACACGACGGCCGAGTCGGAGAGGGATGTCACCGCGTCGCGGGTGCGGCCCTGCGCGACGGCATCGACGGGCAGGAAGACGAACGACGCGCACGCGAGCACGGCGGACGGTGCCAGGGCCGGAGTGAGTCGACGCCATATCATGGGCGCAAAGCTACGAGACCGCGGGCCCCGCAGCCAAACCGGATCCGGTCGCGCGACTCATTGAAGCGTCCTAGGTTACGATAGCGACCACTAAGGGCAGTTCTTCAGTCCGGAGCATTGTCGATGGCAGGGTTCTGGAGCGTTCACAATTCACGTTGGGCTCTCGTCTTGGCAGGAGCGTTCGGAGTGCTGTGTTCCGGGCCCGCCAGGGCCCAGGACGCGCAGTACTGGACGAACGACTACGGAAACCGGGCGCGGCTGCTGGGCGGCGCGATGGTGGGCAGCGCCTCCGATCTCAGCGCGGTCTACTACAACCCCGGCCGCCTGGCGCTTCTCGAATCCGCGCAAGCATTCTTGACCGGGTATGTATTCAACTACGACCACCTGAGCCTGACGAACCTCGCGGAACCGGGGGACGGGGTCACCTCGTCACGCGTGGACGCGGTCGCCGCGCTGATCGCGGGTGAGCTGAGGTTCGGATTCCTAGGCGATTCCCGCCTCGCTTATTCATTCATGAACCGCCATGACTTCGACATCCGGCTGACCGAGGAGGTGATACTCGAGGCCCCCGATCTCGTCGAGGCGCCGGACCTGGAGCTGCTGGCCGGGAGCCTCGGGTACGAGACGAAACTGTCGGAGTACTGGGCTGGGTTCACCTGGGCAAAGCCGCTGGGCGGCGGGCTCGGGCTCGGGATCTCCACCTTCGTGTCCGTCCGGAGTCAGCGCGCTCGATCCAACGTGGAATTCCAGGAGCTGACGGATCAGGGCGAGGCGACGGTCATTTCGAGGTTGCGGGACTACAACTACGCCAGCTGGCGGGTGCTGCCAAAGATCGGACTGGGCTGGGAGAGTGAACCGTGGTCGCTCGGCCTTACGGTCACGACACCCGGCGTGAAGCTGTGGGGCAGCGGCGACGAGACGCTCAGCAGTGTGTTGGTCGGACAGGTAGAAGGGCCGGATGGGATCCTTCCGACTTACATCGCCGTCGATTCCCAGCAGGACATTCCCTCGACATTCAACTCCCCCTGGGCGGTCGCGATCGGCGCGGCCTACCTGTTCTCGTCTTCTACTCGGGCTCAGGAGAGCCGCTGGATCCGTCGGTCTATCTCGAAATGAAGTCCCTGGCCAACGTCGGCATCGGCGTGGAACACGTGTTCAACGAAAAGCTCACCTCGTACGGGAGCTTCCGCACCGACTTCAGTGGAGCGAAGGAGCCGATACCCACGGAGACGACCTTCGCGATCTGGGATCTGTACCACCTGGGGGCTGGTGTCCAGGCAACGGTCGGCCGCTCCGATTTCACGCTCGGCCTGATGTTCAGCCACGGGAGCCAGCACCGACGCAACGCGCTGTTCGACCTGGGCCTGGATGAAGGAAGCGAACTCCTGTCGGGGGAGACGAACTACTCCTTTACCCGCCTCACGCTGCTGCTCGGATTCCAGCTCGCGTTCGCCCCGGAGCTTGGGACTGGATAGGAGGTCATGATGTTCCGACGAATTCTGGTGCCCGTCGAGCTCTCGGACAAAGATCGCCGCGCGGTCGAAGCTGCCCGGTCCCTGGCCAGGGCGAACGACGGGGGCGAGACCGAGGTGGCCCTGCTGCATGTCATCGAGACCCTTGACCTGCCGTTCGAGGAACTCGAGGACTTTTACGGAAAACTGGAATCCCGGGCGTTGGTGGCGCTGAACGATCTTGCCTCGTCACTCGCGCAGGACGGGATCGATGTGGTCCACCGGATCGCCTTCGGCTCGCGTGTCCCGGAGATCCTGGCACACGCGGAAGAAACAGGGGCGGACCTGATCATTCTCGTCGCGCGACCCGTCGATCCCGCCGATCCCGGCGCGGCGTGGTCCGGCATCGCCTACCAGGTCTCGATTCTCGCGGGTCCGTCGGTGCTGCTGCTGAAGTAACTGCGCCCCGGCTGTCGATGCGCGGTAGAACCGGCCGGGGATCAGCTCGGGGGCTGACCGGCGGCTGATCTGGCCGGGCATTCTGCAAGGCCCGGGTGCTACAACCTGCATGTCGGCCCACAAAAGTCACCATTCGGCGGGCAATTGCCCCCGATTGCAACCCGATACGATTCCCACAGGTGGTCTTTTAAAGGCTGTCCTATCAGCAAGTTACGGTGTAAACGTCTCATCACACGTGCTGATTTGCTGTTCCCCGCACGATTCTGGCTCTCAAGCTCCCCGAGCAAGTACGCCGGCGGTCAATTTCCGCCCGCGGATGCCGTTCAAGGGAGCGAAGCATAATGAAGATCGGGAGCAAGGTCGTCCGACGGTTCCGCCGCACGAGCTCGAATGAACGGGGAGTTGTCCTGTTCATCGCCGCCGGCAGCATGATTGCGCTGACATCGGTGTGTGCGTTGGCAATCGATGTTGGAATGCTGTTCACAGCTCGCACGGAGGCACAGCGAGTGGCTGACGGCGCCGCTCTGGCTGGTGCCGCGGCTCTCATTGAATCGCCGAAGAACGATGACCTGGCCAGGATCTACGCCATCCATTTCGGAGGATTGAACTCGATCGGAGGCCAAGAGGCTGTTGTACTGCCCGAAGACATCGCCGTTGACGTCGACAACGAACTCGTCACCGTCAACGTTGTTCGCACGGCGGAACGCGGGTCGGCCGTGGAGACATTCTTCGCCCGGGTGTTTGGCGTGACGAGCGTGGATATCAGTGCCGACGCCACAGCGAAGGCATCGCCCGCGGGCGGAATCAACTGTCCTCTGCCGGTGGCAGTTCCTGACCGTTGGTTCGAGGCAGGCGGAGTCGGGAATGATTCGGAGAAGTTCGATCCGGAACTCGGAGACTACTACACGCCCTGGTTCACGGGGTCACTCGAAAATCCCGTGTACAACGAAGCCTACACGGGGTACGGTGAACAGGATACGGGCGATCCGTTCACGCTTACGTCGAATCAACCGAATGCCGGGCTGAACGGCTCCTGGTACTATCCGTGGCGACCCGACGAGATCTTCGGTGCGGACGATTTTCGTTTCAGCGTGATGAACTGTATCGATCCCTCCAAGGTTTTCTATGTGGGGATCGAGGTGATGACGGAGCCAGGAAACATGTCGGGTCCAACGATGCAGGGGTTCCAGGATGTGATCGACCAGGACCCCGAAGCCAGTTGGAATGACGTCATCAATTGTATCGTCGATCGCGGACTCGAGTACAGTTCTGACTCGAATCATTGCCGCACGAGTCCCCGCGTTCGGCCGATCCCGATGTTCGATCCGACGGAGGCTCCGGATCTCGGCACCAAGCCGTTCGTGTTCACGAACTTCGCCGGGATCTTCATAGAGTCGATCAAGGGCAAAGACGTGAACGCTCGCTGGGTCGGGTACACGGGCTTGCGACCGGCACCCGCCGGTTCCAAGACTACCGCTGGACCTCTGTTCAAGGCTCTTCAGTTGGTGGAGTAGCACGCCGGAGCACAGACCGGATCACTGAATCCGGGAGAGGGGCGGTGGGGCCGATTCGGCTCCCCGCCCCTTCATTCATCTTCCCGCCGTAGCCCGGATCGACTGTCACTTCGGGCACTCCTCACGCGTTATTGGGTAGGCGACCTCGAACGGCGTCGATGCGGCGCCGCGTCCTCGGACGACGGTACTCGGATGGTCCGAGCACCCGGCTGATCCGGGGAGTCCAGAGCGGGCGAGGGCCTTGGACGTTCAGGACGCCTTCCGGCTTCATTACCCGGCGCTGTATCGGTTCGTGCTCCGTTTTACGGGGGATCCGGACGCTGCCGAAGACCTGGCACAGGAGGCGTTCGTCCGCCTTCTCGATCAGGATCTGCCGGACGGTGAGATACGGCCCTGGCTGTTCGTGGTGGCCGGAAACCTCGCTCGTGACCGGGCCCGGAAACAGAAGCGGCGGCGTCGGTTGCTGGAGGAGCATCCGCCGTCGCCGAGTGTTCCGGAGCTGCCGGAGCGGGCCGCCGAACGGGCCGAGCGGATCGAAACCGTGCGAGGCGTACTGGGAACGTTGTCGGACAGGGATCGGACGATCCTCCTGATGCGCGAGGAAGGACTCCGGTACAGCGAAATCGCGGAAGCGATCGGCGTGAAACAGACATCTGTCGGCGCCCTGGTAGCGCGGGCGCTTCGAAGGTTTTCAGCCGCATGGGCGGCACTGGATGGCACCGATGGATCATCGGACTGACGGCGAACTGCAGGCTTATCTCGACGCGGAGCTGCTCCCCGACGAGGCGGCGGTCGTGGCGGAGCACGTGGTAGTCTGCACCGATTGCCGCGTGCGGCTCGGAGAGCTGCGCATGGCGGGCGAGAGCTTCGGCCAGGCCGTGGGGGAGCTCGACGCGCAGCTTTCTCACGAGTCTCCGGCGACGCCGATGCCTCTCCACCAGCGCAGGGCACGCGCCGCAGACGCCCGGCATGCTGTGCTTGGGCGGTCCGCGCTGATGCGCGCCGCCGTGCTTCTTCTCGTAGTCGCCGGCGCCGCCACCGCGGTCGTACCCGGATTCCCACTCCGCCAGCTGATCGATCGCCTCGTCAGTGACCGTGCGATACCGGCACGTTTAGAAGTTCCTGCGCTTCCGGTTGAGCAGGTCGAGGAGTTTCCCGCTCCCGGAATCGCCTCGGTGACGGTAGCACCTGTCGACGGCAACGTGGCCGTGAGTGTGCGCCGATTCGCGGACGGCTCGACCCTCCGGGTCCGATTCGGATCCGGGCCTGACATGCGGGCGAGGCTCCTGTCGGGATCGGCCGGAGCCCGATTCTCGGTCGGTCCGGGCAGTCTGTTCGTCGTCGGGACCGGGAGTTCTGCAGTCGGCGAAATCCTCATCGAGTTGCCTCGCGGGCTAGATTCTGCCACCGTTAGTGTTGATGGGAAGCGAAGTCTGGTCGCGTCACCGGACGGCTTGCGTCGTTCAGGAGACCCGGGCGGAGTTCCGGAAGACGAAGTGGTGTTGCGGGTGGGCGGCTGATCGGCCGGAGGATGTGACTCCGTTCGTCCCCGCTGACCCACCGGCGGAGGGGACGGCATGACGGCCGGATTCTGGATCCTGGCAGGGCTCGCGCTGCAGGCCGGACCGGGGTCCGCCCCCGGGACGGTCCGGGGCGTAGTCCGCGACGCCACCGATGGAAGGCCCCTTCCCAACGCTCTCGTGACACTCATCAGTGACGACCGTTCCACGATTACGAACGGGGACGGGGTGTACCTGTTCCGGGATGTCGCCCCCGGAGAGCGCCGTGTGCGCGCCTCGCGGATCGATTTCCATCCGCTGGAAGTAAGTCTCGATCTTCCTGACGGTAGCACTCTCCATGTCGATTTTCTCCTCACGCTGCGTCCGGTGGAAATGCCGGCGGTAGAGGCCCGGGCATCTCCTGTCTATCATGCAGATACGCTGGTATCCGAACCGGAACCGGTCCCGGTCGGCACGGCAGTGGTTCGAGTTCTCGATGCGACGCCGGGTGTTGCGGAAGCGGGCCTGGCAGCGGCCGCCAACGTCATGCTCGGGCCGGATCCCCCGACCCCGGACAACGTGCTGTTCGTGCGCGGCGCCGGAGCGGCCCTGGATCTCATCCTGCTCGACGGCGCTCCCGTTCAGGCCCCGTTCCATCTCGGCGGCCTGATCCAGCCCAGCGTTGCGCCCAGCGTGACGCGTGCCGCTCGGCTCCAGGGAGGGGTGTCCGCACGGTGGGACGGCGGCCTGTCCGATGTGCTTCTGCTGGAGAGCCGGCCTGGATCAGGCTCGCCGGCACACGCAACCCTGTACGTCGATATGCTGTCGGCCGGCGGCCTCGCCGAGGGGGGATCGCCCGGACGGGCCTCGTGGCTGGTATCGCTTCGAGGCCTGCATGGAGCGGGGGCGGAGCCGTTCATCGAAGGCGGTTTTCCCCAGCAGTACGCGGACGGCCTGGTCCGTCTCGGCGTGAACGCGTCGGAGGGAGACACGGTCCTGATCAGCGGATTTTGGAATCGGGAGACCGTGTATCTCAATCCCGACGATCCGGAGCGCGACTCACCCAGCTGGGGGAACCGCGCGGCGGCGCTGCGATTCAAAGGCGACCTGTCGGTCGGCCGGGCAGAACTCGGGGCCGCACACGGCGAATTCGAGACGCGACTGCCGATTGGTGGAGAAATTCCCCTGACGGCCGATGGGGTCACTCGTCGCACCCGGATCACGGCCGATCTGTCTAAAGAGTGGGGCCGTGCAACCGTCGGGTATGGCTTCCATGTCGATCGTCTTGATCAGCGAACCCGGTTCCGGGGCACGGGCGATACAGCCGAGGAGCCGTTCCAGATCCGCCAGAGGGCAGATGCAAACGCGTTGTCCGCATACCTGGAGGGAAGCTGGCCGATCACGAATATCGGCCGGATTTCGGCCGGAATGCGTGCGACTTCGTTCTCCGACGACCTGGGCCGGGGACTCTCCCCACGGATCCGGGCCGACGTATTCGTCGCGCCCGAATTGCTCCTGAGCCTGTCGGCCGGTCGGTATCGCCAGCTCCTCGTGACGTCCGGTAGAACCCCGGGTGCCGCTTCCGGGCTCACGGCCGTTGAATCGGATGAGTCCTCGGTCCCTTCCTTCACGAACATCGCGGCCGCGAGCTCGGACCACCTGCTGATGGCAGTGACGCATACGCCCCGCCCCGGCTCAGAGTTGCGGGTGGAAGGATACTGGAAGAGCATGGGCGGGATTCCCGATCTGTATGGCGGATCTCTCCGGTACGCAGGCCTGGACCTCTGGCTCCGACAGAATGTGGGCGCGTTCCAGTTCTGGGGCTCGTACTCGCTCGGCTGGGGATGGACGGTCAACGAAGGCGCTCCCAACACCGAGCTCTACTCCGGCCGCCATCTCCTGCGCGGCGGTTTCACGAAGGGCTTCAACGGCGGGGTGCAACTCGACGCCGAAGTGTCATACGGGCAGGGTCTCGAGTTCGGTTCGATCCCGCGCGTGGACCGACCAGGCGCCTTCGCGCCGCTGTCGGGAGATGATGGGACGGGGGGGCCAGCGGTCGCCACGAGTTCAACGGGTCCATCGACTCCGGCGTTTTCCGTCCCGCTTCCCGTTCCGACTCCCGTGGCGATTCGCTCTCCGCGGGGGTCCTATCTTCGACTGAACATCCAGGCGACAGGTCGCATTCGCGCCCGGTTCCTCGGCCGGGAGCAGATGCTGTTCCCCTACTTCCGCATCATCAACGCGCTCGATCGCAACGATGCGTTGTTCTACCGGTCCGAGGGTGATCCCGGTGTCGAGCCGCGTGCGGTCGGAGCGATTCCCATCCTGCCGGTTCTCGGCATCGAATGGCAGATCTAGAGGCTCGTTCCCTCGAGCATTGCTGACAGGTCGGATCCGGCTGCGAGCTCTTCGGGCTCCCGGTCGCGCCTGAACAGACGTGCTCCACTGGTGCCTTCGAGCCGCATGGCCGGGCCCCTGACTAGAAGCCAGGTCCCCTCGCGCAGTCCGATAACGGGTTCGGTGTTCTGCACGTGGAATTCCAGGATCCGGGTCTGTCTCGTCTCTCCCATGTGGGTTGAATCGGGATCGGGATCGAGGTAGTGGGGGTTCAGATTGAGCGGTACGAGCCCGAGCGCGTCGAACGACGGGGTGTGTACGATCGGCATGTCATTCGTAGTCCCGATCGTCAGTCCCGCGACGTTCGAGCCGGCGCTCGAACCCATGTAGGGCGTGCCCCGCTCGACGGTACTCCGGATCGTACCCAGCAGTTCGTGGCGGTACAGCTCGCGCAGCAGCAGGAATGTGTTGCCGCCGCCGATGAACAGGCCTTCTGCCTCCCGGACGGCAAGGTCAGGGTCCAGCTGAGAGTGGATCCCCTCCACGTTCACGTCGATCGCGGTAAATTGCCGTGCGACCAGGTCTGTGTAATCGTCGTACGTCACTCCCCCGGGACTCGCGTACGGGACGAACAGGATGGTCCCGCATCCTTCGAAGTGATCGGCGATCTCCCGTGTGCAATACTCCAGGAACCCACTTCCATGCACGGTGGATGTGCTGAGCAGGAGGATCCGGCGCGCGTCATTCATCGAACTGTCTCCGTTGGGGTGGCGAGGTCTCCCGCCGGATGATCGCCAGCGGCCGAGCGCGTACCCGGCCACGCGGACGGGGAAACGTCGTGCCGGGGTCGGCGCGGGGAAAGGGCCCCGCAGCTTGCGGCAGGCATGGCGGGTCCGTCTGTTAGGTCGCCATGCAGGATCTGGCGATCAGACCACACGATGCCACCGAGCTCGCGGCGGCCTTTCTCCAGGCGGGGATCACGATCGGCCTCGTCACGGTCTGCCTGTATCTCTACGCGCGCTATCACAAGGCCTACTTCGCCGCCTGGGCGCTCGCCTGGTTCCTGTACGCGCTTCGGCTCGGCGCGATCATCAGCTTCCTGGTCACCGAGCACTGGGGCTGGCTCTACTGGCACCAGGTGCTGACGGGTTGGACCGCGCTCGCGTTCCTGTGGGCTGCGCTCGTGTTCAGCGAGCAGGTCCAGTGGCGGGACCGATACTGGATCCTCGTGATCTTCCCGCCCCTGTGGTCGTACATCGCCATCTACCGGCTGGACGAGTTCATCCTCGCGGCAGGACCCGCGGTCCTGTTCCTCAGCATCGCCACTCTGTGGACGGGCGTCGTTCTGTGGCGGCACCACCGGAGGCTCGGTTCGCTTCCGGCTGCCATCACCGCGGTGGCGTTCTTCCTCTGGAGCCTCCACCACCTCGACTATCCTTTTCTTCGCGCGCGGGGAGCCTGGAATCCCTGGGGCTACTACCTCGACATCGTATTTGAACTGGCGATCGGAGTCGGAATCCTGCTACTAGTGCTCGATGACCAGTACCGCGGGTTGTCTGTGTTGTCGGGCCTTTCCGGCGATCTGCAGAGCGGGGCGGGGGAAGACGAAGTTCTCGATGCTCTACTTTCCAGGCTCCTCACGCTGCCCGCCGTGCTCGGGGCCGCCATGTACGGATTCCGATCCGGCACGTTCCTGCGCGGAGCGGGCGTATGCGGAGATTGGACGGGCGAGGATCCGATCGGATCCTCGGAAGTTGCGATCGCCCGAGTCGTCGAGTCGGGAGAGCCGGAGGTCCTGCGAGGCTGGCCCGCGTCGGACAGCGACCCTGGACATGCGTACACCGCGGCACTGCCGATATTTCGGGGAGAATCGATACAGGGAGCGCTGCTCGTGGTCGGGAGTTCGCGCGATCCGTTCGCGGTGCTCGACACGCCATTCCTGCTGGCGCTCGGGCACCAGGTCGGCGCCGCACTGGCCAACGCCGATCTGTATCAGAAACTGGAGGAGCGTAAGGCGGATCTCGAGCGGCTCGCCGCACGCATGGTCCACCACCAGGAAGAGGAGCGTCGCCGACTGTCGCGGGAGTTGCACGATGAAAGCGCCCAGGTATTCGCCGCGGTGAAGCTCCAGCTCGGCATAGCCCGCGAATCGGCGGCGGCGGAGCACAGTCCCGTGCTCGATCGGGCGATGGACCTGGTCGGCTCCGGAATCCGGAGCATCAGGGCCGTGGCCCGGAATCTCAGGCCGTCGTTGCTCGATGATCTCGGCCTGCTGCCCGCCCTCAGGGCCCTCGGGGGCGATTTCGCCGGTAAGATGGGGATCCCGGTTACGATCAACGCTCCGGATTCAATTCCTGAACTGTCCGCTGCGGCCGAGCTGGCCGTGTATCGTGCCCTGCAGGAGGCGCTGTCGAACGTGGCGCGACATTCAGCTGCATCGACTGTCGAGGTCGAATTGTCGTACGATAGGGAAGATCTGACGCTGACCGTACGTGACGACGGCCGAGGACCTCCCGCGGGCGACTTCGACACACTCGCCGATGGACGCATGGGTCTGGCCGGGATGCGCGAGAGAGCGCTGGCTCTAGGTGGATCGGTCGAGCTCGAAGCTCAGGAACAAACGGGAACGCTACTTCGGTTACGGATCCCGGTGACCGACCGGGACTATCATTCCGGATCCGATCATGGCGGCAGGCCAGGCGGAGTCGATCAACAGGAGCCGATCAGATGAGCGACACACCAATCCGGGTCCTGATCGCTGACGATCATGCGCTGGTGAGAGAGGGAATCCGTCGCGTGCTGGACGAGGACCCCGGGTTCGACGTGGTGGCAGAAGCGGCGGACGGCCGACAGGCGATCACCCGGGTCGAGGAGACGGAGCCGGACGTCGCGATCCTCGACATTTCGATGCCCGAGCTATCGGGACTCGAAGCTGCCCGACGGCTCCGAGACGAGCATCCGGATCTGAAGATCCTGATCCTGAGCATGCATGACGAGACGGAGTACGTGATGCGAGCGGTGCACGCGGGAGCCGCTGGCTATCTGTTGAAGGACGACGCGGGTCCGGCGTTGCTTCGCCAGGCCGTGCGGGCCGTGCATGCCGGGGACTCGTTCTTCAGTCCGGCGGTGGCCAGCCGGCTCACCGATGCCCTGCGTGGCGGTTCGTGCGGTTCGGGAGCTCCACTGGAGCTGCTGACCGCTCGGGAGGTTGAAGTTCTCCGGCTCGTGGCCAGCGGGAACAGCAATAAGCAGATCGCGGTCGAGCTCGGAATCAGCCGGAGGACGGTCGAGAGCCACCGGGAAAGTTTGATGCGGAAGATCGAGATCCGTACCGTCGCCGGGCTCACGCGGTTCGCTCTGGAACACGGCCTGCTGGACGACTCGGATTAGCAATCCCTCAGTGTGTCGGTAAGTAAGATTACTGATGCCTATTCGGTAGATTTGCGAGTATTCCGGACTCCTCTCCGCCTGTAGAATCTTACCACGCTCTCCTTTAATCCGGCGGGGCACTCCCGCAGGAGTGCTTCGCCGGCGTTTTTTCTACCTGAATGCGTTTCATGGAGGACATCGTGCGTGCAATCTCGTTTGCAGAGCGCGCGTCGGTCCGAATGAGGCTCGACAGATTTACGGCCCCCTTCGCCGTCGCGCTGTTCGTTATCGTTCCGCAACTGC
>JBDGUZ010000091.1:0-10022 GCA_039585915.1 Gemmatimonadota bacterium
AACATGCACGATGGCCGTTCAGGCCCGGCACGAAACCGGACGGGAGGAGGTGGGGTCATGTCGAATCGACCGTACGACGGGGAGAGACGGGGCTGGAGCCGGAGGGAGTTCGTATGGACTGGACTGGGAGCGATCGCCGCCCCAGTGTTCGTCGGGTGCAGCAACGATTCTCCGACTGAACCCGGACCGGTTGCCAGTCGGCGGTTCACCTCCAGGCCCGGGATCCCGACTCTCGCGGCGCCTCCCGGCAGGAGTGCTCTCGGACTCGCGGACCCACGCGACGGCTTCCTGTACGTTCCGCCCGGCTACTCCCCCGACAATCCGGCACCATTGTTCGTGGCCCTGCACGGCGCGGGGGGATCGTCGGACAACTGGTCTAGTTACATCACGGCCGCGGAAGCACGCGGATTCGTCCTTCTGGTCCCGGATTCGCGCATGATCACCTGGGCACGGGGTGAGTCCATCGGCCCGGACATGACGTTTATCGACGCCGCGCTGCAGCACACGTTCGATCGTTGCCGGATCGATTCGACCCGCATCGCTTTCGCAGGATTCTCGGACGGTGCCTCGCACGCCATTTCGATCGGAGTGTCGAATGGCGACCTGTTCACGCACCTGATCGTGTATTCGGCGGGGTACTACTTGCCGGCCTCGCCGATCGTTGGCAATCCGCCGGTCTACCAGTCGCACGGAACGAACGACCTGATCCTGCCGCTAGCCGCGGGCCGATCCATCGAGGCGCAGCTGCTCAGCGAAGGCTACGATGTGACGTTCCAGGAATTCGCCGGGGGTCACCAGGTCCCACCTACCATCTCGCAGGCCTCGTTGGACTGGTTCCTGGCCCCGAGCTGAGCCGCCGTTCCCGGCAGGAGACCGCATGAGCGGGCGCACGATCCTCCACGTGGACATGGACGCGTTCTTCGCGGCCGTCGAGGAGCGCGAGGATCCGTCGCTGCGCGGCAAGCCGGTTGTGATAGGCGCCGACCCGAAGGGCGGTAAGGGACGTGGCGTGGTCGCGACCGCGAACTACGAGGCCCGCAAGTACGGTGTCGGATCCGCGATGCCGATCGGAGAGGCCTGGCGTCGCTGTCCGCACGCCGAGTTCCTCCGGCCCCGCGGGCGCCTGTATGGAGAGGTCTCGCGGGCGATCTTCGACATCTTCGAACGATTCACCGAGCTCGTGGAAGGCCTCAGCGTGGACGAGGCGTTTCTCGACGTGACCGCCAGCCGGCGCCTGTACGGAGACGGCCCGACGATCGCGCGGGCGATTAAGGACGAGATCCGGGCGAGCCAGTCACTCACCGCGTCGGTAGGCGTCGCGGGCTCGAAGTACGTGGCCAAGGTCGCCAGCGACCTCGACAAGCCAGACGGACTCGTGGTGGTCGAGCCGGGCTCCGAGGCCGCATTCCTGGCACCTCTGTCGGTAAGGCGGCTGTGGGGCGCGGGCCCTAAGACCCAGCAAGCGATGCGCGGCCTGGGCTGCCGAACCATCGGGGACGTAGCCGGACTCGATCCCGAGGTCCTGGTGCGCCGGTTGGGTAAGGCGAGCGGACTTCACTTCCACCGCTTGAGTCACGGGCTGGACGATCGGCAGGTGCGGCCTGGGCGGGAGCGGAAGTCTCTGGGCAAAGAGAGGACGTACGACAGGGACGTCTCCGACCGCACGGTCATCGAGCGCACTCTCCTGGGACTGTGCGAGGGAGTAGCCGCGTCCCTGCGCCGCAAGGACATGGCCGGAACCACCGTGACCGTAAAGCTCCGGTTCGAGGGATTCGAGACTCTGACGCGGCGGCGCACCCTGGAAACGCCAGTGGACACGGTCGAGACACTTTGGCCGGCGGCCCGGGAGCTATTCCGTAAGGCAGACCGGCCGACGCAGAAAGTCCGCCTGATCGGTGTCACCGTAACGGGATTCGGAGCGGCGCCTGTTCAGCTCGGACTGTTCGAGGCCGAGGGCCCGGACATCGACCACCGGGTCGCGGAGGTGGTGGACCGGCTCTCGGAGCGATACGGTCGGGGGACGGTCACCCGTGCTGCCCTGCTGGAAGAAACAGCGGGAGCCGTGAGAACGAAGGAGAAGAAAGACCATGCCTGATCTTCCGACTCGCGGGGAAGCCCTCGCGCTCGTGCACGAGTATACGGAGAACGAGAACCTCCGGAAGCACATGTACGCGGTCGAAGCAGCGATGCGCGCCTATGCGCGCAAGTTCGGCGAGGACGAAGAGCTGTGGGGCGTCACAGGCCTGGTCCACGACTTCGACTACGAGCGGTTCCCGAACGACGCGCTGAGCCCGACCGAGGAGCACCCGTCGAGCGGCGTCGCCATTCTCAGGGATCGCAGCTGGCCGGATGAGATCCTGCACGCGGTCATGGCCCACGCGGAGCACACGGGCGTCGAACCGGAGACCCTCATGGCCCGCACACTCCGCGCGGTGGACGAGCTCACCGGATTCGTGATCGCCTGTTCCCTCGTTCGACCGACCGGGATATCGGACCTGAAATCGAAGTCAGTGAAGAAGAAGCTGAAGGACCGTTCCTTCGCCGCCGCCGTGAACCGCGACGAGATCCGTGATTACCCCGAGGCGATCGGCGAAGACATGACCGAGCACATCGACTTCGTGATCGAGGCAATGCGGAGTATCGCCGATACTCTGGAGCTGGAAGGAAATGCGTAGACCTCGACCGATCCACACCGTCATCGAGCCATTTCGCATCAAGAGCGTCGAGCCGATCCGGATGACGACGCCGGAAGAGCGCGAGCAGAAGATCGTCGAAGCCGACTACAACGTGTTTCTGCTGGATGCACGGGACGTTCTCATCGACCTGCTCACGGACAGCGGCACGGGCGCGATGAGCGCGGGCCAGTGGGCCGGCGTAATGCGCGGCGACGAGTCCTATGCCGGCAGTGACAGTTTCTACCGGTTCCGCGATGCGGTGCAGGACATCACGGGCCTCAAGCACGTGATCCCCACACACCAGGGCCGAGCGGCGGAAAAGATCCTGTTCACCACCGTATGCAGGCCCGGCGACGTGATTCCGAACAACACGCACTTCGACACGACCCGCGCCAACATCGAGTTCACCGGGGCGACGGCACTGGACCTCCCCGGCGCCGAGGGCGAGGACCTGGCGAGCCTGGCACCGTTCAAGGGAGACATGGACGTCGAGGCACTGGAGCGGTTGCTGGCAGATCCGCCAGGCCGGATTCCCCTGTGCATGATCACGGTGACGAACAACTCGGGCGGCGGGCAGCCCGTGTCGATGGCCAACCTGAAGGCGGTCGCGGAAGTCTGCCGCAAGCACGGCGTCCCGCTGTACATCGACGCCTGCCGGTTCGCAGAGAACGCGTACTTCATCCAGCAGCGCGAAGAAGGGTACTCCGACGTCCCACTGCTCGAGATCGCTCGGGAGATGTTCTCCTTCGCCGATGGGGCCACGATGTCAGCCAAGAAGGACGGCATGGCCAACATCGGCGGGTTTCTGGCCACAAACGACGACGTGCTGGCCGCCCAGGAGAAGGACCTGCTGATCCTCACCGAGGGATTTCCGACATACGGGGGCCTGGCGGGACGGGACCTCGAAGCGGTCGCGATCGGGCTGTACGAAGCGCTCGACCCCGACTATCAGCGCTACCGGATCGCGTCGACGGCGTATCTCGGCAAGCATATCTCAGACCACGGAGTGCCGATCGTCCAGCCCCCGGGCGGGCACGCGATCTACATCGACGCGGCGGGGATGCTCCCGCATATCCCGCCTCTCGAGTTTCCGGGCATCTCGCTTACGGTGGAGTTGTACCGGGAGGCCGGAATCCGTGGGGTCGAGATCGGAAGCGTGATGTTCGGCGCCAAAGACCCCGACACCGGAGAGCCCGTACCGGCCCGCAGTGAGCTGGTGCGGCTGGCGATCCCCCGGCGCGTGTACACCCAGAGCCACATCGACTACGTGGTCGAGGCAATTCTCAACGTGTACGACCGGCGCGAGGGGATGGGTGGATATCGGATCACCTACGAGCCACCGTTCTTGAGGCATTTCACGGCGAAATTCGAGCCGATCGGGTAGAGATGAACGGCAGGCCGCGTGGTCAGTCGTCGGAGCTGTCTCGTGGTCGGCATGAAGAGTACTGAGACTACTACTGGACCCGGATCGAAAATGGAAAAGCCGAATTTTCTGGGTATTGGAGGGGTCAAGTGTGGCTCCACGTGGCTCTCCGAATGCCTCAGGGATCATCCCCAGATCTTCCTGAGCAGTCCCAAGGAACTGAACTACTTCGGCAAGAAGTGCAAAGACACGCCGCTCGAATGGTATCTGTCGAATTTCGAGGGTAGCGAGGGATTCAAGGCAGTCGGAGAGTTTTCTCCGGGCTATCTCATGCGTCCAACCGCTTGCGAGCGGATCAGGCATGAACTCGGCAGAATCAAGACTATCGTCATTCTGCGGAATCCCGCTCGTCAGTTCGTGTCCCATTTCAAGATGGACCTCAGGAGCGGGCGTTTCTCAGAGATCGACCGGCTGGACATGGAAGCTCTCGGCCACATCGCTGTGGAAAAGGAGGCTCTCCTGACCCATGGAAAGTGCCACGACAATCTGAAGAAGTGCTTTGGCCTGTTTGGAGAGAAGAACGTCTTCGTGTTGATCAACGAGGAGGCAAGGAAGAACCCGAAAGAAGCAATCGAGTCCGTGTACGATTATCTCGGGGTCGACAGAGAATTCGTTCCATACTCCTTGACCAGGACTGTCAGCCCCGGGATCATTCCGCGCTATCAATTCCTGGAGACGTTCAGGCGCGGTACGTACAGATATCTCGCGCAACGCAACCCAGCAGCCATCAATAGAATCAAGAGAATCGGAATCGCGGAACTTTACAGGAAACTCAACAACAAAGGGGACATCGCGGTTTCGAAAGAGGTATTCGAGTATCTCTCCGACTATTACCGGGAGGATGTCATGAAACTGGAGAGTTTACTCGGCAAAGATCTGAGTTGCTGGACGTAGGGAACTTCCTGGCGACGAGTGCTCTGCCTCGGTTCGTCCCGTGGGGATATTCTCGCTCGCTCGACCCGTCTACGCCGACGAATGGACAGCGGGGGGGTTCGGAAGCCGCCGGCCGACCGCCGACCCAGAAAGAGTGAAGAGAGCAATGACAAGAGCTATCCGATTCGCCATGGCCGCAGCCTTGCTCGCGCTTCCCGCGACGGCGCCGGCCCAGGTCACCGCCGAGCTCGATGCTTACTGGGCCGAGGCCGCCCGAACCGTGGAGGAGGGCGACTTCGAGGGCTACGCCGAACTCTATCACCCGGACGCGGTCCTGGTGATGCAGGGCCAGGGCACGGTGCCGATCGGGGAGGCCCTGGCCGGCTGGAAGAAGTTGTTCGACGACACCCGGGAGGGGAGGGCCGTTGCAGGAGTCGAATTCCGGATCAGTGAGCGGCTCAACAACGCCACGACCGCCCACGAGACAGGTATGTTTCGCTACACATTCGAACCGGAGGAAGGAGAGGACGCAGTCGCTCTCGTCCGGTTTGAAGCCCTGCTGGTGAAGAAGAACGGAATGTGGCTCATGGTGATGGAGTACCAGAAGGATCCGGCGAGCGATGCAGAGTGGGCCGCCGCGGGGTGACCCTTGCTTTGACAGCGCCTCATGGTCTCACGGTGTCGCGTTCGAGTCGTAGTTCAGCAGAAACGTGAGAAGGTTGGAGACCGCGATCATGTCCGGCCCGCGGTAGCGGATCGTGTGCGAGTCGATCCGCTCTATGATCTCCAGGTAGCCGAGCACCTCGACCGGGCGGTAGTGCTTGAAGCTCACCTCGAGCTCGATCGGGCCGCCGGGGTCCCAGGGCTCGAACTCGTCGATCCGGCGCACCGCGCGCTTGGCCGTCTCCTCGATCAGTCGGTAGGCTTCTCCGGGCATCAGGGTCTCAGCGGAGTGGAACCCGTAGGCCTGCTTGACCACCGCCGTCTCAAGGTCGCCCAGGATATTGGAAGCCTCTTCGGCGATCGCATCGTCCCCGGAAAGCATGATGACCGGAACGCCGAAGTGACCGGCGATGGCAGCGTTGATACCGGTTTCAGGTACCGGGACGCCGTTCAGCTTGACGGAAGTGAGACGTGCGCTGGACATCGTGTGCGCTCGAACACCAGCCGGGTTGTCGGTGCCCGTGTGGTATCCGATGAATATCGCACCGTCGAACGACTCGTCGATTCCGGCCATCATGGCCAGTGGGCGGGGCCACGAGCGTATCACGGAGATGTCCTCCGGCAACTCGTCCAGCAGGAGATTCTGCCCGTTTCCGTGGGAATCGCTGACCACGATTTCCGTGGCGCCGGCGGCTCGTGCGCCGCGGATCGCCGCGTTCACCTCCTCGGTCATCCACCGGCGGGCGCGCTCGTACTCGAACCCGGAAGGCCCAAGTTGTTCGTCTGTCACCGTGCCGACCACGCCCTCCATGTCCGCCGAAATGTAGATTTTGAGTCCGTCCTGGGCGGCAAGCGTCTCTGGCATCAGAAGCACCGTGGCAGAGAGCACGAGCGAGAAAGACACGAAGAGTCTCTTCAGAACCTGGCTCTGCACGACGACCTCCGGCGGATGGGCAGGATGTTGAGCTTCGACAGGATCAGGGTAAGCTCCGACTTGCCATACATCCAGATCCGCGCGGGAACTGATCAGGTACCGCTGCGTGGCGCTCGGATGGGCGATCCTGCCGCCGGGCATCCCGGTGGCCTGACGGCTGCCGGGATGCCCGTGCTCGTGGCCTAATGCAGAGAGATCTGTGAATTGGCCTGAAAGCCATGGTTCCCGTTGATTCTGTAGTTCACATGTGCACTGAACGCCGCCTCGGAGCCATTCGCCGCCCTGAGCTTCCCGTGGGCACGATACCCGAAGGTGTTGGCGTTGGCTCGGCCGTCGCCATACACGTCGTTGTCGGTATACACGAGGTCGGATGTGCCGGTCGCCAGCGGCGCGTAGGTGTCGAGGAGACCGCAGCCGGTGAAGCCGGGGAAAGGCCAGACGGTCGTAGTCAGGCCTTGCCCCTGAATGTGCCGCAAGGTCCCTCGGTCGCCGGGAAGAGTGACTTCCTGCATCGGTACGATATCGGGATCGAAGGCACCGCTGCAGAAATCACGAGGGTCGATGCCGATGAACACGAACGTCCCGTCCTTCTCGTCCGTCCAGCCGACGGCGACCCACGTTTCGCCGCGTATCACTATCCCCGATTCGACCGGAGCGTTGTCGATAGTGAACGCGGGAGCTGCCGCGTCGCCGTTCGGGACAGTGGGTGATGCTGGTTGCTCACCGCAACCAACGGCGAAGACGGCCGCCACACTCAACGCGAAGCCCTTGATACGCATGAGAAGCCTCCTGAACAGGTGAGATCGGACACAGCTCGAAAGCGGCTGTCTCTTCGGCATTTGCATCATGCCGTTCCGCTCTTTCGATGACACGGATGCATGAGCGGGGAAGTGCGCGGGACTACAGCAGATCGTGCGGTTCCCAGGAGAAGGCTTTCGCCAGGATTCGTACGCCCTATGGGTAGATGAGGTAGCCGGCGCGCCGTTTCCGGAACCGATCGAGATCCTGGTTCCATCGTCTCACGATGCGTTCAACCGGCTCGGCGGCCTCGATCGAACGGCGAAGTCGGTCCGTGCCCGCGAGACGATCGAACGAGCTATCTCGCCATTCCCAGTGATCTCCGGCCTGCCGACGCAGCTCGGACAGGAGAACCACGGCCGTCACGGTGGGATCGTAAATGCGGCGGTCGGTCGCGTACAGTCGCACGCCCCGCATCTCTATTCCATCGTACTTCCCGTCGTCCGGCGCAACCGGCGTGAAGCGAACGGACTCGAACCGGACGCCCGGCAGACCGTGCCGGGTGAGCGCTTTCACCAGCGCCTCCGGGTCGAGCCACGGCGCGCCCAACTGCTGAAACGGACGGTCCGTCCCGCGACCCACGGACACGTTCGTTCCCTCGAACAGGCAGGTGCCGGGATAGTGACTCGCGCTTTCCAGCGTGGGCATGTTGGGAGACGTGGCAATCCACTCCATCCCGGTCTCATCCGCCCAGGATTCCCGGGACCAGCCCGACGCGGGGACCACGTGCAAGTCAGCTTCGATCCCGTGTTCCATGTTGAACAGCAGGGCCAGCTCGGCCGTCGTCATCCCGTGTCGCATCGGGACGGGAAATGGCCCGACGAACGATGCGAATTCCGGGTCGAGGACATTCCCCTGCACCAGGAGACCACCGATCGGATTCGGACGATCGGCCACGACGAACTGAATGCCAGCCCCGGCGGCCGACTCCATTGCAGCAGCCATCGTGGAGACGTAGGTGTAGTATCGCGCCCCGACGTCCTGCACATCGAACACGAGGGCGTCGATCTCCTGCAGGATGGTAGGATCGGGCGACCGACGGTCCCCGTACAGAGAATACACGGGAACAGCTGTCTCTTCGTCCGTGTCGTCGCCGAATCTCTCCCCGCCCACTCTCTGACCACCGAGTCCGTGCTCGGGAGCGAACAGGGCCACGACATCGACCCCCGCACGACGAAGGGCCACCGCTGACGGCGTGCCGTCCGTGGTGCGTCCCGTGTGGTTCGTCACGAGTCCGACCCGTAGTCCGTCGAGCAGGTGCACGGAATCAGTGGCCAGAACTTCGATCCCGGGGCGTACGGCCGGGGATTGCTGGTCAGGACCCGAGCACGCGGTGGCCAGCGGGAGTGGCAGGACGAAGAGACGCAGGACGAAGAGTCGCAGCGGGCGTCGCTCCACCTGTGTCGCCACGGACTGGGCGAGCGGGTTCACGGATTCCACATCCGATACGATGCCCTCTGCCTTTCCGCGTCCATGCAGGTAACCGACATGGCGCACTGCTGGCAGGCAAGCCGCATTCTCGTTGTCCTTTCCCTCGTGCCAGTAGCATGTAACTGGCAGCCTCGCGATTCTCCGGCTAGCGTTGGGACACTGGTGGCCGTGAACTGACGCTCGGGTATGAATGGAGGAGTCGTGACCACAAAGGGAATCGTGACGATGATTCTCGTGCTGCTGTTCGTATGGGGCGGCTTCGCCCTGTTCGTAGCGACCGCGGTGCGCAAGGAGCGGGACAAACAGGGAGGGGACGCGTGAGGAGGAGAGTGGCGCTGGCAGGTGCACTCGTCGTTACGACGATGGCCGCGGCATGTGAAGCGAGTGAGCCCAGTCGTTCACTGAGCGGCTTTCCACTGTGCCGGCATGGTATGCCAGCAATTGACGTATTAACGGGGAAACATGAGGTAGTTCATTTGTTCCGGCCTCGGGTCAACTACCACCTTAAGTCTTAAGTAGAGTCTCTTTAAAGTTCCCAGACCTTGCCGATGTCCACGCCTCACAACACCTTCCCTAGCGTTGTCGCCTACCTGGAGAGCCTGCCATTCTCTGGAGAGTCTAGTGCGGTTTGAGTTCGTCCGTCGGGAGTCACTTCCGCGTTTAGCATGGTGTGGCACAGTGCGTCTGCAATCTCGATCCGTCCGGGTCGTTCACGGGCCTTGGGTAGAGACGCGGGACAGCTTCTTCGTTGAGGGCGCATGGGACGGACCTTTTGAGAAAGGCGACATGCTCGGTCGCCGAACCATGCTCGGCTCAGGAGGCCTCGTAACGGACGACAGGGTCGCGTTTTCCACAGCTTCACACACCCTCGAGCGACTTCACCTTGTCAGAACGGCTAGCGCTGTATTCGTGAGCAACTCTCTTCCGTTCGTTCTTGCTGAGGCTGGGGAGGAAATCGATCCAGCTTACCCATGGTACGAGAAAGACATCTCGTCGATCACGCGAGGCTTAGAACGAGCACAGAAGGTCCTTCCGTTAGTTTCGGGTAATCACGTCCATCTCTTGTATGCGTCCGATCTCTTCTTGGACTCTCAGCTGCGAATGCAGCAGATGAGAAAGGTCAGCTGGCAGGACTTCTCCTCTTATGGCGAGTATCGGGCCTATCTGGATCGATGGATTGGGTCCGTGGCCGAAAATGCATCTGCTGGCACGCGACGATTCCCTT
>JBDGUZ010000092.1:0-9811 GCA_039585915.1 Gemmatimonadota bacterium
ATTCTCGCCGAGGGGCTCGGGGAGAAGATGGATCCGGACGAGCTCGCCCGGATGCCGGGAGTCGAAGTGGAATACGATTCCTACGGCCACCTCCGACTGGCGGAGATCCCGCTCGAGACAATTCTGCGGCGCGAGATCCAGCGGAGATTCGAGGCCCGGGATGAGACCGTGCCGATTACTGACCTGCGTGTCGGTTACGAGCTTCGCTGCGCGCCACCGATCCCGTTCGACGTGGACTACACCCGTACGCTGGGCTTCGGGGCCGCCAGGTTCCTGCTCGCCGAACAGGTCAGCGACCCGCTCCGCCTCGGTGGCATCGTGACGCTGTCCCGCGCGGGCCACCTGAGTGTTCGTCCGTTCGAAGAATTCCGCGACCCCGAGACCGGGCGCACGAGCGTGCGGCTGGTGGAGATCGACTCCGAGGACTACAGGGTGGCCCGGCAGTACATGCTTCGGCTCGAGCACGGGGACTTAGAGGACCCGGAGATGCTCAGCCTGCTGGCCCGCGAGGCGAAGATGGAGCCCGACGAATTCCGGGCCCGATTCGCGGATGCCCTGAACGGATACAAGAGATCGATATGACTCGTGCCGGGCGACCGGGGTTGCCGGGGTTCCGAACCGTCATCTTCGACCTGGACGGCACGCTGATCGACAGCGAGGCGCTGATCCTGGAGTCGTACCGGCACACGATGCGGTTCCACCTCGGTGCGGCCCCGCCGGATGAGCTGTGGCGAACGACGATCGGGCGTCCGCTCGCGATCCAGGTGCGTGACTTCGCGCGGTCGGCCGATGAGGCCGAAGCAATGATCCGGACCTACACCGAGCACAACCTCACGAATCATGACCGACTGGTCCGTCCATTCGTGGGAATCCGCGAAGCGCTCGAAGAACTGAAGGCGCGGGGCAAGGTCCTGGCGATCGCGACGAGTAAACGGCGTGTCGCGACCGGCATGGGCCTGGCGGCCTGCAACCTGCCCGAGGAGTGGTTCTCGACGATCGTCACGGCGGATGACGTCGGGCGGTTCAAGCCGGATCCGGAGCCTGTGACGCTCGCGCTCGCCGGGGCACGCGAGTCGGACGTGGACTTCGCGGTGTACGTGGGCGACAGCGTCCACGACATGCAGTCGGGCCGAGCGGCGGGCGTTTGGACGGCGGCCGTGCTGTGGGGGCCTAACGATCGTGAGGTCCTGTTCCCCGAGTCTCCGGACCTGTGGATCGAGAGGCCGGCCGATATCCCGCTGATACTGGCCCGACCCTGATAAACCTCTGAAACGTCGTTTCCCGGCGTCAGTCACCGATCAGGTGAACCGCGACGTCCATGGCGTCGTCCAACGTCTCAGCCAGGTGGAAGTGCAGCGCGTTTCGGGTCTCCTCCGGAAGATCATCGAGGTCTCCCTCGTTGTCCTTCGGCAGGATGATGTGCTTGATTCCGGCTCGTTGCGCACCCAACACCTTCTCCTTCACCCCACCGATCGGAAGTACCCGCCCTGACAGAGTGAGCTCTCCGGTCATCGCGACGTCGGCTCGAACCGGTCGCTCACTGAGCGCCGAGATCATCGCGATCGACATCGCGATGCCGGCGGATGGACCTTCCTTGGGTACCGCGCCGGCCGGTACGTGAATGTGAATCTCGTGGTCCTTCAGCTTTTCCTCGGGAATCCCCAGCGCCTCCGCGTGCGTCCTCGCATACGTCAGCCCGGCTCGCGCACTTTCCTTCATCACATCGCCGAGCTGCCCTGTCAGAACGAGACCGTCGCGGCCGGGCATCACGCTGCATTCGACGACCATGATGTCGCCTCCGAACGGCGTGTAGTACATGCCGGTAGCCACGCCGACGGTGTCCTCCAGGAGTTTCCTCTCGGGGTGGACTTTTGGCTGACCGATCAGGTCACGCAGGTCCCCCGCCTCGATGGCTACGGTCTCGGTCTGACCGGAGGCTATCCGTCGGGCGCTCTTTCGAGAAATCGAGCCCAGCTCGCGCTCGAGATTCCGGACACCGGCCTCCCGCGTATAGCTCGAGATAATCTTCCGGATCGCCTCGTCCTCGATTGCCAGTTGATCCTCACGCAATCCGTTAAGCTCTCGCTGTCGCGGAAACAGGTATCGCTTGGCGATCTCGAGCTTCTCGTTCTCCGTGTATCCGACAAACTCGATCGATTCCATCCGGTCCTTGAGCGGCCCGGGGATCTGGTGCGGAAAGTTCGCGGTCGCGATGAACATCACATCCGACAGGTCGAACGGAATGCCCATGTAGTGATCGACGAATGACTCGTTCTGCGCCGGATCCAGCACCTCCATCAACGCCGCGGACGGGTCGCCCTGGAAAGAAACTCCGAGCTTGTCCACTTCGTCGAGCAGGAACACCGGGTTCTTGCTACCGGCTCTCTTCAACCCCTCGATGATCCGCCCGGGCAGGGCGCCGACGTATGTACGCCGGTGACCCCTGATGTCGGCCTCGTCGCGAGCGCCGCCGAGCGAAACGCGCACGTACTCCCTGCCCATCGCATCCGCGATGGACTTGGCGATCGAGGTCTTGCCGACTCCCGGCGGTCCGACGAACAGGATCGTAGAGCCGGTCCGATCGTCCGGCTGCCCCTTGAGCACGGTGTCCTCACCGTCTGCCGATTCATCATTCGAATCATCGCTCGACGCGGCTTCTCGCTCCTCGGCCCGGTCGCTCTGGAGCTTGCGCACCGCGAGGAAATCCAGGACACGGTCCTTCACGTCCTTCAGCCCGTAGTGGTCGCGCTCGAGGATCTGCTCCGCCAGTTCCAGGTCGAACCGGTCCTTGGTGGTCCGGTTCCACGGAAGGTCGGCGACGGTTTCGAGAAACGTACGAATGACCTGGGCCTCTGCTGCCTCCCTCGGCACGCGCTCCAATCGCCGGAGTTCCCGGTCCACCTCGGTACGAGCCTCTTCCGGCAGATCCAGCGCCTCCAGTCGCTCGCGCAGATCTTCGATATCCTGCGAGTCGCCGTCGTCGCCGAGCTCTGACTGGATGGCCTTCATCTGCTCACGCAGGAAGATCTCTCTCTGACGCTCGCCGAGCTCCTCCTGCACCTTGCTCCGGATCTGAGCCTGTGCCTCGAGAAGGCCGATCTGGCGCTGCAGGTGCAGAAGTAGTTTCCGCATCCGCTCTTCGACCGAAAGCGTCTCCAGAAGCTCCTGCTTCTCTTCGACCTCCAGCTCGGTGTAGAACGCGATCAGATCCGCCAGTTCCCCCGGGTCCGACACGCTCCCCAACAGGTGGTCCACGATCTCCTTCGGCACGCCCCGGAGCCGGCTGAGCTGAGCTGCCCGTTCCTGGACCTCCTTGCTCAGCGCGGCGAAAGCCGGTCCTTCGGCGTCGATCGGGGGCATGGGCTCCATCTTCCGCACGACCGCCTCGAGGTAGCCGTCCGTCTCGTGGATCTCGAGCACGGCCCCGCGGCCGTTGCCCTGAACCACGAGCTGCATGCCCCCCGGTACCCTCTGCATCTGCGCGACTCGAACGATCGTTCCAACCCGGTACAGCGAATCGGGAACCGGCTCTTCGATTTCCGCGTCCTTCTGGGCCACCGCGAACAACAGTCGGTCGCCCTTGATGGCCTGTTCGATCGCCCCGATAGTCTTGTCGCGGCCCGCCGCGATCGGTGCGGCGACGGAAGGAAACACGACCGTGCCCCGCAGAGGGAGCACCGGTAGCCGCATTCGTTCCGGCAGCTTTTCCCGGCCGTCCTGTTCGGGGGACTCGTCGTCGGAGTCCCATACGACGTTCACGTCGCTCGACTCCGACAGAAACGGGACCCCTTCTTGGAAGGAGAGGAAAGGCGGCGTATTGTATCGATCTATCATGCTCGATTCCGTTCGTCTGTTCAGGCTCGAAGCCGGAGTACCGGCTGGCTCGCAGCCACGTCCCATGTGAGGAACGTCGCCCGTGCGTGTTTCGGTGGCCAGACTCGGGTGCAGGATGCGCGCCGTTCCGCGGACCGGAACTCGCAGGAAGTCGCGCCGATCTGGCACGTCACGCGCTGCCCGGGAGGCCGAATTCCGCCGTATCGGCAGGGTGACGCTGCTGGGTGTCGCGAGTCTCGGGGTGTCGGTGCTCGGCGGCTGTTTTCCGAAACCGGTGGATCCACTACCGGTGTCGCCGTCCCAATCGCCGTTCGCAAGGACGCCGTACATCCAGAACGTGGGGGTCGACGCAGCCAGCGTCATCTGGATGACTCCCGAAGCACCCGTCGATTCTCTCCGATACCGACCGACCGGCCCGTTGGAAGCGTGGCTCCATGCTACGGTGACCGATCGGGGCCGGGGCGTACGTGCAGCCCGACTCACCGGACTTCCGGCCGACGCGGAGATCGAGTACGAAGTCTACAGTCGCGAAACGCGCTCGGGGCCGTGGTCGTTCCGCACGGCGCCGGAAGCGGGAACCCGCGACACCCTTCGTGTCCTCCTGTTCGGAGATTCGGGCTGGGGGTCCGAGGCCCAGTTCGAGCTTGCCCGCCGTATGGACCGGATGGATTGGGATCTCGCGATCCACGTTGGCGACATAGCCTACTACGACGGATCCGAGACAGACTTCACCGAACGGCATTTCCGTGTTTACAGCCGAATGTTGGCCGGGACGCCCTTCTTCCCAGCGGTCGGCAATCACGACGTACGGACCGACGAAGGGGAGCCCTACGATCGAGCATTCGACTGGCCGGAGGCCGTGGAAGGAGCTCGCTTCTACTCTTTCCGGTGGAATTCCGCGCTGTTCCTGGCGCTCGACACCAGCAGCCACACCGAGGATGTCCGGGGCCTCAGCGAGGGCCGGGGCCGCCAGTACGAATGGCTCGAACAGTCGCTGCAGGCCGCACAGACAGACCCGCGAGTGGAGTGGATCGTGGTGTTCGGGCACCATCCGCCGTACAGCCATGCGGTGGGAATCAGCGGACACGGCCCGCCCTACGGTATCCGGGACAATCTCCCGCCGCTGTTCGACCGGTATGGCGTCGACCTCATGGCGGCGGGCCACGACCATCACTACGAACGTTCGGTCGCGGTGAGGGATGGGCGACCGGTGCCTGACGGTTGCGGTCCCGTCTACCTCCTCCAGGGGGCGGGTGGGGCATCCCGCTATGCGCGGGATGTCGGGTCCTCCCCGATCTCCGCCTTCGCTTCACGTGAGCATTCGTTCACCGAGCTCACCTTCGTCGGGGACCGCCTGTACGGTCGAACGATCGGGGTGGACGGGGCGACGCTGGACGAATTCACAATACGCCCGTATTCGGGACCGAATTCGCCCGGCTGCGACGATTGAGGTACGGGCGCACTCAGGGCCGGAAAGAGATTCCAATCGGGAGACGGGCAGCTGTCGCTGCAGCGCTCTTTATCGCGGCAGTCCCTCCGAAGATATCCGCCCAGGAAGCTGACAATCCGCAAAAGGATCCGACTGTCGATCAGTTCGCGGCCGCGGATTCGATACGGACCGGTTTCGACCGTCCCCCCGCCCGGCCCGCCGCGGACTGGGTCGACGTCGTGGAATTCCCGCTCAAGGTCGTCGCGTTCCCACTGAACCTCCTGTTCGTGAAGTTTCCGGGCTGGGTCGCCGGTCAACTCATGACGGAACGGGAACCCAGCGGAGTCGTCCGCGCGTACCGCTCGATGGAGAACTGGGGGTTCCGCCCCGTGGTCCGGACGTCGATCGGGCCCAGGAGCGCGGTCGCGATCGAAGGCCAGTTGTTCCGCTACGAGCCCTGGTACGTGCACTCGGCGTTCTCCCGGCGAGGCTCGCAGCGTCATCGGGCGGGAGTGATGCTCACCGATCCGCGCAACTCGCTCGCGGCTGAAGCCCGGTGGCAGAGGGATGCCCAGGTCGCGTTCTACGGGCTCGGCCCGGACAGCGATTCCGACCGCGGTCTGTACAGCCGCGACTACTGGGACATGCGAGTTCGGGGCAGCTCGAGGCTGACCCGGCAGATCGGAGTGGACGCCGGGGCCGGGTACGAGGACAACAGTATCAACGACCCGGTCTGGACAG
Source organism: Gemmatimonadota bacterium (assembly GCA_039585915.1). Lineage (GTDB taxonomy): Bacteria > Gemmatimonadota > Gemmatimonadetes > Palauibacterales > Palauibacteraceae > Carthagonibacter. The sequence continues at coordinate 6,005 of JBDGUZ010000092.1, forward strand.
ACGATCCTTCCATCTACGACGAATTCGACACTTCCCGGCTGTACGGGGCCAACGAGCGCACGCAATACGTGAGGTTCGACGGCGGAGCGACTCTGGATCTAACCGAAAGAAGAGGTTTTCAGGATACGGGCGCCTGGTTCCGTTTACAGGGAGCGGTGTATCGCGGCGTCTCCGACACGGATTCCGATTTCCACGCAATCAGCGGAATCGTCGGGGGGTATCTACCGCTCAACCACCGTCAGCAACTCGCTCTCCGGGCAATGACCCGGTTCACCCGAGCCGATGGCGGAGAAGGGATCCCGTTCTTCCACCTGAGTACTCTCGGGGGCACCCGGAGCGCTCTCGGCTATTCCAGTTCCCGGTTCACGGACAAAGACGTTCTGTCCCTCGTGGCCGAGTGGCGCTACGAGGTCTGGCGTGACATCCATGACATCGCACGCACGGAGTTCTTCCTGTACTTCGGGGAAGGCGCCGTGAATCGGAGACTGCCGGACATCTCCAGGGAGGACTGGCGGGCGTCGTACGGGTTCGGAATCCGGATGGTGATGAAGCGGCGGTTGCTGGGTGTCGCGTTTCTCGGGTTCAGCGACGAGGACGTACAGGTCGGGATTCGCGGGACGTGGGCGCTATGAGATCGACCAGAACGGGGTTGAGAATACGGCTGGCCGGGATGGCCTGCGTGGCGCTGGCGGCCGGCTGCGGCGGAGCGTCGAACCTGCCGCTCTCGCTCAGGCCCGAACCGATCGCGTACGCAGATACGCTGCCGATCCCGGAGCCCGAGGCCCGGAACCCGCTGGAAGTACCGCGGATTCTGGAAGACGCGGTTGGTGGAGAGGTGTCTCGCGCTCTCAGTGTTCGACGGGCGGTCGGCGAGGAGCACGAAGCGCTGAACCTGACCCGGTTCGACGACGTAGTTCCCTCCGCCTGGTTCGCGCACCGGAATCCGGTTCGACGGATGACGACGGATGAAGTGGGCAGGGGTCCGACCACGGGACTCGGTCCGGATACGACCGGTGCCCTGGAGATCATCTCGGCGAAGGTCCAGGGTGTGTCACCCGGGTTCAACATCCGTGACTCCAGGGGCGATGTGTACGTGGTGAAATTCGATCCGAAGGGATTTCTCCACATGAGCAGCGCGGCGGGCGTGATCTCGAACCGGCTGCTCTACGCGGCCGGATACCACGTACCCGAAGACTTTGTGTTCGTGTTCTCCAGGTCGAAGCTCGCGGTGGCCGAGGGAGCGACGATCCGTGGCCAGGACTTCAAGGATCGTCCACTGACTCTCGATGTAGCGCTCGACGTGCTGGCCCTCACCGACTCGCTGCCTGACGGACGCTACCTGGCCGTCACCTCGAAGTTCGTGCCCGGACCTCCGAAGGGTCCTTTCTTCTTCGACGGTGTGCGGGAGGACGATCCGAACGACCATTACCATCACGAGTTCCGGCGGGAGCTGCGGGGTCTGTACGTGGTTTCCTCGTGGATCAACCATGTGGACATGCGCTGGATGAACACGATGGACGCGTACGTGCCGCCAGGTTACCTGCGGCACTACCTGATCGACTTCGCGGCGAGCCTCGGATCCGGCACCACTCGACCGCACGAGCCGCGCGAGGGCATGGAGTACAATGTCGACCTGTGGCCGGGCCTCGGTCGCGTTTTCACCCTCGGGTTCTACCAGGTAGGGTGGGAGAACATGACGTGGGAGGTCATCGACCCGACGATCGGCTGGCTCGAGGGGGAGAGCTTCGACCCGGGGGGCTGGAAGCCGAACTGGCCGAATAAGGCGTTCCAGTCGGCCACGGATCGTGACGGCTACTGGGGAGCGAAGCTCGTCGGGTCATTCTCTGACGCGCAGATTCGTGCCGCGGTAGAAGCGGGCCGGCTTCCTGCCAGGCACGCGGCGGATACGCTCGCGTCGATCCTCATGGTGCGCCGCGACCTGGTCGTGAGCCACTGGTACGGAAAGGTGTCGCCGCTGGAGAACTTCGAACTGGGGGCAGACCCTGTCGTCGGCCACGATGGCGTCAGGTTCGGAGTCCAGTTCGACGATTTCGGTGTCCGCGCCGGCCTCTGGACACCGGGTGAGGTCGAGTATCGCTGGGAGCTCAAGCACGGCGCGCTCGACCGCAACTGGCAGGGCACAGCCACCACGACGGGTGCCGGCGAGCGCCAACGGATCTCGATCGAACCGGGTGAAAGCGATCCTGGAATTCCTCCCGACAGTCCCCTGCCGTCTGAGGACTCGGTCGCGAAGCTTATACTGCGTGTCGTCCGACTCTCGAGCGGCGATGCTCACCCAACGGTTACCGTGTGGTTGGAATGGATGGCAGAATCCGGGTCCTATCGCGTCGTCGGTCTGGAGCACTGAGTCATGCCTGACAGACTGAAGAAGAGCCGGACGGATGTGCCGGACGCGTTCAATCAGGTGGCAGGTCGCTACGACCTGCTCACCGCGTTGAATCCCGGCTACAGGAAGCACCTGCGGTGGAGCGCTCGCCGGCTGGGCCTCGAAGCCGGTTCCCGGGTCCTGGACCTGTGCTGTGGCACCGGCCTTTCGACCGAGGCACTCGCGGCGGAGGTCCCGAACGCTGAAATCGTGGGGCTCGATGCCTCCGCCGGGATGCTGGCCATCGCGAGGAAGAAGGGATTCACTGCTGAAGTTCAGTTCGTTCTCGGGGATGCAATGGAGCCCGAAGAGGCGGGGATCAAAGGTCCGTTCGATGGAATCCTGATGGCCTACGGGATCCGTAACGTTGCGGACCCGGACGTCTGTCTCGCGCGCCTGTACCGCCTTCTCCGGCCCGGGGGGAAGATCTGCTTTCACGAATACTCGGTGGCCGATTCCAGGTGGAGTCGGGCGGTGTGGAACGCAGTGACACTCGGGGTGGTGATCCCGAGCGGTAGGATCCTCTCCGGTTCCGCCCGGATTTACAGGTACCTCCGGCGGAGCGTCAACGAATTCGATGGAGTACGAGCATTCGAGCGTCGTCTGAATCGCGCCGGCTTTGACGAGATCAGAACCGAGCGGATGGACGGCTGGCAGAGAGGGATCGTGCACTCATTCCTTGCCCGGAGGCCAGAGTGAACAACTCCGGCCCTGGCGGGCAACGCGTTCGACTGTGGGAGGGCGATAGAGATCGGCCCGCGAGTCCGACGTCGGCCGTGGTATGCGGCGGAGGGCTCGCCGGTCTGGCTGCGGCGACCATCCTGTGTGAGCGGGGAGTTGCGGTCACGGTCCTGGAATCCGAGAGCTTGTTGGGCGGCCGACTCCGGACGTGGCCCGAGACAATGCCCGACGGATCTGTGCTCGGGATGGAGAGGGGATTTCACGCGTTCTTCCGGCAGTATTACAATCTTCGGGCCCTGCTGCGACGCGTGGACCCGGATCTCGATCGGCTCATTCCGCTCCCCGACTACCCGATCTTCGGACCGGGCGGGATGGTCCAGTCGTTCGAGGATCTCCCCACCCGTGCGCCGGCCAACTTCCTGCAGATCATTCGGCGCGCGGACACGTTCCGCTGGCGGGATCTGATACGCGTGAACGGCCGGGCGGCGCTCGAAATGCTCCGCTACGACCCCGACCGCACTTACGCCCGATTCGACTCCGTGACCGCGAAGGAGTATCTGGACTCGCTCCGGTTCCCGGCCGAGGCCCGACGGATGCTGTTCGACGTGTTCTCGCACTCGTTCTTCAACCCCGAGGAGGACATGTCCGCGGCGGAGCTGCTGATGATGTTCCATTACTACTTTCTCGCGAATGCCGAGGGCCTCCTGTTCGATGTTCTCGACGACACCTTCGAGAACGCG
>JBDGUZ010000093.1:0-16427 GCA_039585915.1 Gemmatimonadota bacterium
GAGAGAAGTTCGGGAGTGGTGCCGGTCGCCGGGCCGGATCGCTCTCGCGACGTCGGCCGCAGTCAGCCGGCCGCGATCGGACTCGACAGGGTTCAGCTGAACTCCGGCGAGCCAGGCCGCATCGGCCACTTCGTAGTTGAACACGTGCGATTCGCTGTCGCACACGGCCTCGGTACCGGGTGACGTGTGCAGCAACATCGCAGTCTGGTTGGCCTGGGTGCCGGATGGGAAGAACAGTGCGGCATCCTTACCCAGGAGCTCGGCTACCCGGCACTCGAGCAGGGCCACCGTGGGGTCTTTCCCGAGTACGTCGTCGTCCACCTCGGCCTCGGCCATGGCCAGTCGCATTCCGGGCGGCGGACGCGTGACGGTGTCGCTTCGGAGGTCGACCGACCGCTTCACGGAAGCATCCACTCAGGCGCCTTCGGCCGCCCCCGCCGTGGCCTGGCCGCATCGAGAGCAGAACTTCGCCCCGGCGCGCAGCCCTGCGCCGCACACGGGGCACTCGCCTTCGACAGGCCGGTCGCCGGACTCGCCGAGGGAATCCCGGGCTTCGATCGCCTCGTTCGCCCAGTACGCCCGCAGCCGGTTGTAGTCGATGTCGGCCATTTTACCCGTCTCGTACTCGAACTCTAGCTCCCGCAGGGCATCCAGCGCCCTGGCCTTCCGACCATCGGCCGTGGGTGACTCCGCCTCCCGCACACGCTTGCGTTCGACCATCGGCGCGAAGACGACGGCCGCCAGCAGGATCGCTAGTATTCCACCGAAAATGTAGACCGCATACACGTATACACCGCCTGGTTAACGAGTTGGGTGCCCCGTTCCGCCGTCCGGATGACGGCGGGCCGAAGCCAACTCCAGGGCCCGTGCGACAGCTGCCGCCGGTTCCTGGAATCGCTCGATCGGGAACCGGTCGCCGAGCGCATCCCGGACTCCCACGAGCGGTCGACCGATCTTCATGCAGAGAGCGGCCTCATTCAAGGTCCCCCACTCTCCCTCGACTGCGATCAACGCCTCTGACGCTTTCACCACGAGGGCGTTGCGGCTCTCGCCCAGGCCGGTGGCGATCGGAATCGTCACCCCCATGGATGCCGATTGCGGGTCGTCACCGGGGAGAATACCAAGCACGAGTCCTCCCTCGGCGGCCGCTCCCTCGGCAGCCGAAGCCATGACACCGCTCCCTCCTCCGCATATGAGCACGGCCTCCGCAAGGGCGAGAGCCCGACCGACGGACCGGGCCGTCTCACGTCCGTGGTCGGAGACCGTAGCGGAACCGATCACGCCGATTCGAAACGGCCTGAAACCAGACGATCCGGAGTTCATTCGGATCCGCCCTCCGCCCAGCCGATCACGGCGCGAACCGCCCTGCGCCACTCTGTCATCACCCGATCGCGCAATTCGTTCGCTCCCGCGCCGGGCGAAAACACCGAGTTCTCTCCCAGTCCCCCGAGGAACTCTTCCGGCCGGCCCCAGAAACCGCTTCCTACTCCCGCCAGACCGGCTGCGCCTATCGCCGTCAACTCCTTCGCCTCGGGACGATGTATGTCCATGCCGAGCAAGTCTGCCTGGAACTGCATCAACCAGTCGTTACCCGCCGCTCCTCCGTCGGCCCGGAATCGACCGATGGAAACCGACGACGATTCCGTCATCGCTCCCAGAACGTCCAGAGTTCCACATGCCATGGCCTCGAGCGCGGCCCGCACAAGGTGAGCGGGCTCGGTTCCACGAGTCAGACCGAATATCGCTCCACGGGCCTCCGGAACCCAGTACGGCGTACCGAGGCCGGCAAAGGCGGGCACGAACACGACCCCCCCCGTGTCACTCACGCTTCTGGCGAGTTCCTCGCTCTCAGCCGAGCCGGCAAGCAGTCCGAGCCCGTCACGCAGCCACTGGATTGCCGCCCCTGCGACGAGAATCGAGCCCTCTCGCGCGAATTCGGGCTCGCCTCGCGGTCCGCACGCGATAGTCGTGAGGACGCCTGATTGCTCAGTTCCTCGCTCCGTTCCCGTGTGGAGGAGCAGAAATGCCCCCGTTCCATACGTGTTCTTCGCGTCGCCCCGGTTCCATCCCCCATGCCCGTACAGGGCCGCCTGCTGGTCGCCGGCTACCCCCGCGATCGGGATCTCCTCCCCGATAACATCCGCGTCGGTGTACCCGAAGTCGCCGGCGGACGGACGGACCTCGGGCAACATCGGCTCCGGCACCCCGAACAGCGAGCACAGCTCGGGATCCCAGCTCTGGTCATCCAGGGAGTAGAGGAGTGTGCGTGAAGCGTTCGTATGATCGGTGGCATGGAGGCGGCCGCCGGTCAGACGGAAAATGAGCCACGAGTCAATCGTGCCAAAACAGATCTCACCCGCAGCCGCCCGGGCGCGCCAGTCCGGGTTCCTCTCGAGCAGCCATTCGAGCTTCGTCGCCGAAAAATATGGATCGGCTACCAGACCCGTACGGGCACGGATCATTTCGGCCAGCCCGTCCGCCCGAAGCTGCTCGCATCGTCTGGCTGTGCGCCGGTCCTGCCACACGACCGCTCGCGCGAGCGGCCGGCTCGTAGCCCGGTCCCACACGACTGTCGTCTCGCGCTGATTCGTAATGCCGATCGCCGCTATCCGGGACAGGTCCAGATCGGACTGCACCAGTGCCCGATCGATCACGGATCGGACCGACGACCAGATCTCGTCCGCATCGTGTTCGACCTGGCCCGGCGCCGGGAAGTACTGGGGAAATTCTTCGTATGCAGATCCGAGGATCGAGCCGTCCCGTCCAATCGTCAGGGCTCGAGAGCCAGTCGTTCCCTGGTCGATCGCCAGAACAGCCGTCGCTCGACTCATCTGTACGCGCTCAATCCGGCCACGGGTCACCCGATCGGGCAATCTCGAGCCCCGCGAAGTCGTAGCGGATCCCGTGCCGGTCGAGAAGGGAGAACAAGAGTTGCACGGGAAGTCCTACCACGTTGTAGAAATCTCCATCGATCCGTTCGACGAGCGCGGCTCCGCGTCCCTGGATTCCGTAGGCTCCCGCCTTGTCCAGTGGCTCGCCGGTGGCAACGTATTCCTCGCATTCGGGGCGAGCAAGCTGTCGAAAACGCACTCTCGTCCGCTCCACTCCCGACTCTACGCGCTCTTCTGATCGCACCGCGAGTCCGGTGTACACGAAGTGATCCCGACCCGACAACCGAAGCAGCATGCTCAACGCGTCGGCCCCATCGGCGGGCTTGCCGAGGGGTTCGGTCCCGAGCGCGACGATCGTGTCCGCAGCCACCGCTATCTCGCCGGGCTCGAGGGAAATCGAGCCGACCTTTTCAATTGCGAGCCTGCGCGCAGCGGCGGCAGGCAATTCCCCGGGTAGCAGGGTCTCCGGGCTGCTCGGCACACGCACATCGAATGGGATCGACAGCAGCTCCAGGATCAGCGCTCGACGGGGTGAGGCTGAAGCCAGGACTAAGTTCGGCCTCATCTGTCGATCACGAGCGTGACAGGTCCGTCGTTCACCAGCTCGACATCCATCATCGCTCCAAACCGACCTTCGGCGACGGGCACCGTACCGCGTCGGCAGGCATCCACGAACTGGCGATACAGCAGTTCCGCTTGCTCCGGCGGAGCGGCATGAACGAAACTCGGTCGCCGACCCTTCGAAGCATCACCGTACAACGTGAATTGGGAGACGATGAGGAGTGAGCCCCCAACATCCGAGACATCCCTGTTCATCAGTCCGTCCGCATCCCGAAACAGCCTCAATCCTCTGATTTTCCGGGCCATCCATTCCAGCTCCGCATCTCCATCTCCGGGCGCGAAACCCGCCAGCACGAGAAGTCCGATCCCTATGTCGCCCACCATCAGTCCTTCCACTCGCACACACGCCCTGCTCACGCGCTGAATCACAACCCGCATGTCACCTCCCGCGCTATCCGGCCAACCAGGCCCCGCTGGTTCGTCCCCGCTAACCGCTCACCTTCCGGGATCCACACCATGTGCAGAACTCACGCATAAACGTCAACCCGCGCCATCCGCCTGCGCAGAGAGGTTTTACACATTTTATCCACTTCTTTTCAACACGTTCTCCACAATCAGTTTTCAAAACTTTCACTCTCGTGGCGAATCCTCCGAGAGGGGCGTGTGTCATGATCCCGCACTGACAGGCTGCTCGGTCTCGGCGTTCGGAAACCGCTCCGGACCAGTGCCGCTCGGCTCAGGGGATAACCAGGAGACAGGACCTGCTGAAATGACTCAGCCCCCGATCACTCCGAAGAGCGTCAGGGGCTGAGGAAGGATATCTTTTCCGCGTCGTAGCGCTGTTTCTGGTCGGTTGCGCTTTCCTTCCAGAATCCGACAGATCTGGGTCCCTTCCGCTCGATCAGCTGTGTGACATTTCAGTTCTCGCGAGAGATCCGTCCTGCCACGTCGAGCGACCTGCCGTCGCTGTTCCGGCACGGCGTCGTTCATGAGCGCCGGTGCCTCCTCCAAGGCACGGTGACAATCTAAATAAAGAAGTTTTGCCCGTCAACCACGATTGACCACATTTCGGCCTTTTTCCAAAAATCGGATTGGATTGTCATTGAATGACAGGCCCTTCTGAGATCGATTCGTTTCCGATCGTCGGATCGAGCATCCCCCGCACCAGGGATCCCGCGTCCGTCGGGCGACGCGCATCGATCGTCTCGCCGGCCGAGGTGATCCGGTCGACCACTCGAATCAAGAGTGCATCCGAAGGCAGCGTCCGGGTCAGCCCCTCGCTCGTGCCGACCAGAATCAGCAGGTCCTTACTTCTCGACAGAGCCACGTTGAGGAGTCGGGGGAAGTCCGGGTTTCGACGCTCATTCAAGAACCAGCTCGGACCTGGAGGAGCGTCCACCGTATCCAAAATTACCACCGATTTCTCACGTCCCTGGAATCGGTGTATGGTGCTGATCTCGAGATTCGGCGGCGCCGTACGGCCCAACCTAGCACGGACGGCCCGCCACAGGGACCGTGTCTGCGCACGGTACGGGGTCACGACGCCGACGTCCGTCACTCCTTCCCGTCCCAGTACTTCGAGCAGCTGCGTGATGACATCCACGTGAATCGAGTTCTCGCGCGAGCCATCGACCCGGGACACAGCGGGATCGAGGGGGCCGGTCTCGAGCAATACGAGCGCGGGTGTGCCTGGATCCTCCGGGCCTAGGTGCGCTGCGTCACGCAGGCGTCCACCGTAGAACAGGTCACCGACCAGGGCCCGGATTGCTGGACGCATCCGGTACTGCTCCTCAAGCATCGAGCACAGGCGATCGTCGCGCGAGGGGAGTTGCTCCATCTCCGGCCCGGTGACGACGCCGGTTTCCCGAAACAGGTCACGACTCAACCAGCGACGGGCGTAGCCGCCGTTACTGATCACCACGGGAGGCAGCTGCTGGAAGTCCCCGAATGCCGCGGCCCGCTCGGAGGCCAGGCAGGCGGCGTGGAACACATACGGCAGTGGAGCCGTGCTGGCTTCGTCGATTACGACGAACGAAAAGCGCTGTGCGGCCAATTCATCACGCGCTGCCAGCCGAGCGAATGTGGTGAGCACGATGTCAGCTTCGTCCAGTACGTGGCGTGTCGCCCGCACCAGGTCGCCCGTGAGGCGTCCGGCACGCTGCAGTAACGCATCGTCTCCCTCACCGCGCGCCCGGGCAAGGATTCGCGCCTGACGCTCGGCCAGCATCAGATCTCGTGTCTCAAATCGCGCCCGGCCATCCAACAGCGTGCCCTCAAGCTCCAGCAATACGCGGGACACACGGGTCGGCTCGCGACGCTCGGCGCGTTCCACGGCGGCTTCGAGCGCCAGGGCCTGATCTCCGGTCGGACTGAACTCCGCCCCCACACGAATCAACCGATTCTGCTCCACGGCCAGGCTGCCGAGCCGTTCCGCGACACGCGACGCGGCCTCGTCCACCGCTACGTTCGTCGTCGCGACGACCAGAACTCGGCCCGATTCCGCCAGGCTCGCGACGGCGCTTCCGAGCAGACGGGTCTTGCCCGTCCCGGGTGGCCCCCAGACCAGTTGAGCGCGACTGCCAAGAACTCGAGCCAGGGCCTCCCGCTGAGAGTCGTTCAGTCCGTCGTCGACATCTGAGGGAAGCTCTGCCCGTCCCGTTTGCGGAAACTCCCGGCCGAACAGGCGAAGCGCCGTGGACGGGTGGAACCGCTGGGGATCGTCCCCGATCTCGCGCAGCCGGGACGACAGAGCTTCGAGCAGCCAGGTAGGGTCGAAGGTGAGCGTGGCGGGTCCCGGGTGAGGACCCAGCCATTCTCCGAGTCTCACGCGTACTGCCGGTCTCGATCCGTCGAATTTCGTAACGAAACCCAGGCCAGTTCCACGCTCACATTCTATGCGCACGGCGTCGTCCGCCCGGATCCCGTACCGCCCGGGCGGCAAAGTCCACTCGTACTGCGTTCCGAGCCCGGGTCGGCCGATCCGGATTCCATCGGACGCCACGAGCGGAGACTCGAGTCCGCGGGAGCGCAGATCGTTACGCACCGCATCGATCTCCTCCTCGAGGGCGAGGAGACTGCCGTCCAACAGTTCGTCCAGGGGACTCGTGGTCTCAGCCATGGCCGCCAAGGTACGCTTACCGGGACCGGCCGGGCACGGCCCGTGGACCTTGAGAGTGACGACCCGGGGAGATAGCCTGCTCGCATGCCCGATCTGAATGACATTCACGCTTTCCGCCGAGGGGCGGAGTGGGCCCTTGCGGCAGGGGTGGCCGTCGAGCTGGGGATCATCGCTGCCCTCGGGGATGGCCCGGTCGTTTCGTCGGAGATCGCGCGTCGGCTGAACCTGAGCCCACGTGGCGTGGAGACATTGCTGGGTACCCTCGAGGAACTCGGCGCGGTCACACGTGAAAATCCTGGCTGGCGGCTGACCGGTGCCGCCCGGGCCCGTTTTCTCGACCGGGGAACCCCCGACTACGACGCCGACAGCCTGCTGCACTGGATGCGCACCATTCGCCGCTGGTCGGAAGAATTGCCGGAGACCGTGCGAACAGGCGTTCCGGGAACGACGGACACGCCGGCTCGCGGAGCGAAGAATGGTAAGGGCCTCGAGGCGTTCATGGCCGCCATGGCCAACCGTTCGCCGGACAACGTCTCAGTCGTCGCCGACGCGGTCCGAGGTGCGGCTCCCGGGGCCAGGACCCTGCTCGATGTCGGGGGCGGACCCGGTGTATACGCCCGAGCGTTGGCCCACCGCGGATTCGAGGTGACTCTACTGGACAGGCCGGAGGTGATCGAATTCGTCTCCGAGGCCTACGGACTCATCTCTGCCGAGAATATCCATCTCGAGCCAGCTGACTTCCTGCGTGCCCTGCCCGAGCTACAGTACGATGTCGTACTGCTCGCCAATGTGACTCACATCTACGGTCCGACGACGAACCGTGACCTGCTGCGCCGAGTCGCGGGGAGACTGAATCCCGGCGGTTGCGTGGCGATCATCGACTTCGTGCGGGGCGAATCGGAATTCGCCCCGCTGTTCGCGCTCACGATGCTGCTGAGCACCGACGACGGGGGCACGTGGTCCCTGTCCGAGTACACCGACTGGTTGCACGGAAGCGGGCTGGAGCGAGTCCGCTGTGCGTCAATCGGGCCCGATCTTCAGATGATAACGGCGGTGAATCCGTCGGAAGGTAGAGCGCCAGCATGAGCGAAGACCCGTTCCTGGACTCGGCCGCACGGGTCGCGAAGTGGATCTCGGACTACCGGAGCCGACTGCCGGACCTTCCTGTCCTACCGGACATCAGCCCAGGCGACACCCTGGAATTGCTGCCGGCCGCACCGCCCGAAGCGCCTGAATCCCTCGAAGAAGTCCTGTCCGATCTGGACCGGATCATCGTTCCCGGCCTCACCCATTGGAATCATCCCGGGTTCCTGGCCTATTTCTCCAGCAGTTCGTCGGATCCGGGCGTCCTGGCCGAGTTCATCGCCGCAGCCTTGAACGTGAATGCGATGCTGTGGAAGACGGCGCCTTCTGCGTCGGAACTCGAATCCCGGATGATCGACTGGATGCGCCGATTCGTGGGATTGCCCGATGAATTCGAGGGTGTGATCCAGGACACGGCATCGAGCTCGAGTTTCACCGCGCTCCTTGCCGCACGGGAACAGGCGCTGCCGGGAAGCCGAAACGCAGGTCTAGCGGCCGGACAGCCTGGTGTTCGACCTGTAGTGTACCAGTCGGACCAGGCACATTCGTCGATCGACAAGGCGGTCATAGCGGCCGGAATCGGGATCGACAATATCCGCCGCGTCAAGAGCGACGAGGAATTCCGGATGCGGCCCGACATACTCGACCGGGCCATCATTTCGGATCGGGAGGCCGGACATGTCCCCGTCATGGTCTGCGCCACGATCGGTACGACCTCGACCACGAGTGTCGATCCGGTGCGGGAGATCGCCGACATCTGCGCCAGGCGCGACGTCTGGCTGCACGTCGACGCCGCCTACGCGGGCCCCGCGGCGGCTCTCATCGAACTGCGACCGCTGTTCGAAGGGTGGGAACGCGCGAACAGTATCGTGCTGAATCCGCACAAGTGGCTCACGACCCCGATCGACTGCAGCGTACTCCTGTATCGTGATCCGGAGGCCGTCCGGCGTTCGCTGGCGGCGACGCCCGTCTATCTCGAAACCGGAGTCGAAGCCAGGAACCTGATGGACTACGGTCTCCCGCTCGGACGGAGATTCCGAGCCCTGAAGCTCTGGTTCCTGTTTCGCAGACAGGGAGCCGAGGCCCTTCGGAACATGCTCCGGCGCCATATTGAACTGGCGAGGGGTTTTGCGGACAGGATTCGAAACGACAACAGGTTCGAATTGGCTGCGCCTGCTCAGTTCAGCACCGTGTGCTTCCGGGCGATACCGCCTGGTGAAGACCGGCCCGATGGGCAGGCGGACATCGATTCCGGAGTTCTCCGGGCCAACGATTGGAACCGGCGGCTGCTGGACGCGGTAAACCGCCGGGGACGGGTTTTCCTGTCGCATACCGAGTTGTCCGGGCAGTTCGTTCTTCGGCTTGCCGTGGGGAGCGCCCATGTCAGGGATGTGGACCTGGAGGCGGCCTGGACCGAACTGACGGGAGCGTACGCGGAACTGCAGACCGACTGATTGAACTGCGGAGGGAATGGATGCTCAACGAGGGTGACCTGGCGCCGGACTTCGAGCTGGCGACGGATGGTGGAGGATCATTGAAGCTGTCCGATCTGCTCGGCAAGCGGGTCATACTGTACTTCTATCCGAAGGACGACACGTCCGGGTGCACCAGGCAGGCCTGCGGCTTCCGGGACAATAGGGCCGCTCTTACCGGGAAGAACGCGATCGTAATCGGCGTCAGCCCTGATGGAGTGGCCTCGCATGACCGGTTCCGAGACAAATACGAGTTGAACTTCCCCCTCCTGTCCGACCCGGATCACTCAGTGGCCGAAGCGTACGGCGCCTGGGGAAAGAAGAAAATGTACGGCCGCGAATACGACGGAGTGCTGCGATCCACGTTCGTAATCGACGCCGAAGGACGGATCGAAAAGATCTACGCGAAGGTAAAGGCCGCCGAGAACGCGCGGCAGGTCCTTGAGGACCTCTCACCGTGAGGATCGCGCTCGGCAAGAGGATCCTCATCCTGTCGGTCTCACTCCTCGGCCTCGGCTGCGGACTCACCTGGCCTACCGGCGTCCGGGCCCAGCAACCGTACGTGGTTCCGTCAGACCAGGAAGTGGTTCTACTGCGAGCGGATCGGGCGCGGGTGAAGGGAGACTCGGCGGCACCGATCCGGATCTCGTTCCCCAACTCAACTCACCCGAGGGCCTGGCCGGCCGTGGAGGCAGCGTTCTGCGCCGGCGCAGCCGGACGTTTCTGGGCGATGCACGACATCCTGTTCGAGCGTGTTGACCAGTGGAAGACGGCCGTGGATCCCGTCGGCCTGTTTGAGCTATGGGCAGCGGAGATCGGCATAGACATGGAAAGCTACGGCCACTGCCTGCGCAACGATGTCACAGCGCCACTGCAGGTTGCTGACTACGACTCCGCGCTGCGATCGGGGATCACGAGCACGCCGTTCTTCGTGGTGGGTGACAGCGTCGCGATTCGCGGCGCAGTCTCGCTGGAGCGTTTCCGATCGGCCGTAGACAGCGTGCTCACTGCCCGGGGTCTGGAGACGCCTTGACCGGTCCGATCCGGAAGATCGACTGGATCCTGGTCCTGGCACTGGTCTGTGCCATCGCTCTGGCGGCGGGCGACGCCGAGGACTTCCTGGTTTACTACGATGCAGGGACCCGCTGGCTGTCCGGTGGGTGGGCCAGCGTGTATGAAGGCGAGGCACTGACCCCCTTCAAGTATCACCCTGTCTTTCTTCTGCTGTCCCTGCCCTTTTCTTTCCTGCCGTGGGTAGCGGCCAGGCTTGTCTGGGCCGGACTGAACGGTTTCTGGATTTGGGACAGTGCCCGGCGGTTTCGGAGCGCCTTCGGCGTAACCCGGAATCAGCTGTTGATCGCGTTTGTATTCATAGTCCACGCGCTTTCCTGGCAGTTCAAGTTTGCCAATGTCACGTTCTTCATTCTGTGGCTGATGGCCCTGGCGGTCTCCAGGAAACAGGGGATCACCGCCGTGATGCTGGGTCTGATCGTCGGTCTCAGCCTTGTGCCTCTCCTGGCAGGAGGGGTTTCGGTGTACTCCGAGTGGTTCAACACCCTGGCCGATCCCACCCATGCGCACAACTACCCGAAGAACGACAACCAGGGCCTGTTCGCGATCGCGTACCGCAACCGGGCCGTCCTGGGGAGCCTGACCGGGTGGGTGTGGTTGGTCGGTTCGTGTCTTTCCGGGATCGTCTGGGTGTTCACCGTACTATCGATCAAAGACGATCGCTTTGAACTCGGGCTGCTGGCGATGGTGCCATTCATCCTGTGGGCCGCCCCTTTGAGCTGGATCCATCACCAGATATGGCTGTGGCCAGTGATTGCCGTCTGCTTGAAGAAACCGAACTGGTATCTGTTGGCCGTGATCTGGCTTCTGCTGAACGGAACTGGAGATCTCTTCTGGTCCCGTGAGTGGTTTTCCAGGATGTACCAGTGGGGCTTGCCGGCCCTGGCGTTTCCGCTGACTCAATATTTGTTCATCGAGTATACCAGACGATCACGAACAGCAACTGCGCCCTAGCCAAGTCTCTCGAACACTCGCCGAATCGCCTCCAGGGCAAGAGCGGCCGCCCGGGCTCCGGAGTCGAACGCCCGGGCAAGCTCCCGTTCATCCGCTCCCAACAACGGAATGTCGAACGCGAAGTGAACCGAAACTCCGGCCGGCCGGACCCGAGCCGCGCTATCGGCCCACCCCTCTTCCGACGCGTCGAGTGCCCCTTCGATCTGCACCTCCACCGCGTCGGCATCCCGCCCGACCTCCTGCGCCAGGATCCCCAGGCGCCGGGCCAGCCTCTCGTTCCCTTCCGGATCGGCAGGACGCTCGTCGAGCCACAGCGCCGGCGGAGCCACGTCAATCACCAGGCTCCCGAGCATCACGTCCTGGTGAAACGCGAACAGGGAGTCGCGAGAGTCCGAGCCGAGATCGGGAACCGCGTCCTCCGCCTCGGCGGTGAACGACTCGACCGAGTCATTGGGGATCTCCGTGGCAAGGTATGCGGCGAGTCCCTCCGGGCCGATCACGGCCCCCGCGAGAGCGACTTCATCCAGGGCGAGTTCGACCAGCGCTGAAGGAGCGTGGAGGATATCGAGCGCGCCGGATTCCAGAATGTCCAATTCCGACTGATCGTAGGCCAGGCAGCGGAAGAACCAGGTGACGGGTTCCTGCCTGCCTTCGAACAGGTCTCGTACCCCCAGACCGGCGCCTCTCAGGGCCGTCAGGAGCGTTCCCCCGATCTGCTGGCGTGTGAGCTGTGGCACGATCGTCCTCAGTGCGAGATCATGATGTGGGCCCAGGGTGTTCCTGGCAGCATCAGCCAGGGAAGTCCTCCGGCGGGCCTGCCGGGGAATCCGGTTCCCTCCAGCGTCGCGTTCGGAAGATACACGGCAGTGAGCCGTCGGAGCCCTTCGACTCCTGGCCCGTCTCCCGGCCCCGGGCGCGAGTCGGCCGTCAGCGAGTAGAGGGTCGCCGCTTCAGGCATCGAAAACTCCCCCGCCTCGAGCGCAGCGTACCGGGCCTCCATCACTTCCGCCCGCTCGAGCCCGTCCGCGCGCAGCAACCGGCCGAGACGCATGAACGGATCGAGCGACACATGGTAACAGGCCACGTGGAAGTCTTCGCGTTCGGGATCGTCGGCCAGGCATACGAGTTCGTTCGTGCCCTCCCGGAGGACGGTCAACACGTCTCCCGATCGGGGAGCTCCACCTGATCCGAGGACCGCGGCCCCGTCCCGAAGGGACTCTGGTGCCGCGAGCAGAGCACCTTCGATCTGATCGGTGGTGTCGATCTGTTGCGCCGTGGCTGGCAGGCTTCCGGACAGGAGCGCCAGGCCCAGGATCCAAATTGCTCTCCGCATAAGTCTTCTCCCACTGCATGTCTGCACGTACGTCGTCGGACCCGCGATTTCCGGGGCTTCCTGTACCCCTATGGTCAAGTCGTCCCGCCGAGGGTTATCCTGTCCCGTCAGCTTCGAAGATGGGACCGCGTTTCTCAACCCCGGCTCGACCGGCGGCGAACTCGTGCCGGGTGCAGACGCTATTGCGACCCTTGATTGCCGCAACTTCCGGGGGTGTACGAGGCCGGGCCGGAATGCGACAGCGTCTCCGATCTGAACGACGGACGGCGGCACGGTTCTCGCTGACGCATGCCGACCGTTCGGAGCACCTTCTTCGCGGGCGAGACGGAACGCGGATAGGGAATACGCCTCCCGGTCGGGGAAGCGTCGGGCGTCCATAATCGACCCGGATCAAGCTATTGGGGACTGGAGTACTGTCAAGCGAACTGGCTGCTTCAGGGGCTCCGCACGTGTTCGGCGCTGCTGCCGAAGGCCGGTCGCCCGAAACAAACGAACCCTAATCATTGAGCGGATCACCATGCGAATCGTGGTTCCAAAGGAGCGCGCGCCCGGCGAACGGCGTGTCGCCATGTCACCGTCGGCGATCAAGCGCCTCGCCTCCGACAACATGCAGTTCGTCGTAGAGAGTGGCGCCGGCCTGGCTGCGTCGCACTCCGACGAGGAGTATCGCGCCGCGGGGGCCGAGATCATTTCTGACCCGAAGGCCCTGTTCGAAGGGGCCGACGTCGTCCTGAAGATCAACGGCCCGGACAAACGCGAGGATGGCCTCGACGAGGCGGAACTCATACCTGCCGGAGCACTGTTGATCGGGCAGCTCAAGCCTCACGCGAATGCAGACATCCTGCAACGCCTCGCCGAGCGCGGCGTGACATCATTCTCCATGGAGCTCATGCCCCGCACGACGCTCGCACAGCGAATGGACTCGCTGTCGGCGTTCAGCACGGTGGCTGGCTACATGGCTGTGATCCGGGGCGCCGAAGCCGGCAGCAAGTTCTTCCCGATGCTCACGACGGCCGCCGGCACGATCGCTCCGGCCAACGTGTTCATCATCGGCGCCGGAGTCGCGGGTCTGCAGGCGATCGCTACAGCGAGGCGTCTCGGTGCGGTGGTGGAGGCGTTCGATATCAGACCGGCGGTCAAGGAGCAGGTTCAGAGCCTTGGTGCGAAGTTCGTCGAGTGGGAAGGCGGCCACGACACCGAGACCGAGGGCGGCTACGCGAAGGAAGTCTCGGAGGAGGAGCAGGAGCACGAGCGCCAGCTTCTCGCGGAGCACGTCGCCAAGTCGGATCTGGTGATCACCACCGCACTGGTTCCGGGCCGCAAGGCACCGGTGCTGATCACGGAGGAAATGGTCCAGGGCATGCGGCCCGGATCGGTGATTCTCGACATGGCTGCCGAAGCTGGCGGAAACTGCGAAATCACGGAACCCGGAAAGACTGTCGAGAGGCATGGTGTGATCATCATGGGTCCGACGGACCTGGCGAGCTCACTTCCCGTCCACGGCAGCCAGATGTACGGGAAGATCCTGTCGAATCTGCTCGGCCACCTCGTGAACGATGACGGCGAGCTCGTTGTGGACCTCGAGGAGAGCATTACTGGTGCGTGCGTCGTCACGCACGACGGAACGGTGAGGTACGAATCATGAGCGGTACGATTCTCATCAGCGTGTACGTCTTCGTGCTGGCGATGTTCGTCGGATTCGAAGTCATCACTAAGGTTCCGCCTACGTTGCACACCCCCCTGATGTCGGGCTCGAACGCCATCTCCGGAATCTCCATCGTCGGCGCGCTGGTCATCGCCGGCATGGGAGAGGGCACGATGTTCGACATCATCGGACTGGTCGCCGTGATCGCGGCGACGATCAACGTGGTTGGCGGATTCATGGTCACCGACCGGATGTTGCAGATGTTCCGGCGGGACACCGACACGAACTAGCGAACACCGAGGCAGATAGATGGAAACCAGAGTTCTCACTATGCAGCTCGCCTACCTGCTCTCGGCGGTGCTGTTCATACTCGGGCTGAAACGCCTCAGCCATCCGGATACCGCGCGTGGCGGAAACAGGCTGGCGGCGATCGGCATGCTGATCGCGGTCGTCGCTACGCTCGTCGGCGAGCAGATCATGACCTGGCAGTGGATCGTGGGCGGCCTGCTGGTCGGCACGGTCATCGGCGGGTTCATGGCCCGGTTCGTCAAGATGACGGCCATGCCGCAGATGGTGGGTCTGTTCAACGGACTGGGCGGCCTGGCTTCCGGTCTCGTAGCCGCCGCAGAGTACCTGCGCTACACCCACGGCAAGGTCATCGAGGGTGGAGTAGCGGTATCGGACGTCCCGCTGGACGGGTCGATCTCGATCATGCTTGGGACCCTGATCGGCGCCGTAACCCTGTCGGGCAGCCTGATTGCGTTCGGGAAGCTGCAAGGCATCGTGACCGAAAAGGCCGTGAAATACCCGGGGCAGCAGTTCCTGAATGCCATTCTGTTCCTCGGCATTCTCGCGGTGATGGCCTATCTGACCCTGATGACGCCGGAGGCTATCGCGGCCTCGAACGCAGGCACCGTCAACATTATCTACTATTCGCTGTGGGGCGCTGCGATACTGCTCGGGGTGCTGCTCGTGATCCCGATCGGTGGAGCCGACATGCCCGTCGTGGTGTCGCTGCTGAACTCGTATTCGGGCCTCGCGGCGTCGGCTGCCGGTTTCGTTCTCAACAACAACGTCCTGATCATCTCCGGTGCGCTTGTCGGCGCCTCGGGACTGATCCTGACCCGGATCATGTGCAAGGCGATGAACCGCTCGCTGGCCAACGTCATCTTCGGTTCGTTCGGAGAAACGACCGGTGGCGGCCCTGTAGCGAGGGGCGAGAAGCGCACGATGGCAGATGTAAACGACGTCCAGGCGGACGACGTTGCCATGCTCCTCGCGTATGCGAAACAGGTGGTGATCGTACCGGGTTATGGCCTCGCGGTCGCTCAGGCGCAGCACAAGCTGCGCGAACTGTGCGACAATCTCGAGACCCGTGGGGTGAGCGTGAAGTACGTGGTCCACCCGGTGGCCGGCCGGATGCCCGGACACATGAACGTGCTCCTGGCGGAGGCCAACGTTCCGTACAACCAGTTGTACGAGCCTGAGGACGTGAACCCGGACATCACCAACGTCGACGCGTGCCTCGTCGTGGGTGCCAACGACGTGGTGAATCCCGCCGCGCGAGACGATCCGGCCAGCGACCTGTACGGCATGCCGATCATCGAGGTAGACCGCGCGAAGCACTGCGTGGTGATGAAGAGGAGCCTGAACCCGGGCTTCGCCGGCGTCGACAACGAGCTGTTCTACGGGCGGAACACGATGATGTTGTTCGGCGACGCCGCCGACTCCATCGGACGGATCCTGGAGGAGCTCAAGCAACTCTGAGCAGTGCCCGGGTGGACGCATACGCGTTCACTCGACAGACGGCATTTCTTCCGGCGGGCCCTGCCATCCAGTGGACGGCGGGCCCGCCGTCGCGTCGAGGTGCGAGGCGCCCGGCGAACAGGCGAAACGCGGCTGTCAGGGGGCTCGAATCGCAGGAGCGTGCGGTGAATTCGTGCCGGGCGCTCTGGCACTCCGCTTGCTTCTGTATCCTGCGGAACCGAGGAGCGGTCAGTCGGGGTGCGTGTCACCGGGCCGGTCCGACCAGGTGGTACCGTTCGGAGAGAGGGAATCTTGATTGCGCTGTCGGTAGTCATTCCAGCCTACAACGAGGGCTCGGCGATCGAGGCCGGAGTGCTCGAGGTGGTGCGTGCCTGGCTGGAAGCACGTCCCTTCCCCACCGAGTTGATCGTCGCTGACGATGGAAGTACCGACGATACGATACCGCTTGCTCTCCACACTGCCGACCGTGTACTCGAGTTGCGACACGGAGGCAAGGCAGCCGCCCTGTGCGCCGGAGTTCGAGATGCACAGG
>JBDGUZ010000094.1:0-9631 GCA_039585915.1 Gemmatimonadota bacterium
GCACCGGGATCTCGGCGATGACAAGTACCGGCCCTGTCCGCTGCTGGCGAAGTATGTCGCCGCCGGACGACTCGGCCGGAAGAGCGGGCGTGGCTTTTACGACTATCGCGATGCGTAGAGCCTTCGGCGGGACCGGACTCAGCGAGGAGCAGAAACTGATCTGCAGTCTCGCCCGGGAGTTTGCGCGGGATGTGCTTCGCCCGGGTGCAGCACGGCGTGACGAGCAGGAAGAGAGCTTCGACCGGACACCGGTAGACAGCCTCGGCGAGCTCGGGTTCCTGGGAATGCTGATCCCGGAAGAGTACGACGGCCTCGGGCTGGATATGCTGACGTACCTGTTCGCACTGGAGGAAATCGCCTGGGGCGATCCTTCTGTGGCGGTGTCGATGAGCGTGCACAACTCGCTTCCGACGCAGACGCTGTTACGGCACGGTACAGCGGAGCAGAAGGAGCGCTGGCTGAGGCCGATGGCCAGAGGCGAGATACTAGGGGCGTTCTCACTGTCCGAGGCCGGCTCCGGTAGCGATGCGGCAGCCCTGCAGGCTCAGGCCGTGCGGGATGGAGAGGGGTGGCGGGTAAACGGATCCAAGCTGTGGGTGACGAACGGGGCTTCGGCCGACGTGGTGCTCCTGATGGCGCGGACGGACGACCCCGCGGACAGGAAGGGAACACGAGGCATCGGCGCATTCCTCGTGCCGACCGAGCTCGAAGGTTGGGTGCCCGGGAAGAAGGAACGGAAGCTGGGCCTGCGCGGTTCCGAGACCGTGGGGGTGTCGCTGGAAGATCTTCGACTCGGCCCGGAGCACCTGATCGGAGAGCCGGGTCTGGGATTCCACTACGCGCTGGAAGCACTGGAGGGTGGTCGGCTGGGCATCGCGGCCCAGGCTATTGGAATCGCGGAGGCAGCGCTCGACTTTGCCCGCGACTACGCCGCCGAGCGAGAGCAGTTCGGACGTCCGATCAAGGACTTCCAGGGCATGCAATTCAAGCTTGCAGACATGGCGACGCGGCTCGAAGCCGCGCGTGGGTTGCTGTATCGCGCCGCCCAGGCGTACGGGGCGGACGAGCAGCGGAAGCGGAAACTGTCGAGCATGGCGAAGCTGTTCGCCAGCGAGACGGCGATGTGGGTGACCAGAGAGGCCGTACAGGTGTACGGCGGATACGGATACAGCCGGGAGTACCCGGTGGAGCGGCTGTTCCGCGATGCGAAAGTGACGGAGATCTACGAAGGGACGAGCGAAATTCACAGGTTGATCATTTCTAGAGAACTGTACATGGAGCGAGGGGCCGAAGAGTGAGCGACAACGGAAGTGCCGCACAAGTGGAGAAAGCCCGGGATGTGATGCCCGAGATCTTCGACCTGATGGGAGAGCACGACCACGAGCAGATCGTGTTCTTCTACGAGCCGTCCTGTGGATACCGTGGGATCATCGCGATCCACGATACATCGCTCGGCCCGGCGCTGGGCGGCACACGGTTCTGGAACTACGCGTCCGATTCGGATGCCGTAGTCGACGTCCTGCGACTTGCGCGCGGGATGACCTACAAGGCGGCCGTGGCCGGGTTGAATCTCGGTGGTGGAAAGTCGGTGATCATCGGCGACAACAAGACTACTTATCGGGAGATGATCATGCGCGCGCACGGCCGCGCAGTGGAATCACTCGGCGGACGGTACATCACGGCGGAAGACGTCGGGACCTCGGTCGAAGACATGGATTATATCCACATGGAGACGGGCCACGTGGTGGGAATGGCCGGCAAGTCAGGAGATCCATCGCCCGTGACCGCCTACGGCACGTATCGCGGAATCAAGGCGTGTGCCCTGAAGCTGTACGGTACGGACTCGCTGGAGGGTCGCTCGGTCGTGATCCAGGGAGCGGGGCACGTGGGCTACTTCCTGGCCCAGGATCTCAGGGAAGAGGGAGCGAAAGTGTTCGTCGCGGACATTGACGATTCCAGGGTCCAGCGGTGCGTCGATGAACTTGATTGCGAAGCTGTCGGGGCCGACGAAGTATACGATGTGAATGCCGATGTCTTCGCGCCCTGCGCGCTCGGCGCAGTCCTCAACGATGAAACGATCCCCCGGCTCAACGTCGAAATCGTCGCGGGCGCCGCGAACAACCAGCTCAAGCGGCAGCACCACGCCAAGATGCTTCAGGACCGCGAGATCCTGTATGCTCCGGATTACGTGATCAACGCGGGTGGGCTGATCAACGTCTACTCCGAGCTGGCGGGCTGGTCGCTCGAGCGCTCGAAGAGGAAGGCCGGCGAGATCTATCGAACCCTGCTGCACATCTTCGAAATCGCGGAGGACGCAGGACTGACGAATGCGGAAGCGGCGGACGAAGTCGCGATTCGGCGCGTCGGCCAGGTGGCGAAGCTGCACCGGACCTACGTATGAGCGCTGAGATGATCGACGACAGGATCGACGGTGCGGGGGGCGGCTCGGACGTGTCGCCCTCCTGTGAACACCTCGCCTGCGCTGATCCCGAGATCCACGAGATCCTCCGCCGGGAGACCGGACGCCAGAGGGAAGGCCTGGAGTTGATCGCGAGCGAGAACTTCGTTTCCGGCGCGGTCCTCGAAGCGATGGGCTCGATACTCACCAACAAGTACGCCGAAGGATACCCCGGCAAGCGGTATTACGGGGGGTGCGAATTCGTGGACCAGGCGGAGGACCTGGCGCGGTCCAGGGCGACCGCGCTGTTCGGAGCGGATCATGCCAACGTGCAGCCCCACAGTGGGGCGCAGGCGAACATGGCCGCCTACTTCGCGCTGATCGAGCCCGGTGACACCGTATTGGGGATGGACCTGAGCCACGGGGGGCACCTGACCCACGGCTCTCCCGTGAACTTCAGCGGTCAGTTGTATCGGTTCCTGCCGTACGGAGTGCGCGAGGAGGATGAACGTGTGGACTTCGACGCGCTGGCCGAGCTGGCGCGTCGTGAGCGCCCGGCGTTGATCGTGGCCGGGGCCAGTGCCTATCCGCGGACGCTGCCGTTCGAACGTTTCGCCGAGATCGCGCGCGAAGTCGGGGCCCGACTTCTCGTTGACATGGCGCACATCGCGGGTCTCGTCGCGGCGAAGGAGCATCCATCGCCAGTCCCGTGGGCGGACGTCATCACCTCGACCACGCACAAGACTCTGCGCGGACCGCGAGGCGGGCTCATCCTGTGCAGCGAGGAGCATGCGAAGGCGATCGACAAGGCCGTGTTCCCGGGGATGCAGGGCGGGCCGCTGATGCACGTGATCGCAGCCAAGGCCGTGGCTCTTCACGAAGCATCAGCGCCGTCGTTCCGGCTCTACGCGCGCCGGATCGTGGAGAATGCGCGGGTGCTGGCCGAGGCGCTGGAGGAACACGGATACCGCATCGTGGCCGGAGGCACGGATACTCACCTCATGCTCGTCGATCTCCGAAACACGGAGCTGTCGGGCAAGGACGCGTCCGGCCTCCTGAGTCGGGCGGGAATTACGGTCAACAAGAACACGGTCCCGTTCGAGACCCGATCCCCATTCGTGACTTCTGGGGTGCGGATCGGTACTCCGGCCCTCACGACTCGCGGTATGGGTCCGGACGAGATGCGTTGGATCGCGAGTCGGATGCACCGCGTGCTTGGCTCGGCGGGAGACGAGGCCGTGCTCGACGAAGTGTTTGCAGAAGTACGGGAGCTGACTTCGACGTTTCCGCTCGTTGCCGACCCGCAGAGGCTGGTTGACGTTGAGGCGGATGCCTGACGGGTCATGCGGCCTGGTACACTCATTCCGAAGATTGACCAGGGGGGCCTGCCGTGAGCGTGGGCTCCCCCTCGTCGCGACCACCCGACGCGATCCGGATTCCGGCTGGGCCGGCGAGCGCTGAACTTCGTGAGCGCGGATCACGCTTCTTCGCCCTGGCCGCGCCGGCGGAATCCGACACGGACGCCCGCGCTCTGAGGGACGGTGAGCGAACCAGGTTCCACGACGCGACGCACCACGTGTGGGCGTTCCGCTGTTCGACCGGCGAGGAGCGGTGGGACGACGACGGTGAGCCGGCGGGAACCGGAGGCCGGCCGATCCTCGCGGCGATCGACTCGGGTGAGGTGTCAGACGTCGCCGTCGTGGTAACTCGCTGGTTCGGCGGAACGAAGCTGGGGACCGGGGGGCTGGCACGAGCCTATGGTGGGGCGGCAGCCGCTGCGATCGAGGCACTGGAGCTGAATACCGTCCGCCCGGGGCGCGTCGTACGAATCCGCTATCACTGGCCGGATACGGGCGCCGTCGCGAAGACACTGGACGCGTTCGGCGCTCGGAGGATCGCGGTGCGACACGAAGAAGGCGCGGAGCTTGACGTCGCGATTCCCGAGGTGGAAGCGGGGGCGCTGCTGGCAGCGTTGCGCGAGGCCACGGGCGGGCGTGTGGCATCCTCGGTCCGTGAAGGGCAGGTGTGGGTTTCGATCGAGGCTTGACGCGGTTTTCAGCCGATTTCTACATTCGGGGTGTAAGCATGTGCGCGGCGGACTCCCGGAATTCACCGATCCGGGGAGCCTGCAGAAACATTGTCGGGGTAGGGGAGCGAGTCGTGATAGGCCCTCCGGTTCAGGAAATCGTGGGACAGATCTGCAGGCGGAACCCGAGGTACGCCCCGAAGGCGCACTACTTCGTGCTCGATGCGTTGCACAGGCGGCTGCACATCCTGGAGTCGCCCAGGCACGTGACGGGGGAGGAGCTGGCGGAGTCGGCACGCCGGCTCGCGATGGACCAGTTCGGCCTGCTCGCCCGAACGGTTCTCGAGCACTGGGGCATTCACTCGACTGCCGACATCGGCGAGATCGTGTTCCTGCTGGTTGACCATGGCGTGCTGACGAAGCAGGAGACGGATCGTAGAGAGGACTTCGAAGGACTCTTTTCCTTCGAGCAGGTATTCGAGGCTGAGTACCCGTGGGGCGTCTGACCCACTCGGTGATCTGCGGAGCGTCGTCGGGATCCCGGCGTTCCGAATTGTCCTACCTGATCGCGGGTCGCACGAGCGACCCGTACCCCGCTGGGAGGTGGTGAGAGCGTGGAGAGCGAAATACAGTTCACCAGGTGCCTGAAGTGCGATGCCGGTGTCCTGCTGCCCCTGTCAGATTATGGCCGGGACGGCGCGCCGATCCGCTTCAAGGCGTGGGTTTGCTCCAATCCGGAGTGCGGCTTCAACATTCGGATCGACAACGGCGAGATCAGCTTCGGCAAGGGCATCGCCCAGTCCTTCAAGTAACCGTGTCTACCTGCCGTCCACCGGGGCGATCTCTTTGCCCGGTGCAGGTCTGCCCGTGATTCTCCGACCGGGGGCCTGGCGGGCCGGCGCTCGACGGGTTTGGGTTCCCACGGCAGCCGAGATGGCGGCGTTCGATCGGCGCACGGTCGAGAGTGGGGTGACGGTGGAACGGGCTCTGATCGAATGTGCGGGTCGGGAGCTGGCCCACCGGGTGAGGGCGCACTGGCCCGATGGACCGGTCACGGCCGCAGTCGGAAGCGGACATAACGGCGCCGATGCCCTGGTTGCTCTCCGCACCCTGAAAGCGTGGGGACGACCCGTTCGAGCCTTCCTGGCAACCTCCGAGAGCCCGGATCCAGACGTTCTCAAGGGTTGGGATGTCCCGCTCGAGTCAGGCGACCGCCTGTTCGATTCCCCTCCCAACGACGGGGTAGTTCTCGACGGGATTCTCGGTACGGGCCTGAAAGGCCCACCGCGTGACCCCGCTGCCCGGCTCATCGATCGCCTCAACGAGTTGTCTCTGCCCGTGGTGGCGGTGGACGGACCGAGCGGCGCGGACCTCGACGCGGGTCTCGTCCCCGGGGTCTGCGTCAAAGCTGATCTCACCGTGACCTTCGGGTGGCCGAAGCTCGGGCTCCTGCGGTTCCCGGCCCGGGACTATGCCGGAGTGATCGAGGCGGTCGAAATCGGGTTTCCGCCGCCCGACACCGATTTTGGCGCCCGCGCGATCACGGGACGCTGGGTCGCGGAAGTGCTGCCCTGGCGCGGGGCGACTGCGCACAAAGGAAGCTCCGGGTTCGTGGCGGTCGTAGCGGGACAGGAGGGAATGGCCGGTGCCGCGATTCTCGCCATTCGTGCTGCTATGCGCGGGGGCGCGGGGATCGTGCGCTCGGTGAGCGATCCTGCTAACCGGGAAATCCTCCAGTCCTCGGTTCCCGGAGCCGTATTTACTCCGTGGGACGACCCCGTCTCTGTGCTCGAGACGACCGGGTGGAGTCACGCACTGGCGGTGGGTCCCGGCCTCGGCAGGGACGACACGAGGCGCGAACTCGTTTCGCGGGTCCTCGAGGTGCGGGGAGAGCGACCGGCCGTACTGGATGCGGACGGACTGAGCGTGTGGGAGGGGGCGACCGATGCCCTGATCGAGAGACTCCAGCCGGAAGACGTCCTCACGCCGCATCCGGGCGAATTGTCGCGGTTGCTCGGAGCCGATCCGCAGACGATCGTCGGCGACGCACCGGAGTTCGCGCGGGAGGCCGCGGACCGGTTCGGGTGCACAGTGGTGTTGAAGGGAGCCCCGACCCTGGTGGCCGAGGCCGACGGGCTCCTGCGAGTCGCGACCACAGGGGGAACTGCCCTCGCTGCCGGCGGAACGGGTGATGTGCTCACCGGCCTGATCGCGGCCCTCCTGGCAGCTGGCGCTTCGGGCGCGGACTCCGCGATGTCTGCTCTGTTGATCTCCGGGCTGGCGGCCGAGGTCGGCCGGCACCCCGCGGGACATGCAGCGTCCGACATCCCTGACCGGATTCCGGCGGTTCGCCGGGCGGTCGAATCACTGCCGGCCTCGGTCGAAGGGCCGGTGATCTTCGCGGTAGCTCATCCTGCCAGGCCGGGCGGCGGCCCGGGTCTGTGAGGTTCCTAGCGGCACTCGCCTTCGCATACCTCCTGTCGGGTCCCGCGCCCGAAGCCCGGGCGCAGATCGGCGCCGGTCACTGGAGACCAGAGGACCGTGTGCTCGTGACGGATTTCGGCTTCGTGACCGCGCTTGCGCGCTCGTCGGATCGACTGTTCGCCGCCACTTCCGGCGGGATGCTGGTGAACCGGGACGTGTTCCGGCGCTGGGAGCCCCCGCTGACGCGCGAGGACGGCTGGCCAGATGTCGAGGTCTCTGCCATGGCTTACGATCGGTTGGATCGTACGCTGTGGCTGGCAGTTCTCGACGGACGACTGCTCGCGCTGGATCCCGACAGCTACCGCTGGATGGACGAGGTACGCCTCGGGCGGCAGGTCGACATGATCGTGCCCGATGAGTCCGGGTCCGGAGGCCTCCTGCTCCGCACAGCCGGCGGATGGCTGCATCTGGATACATTCACGGGCGAGGTCCGGACGGCTTCGTCCGCCGAAGCCAACGAAATGATCGAACGGAATCCTGCCCTGCGGGCACGCAGGGAATTGCTGGCCAGTCCGGGATTTCAATCGGTCCAGGCGTTCGTCGGAACGGGCCCGGATGGCAGAGCCTGGCCGATCACCGACGTGATGCCCACCGACGATCCGGCTCGCTTCTGGATCGCCAGCGCGGGCGGAGGATTGAGCCTGCTCGACTCGTTCTCGTTCGACTGGCGTCCGGTGGGAGTCGGGCTGTTCGGGCTCGGAGCCTCGGCGCTGGCGATCGACGGGACGGACGTGTGGATCGCTCCAGGCGAGCCGATTCTTGGACGCTACGGGATCACGCGCGTATCGGACGATCTGGAGGGGTGGGAAGTCGCGGCTGCGAGGTCGATGAGCGGAGTGCCTGACATCGGCGTTCGCGTGCTTCTCGTGCACGAGGGAGCCGTCTGGGCGGCGGGCGCGAGAGGTGTTCAGCGTCGCGACCCATCCGGGAGCTGGAGTCCCGTAGCTCCCGGCGCCTATGACCGTGGCGACATGCTGATCGCACTGGCGTTCGGCGAGCCAGTATCGGAGGGCGACGCGACCCTGTGGATAGGTGGAGAACGGGGACTGGACCGGTTGTCTCCACGGGGGGCCGGCCCCGAGAGGGTGATGTCGGGAGCTGTCGTCGCCGGAATCCTCCCGGTTACCGGAGGGGTGTGGGCCGCCACGAGCCGGGGGCTGGTATTCGTGGACACTGCCGGGACGGTCGCTCCGGCGGCAGACGTTCCAGCGTTTCCCGCCACTGCAGTGACGGGGGACGGTGAACTCGCGTGGGCCGGGATCGATCGAGACGTATGGCAGCGGGATCCCCTGTCCGGCTGGAGACGCCTGGATGAGCTCGGCGCGATGTCGTCCCCTGTGACCGCGCTTGCCGTCGCGGACGGGATACTCTGGGTGGGTACCGTGGACGAACTCGTGGCATGGGAGATCTCTGGTGGTCCGGTGCGTCGTTACACCTTCGCCGCCGGAGACCTTCCGCTCGGTCCGTACGGCGAGCGGGGGATCGCGGCGATCGCTCCGGTGTCTCCGACGAGGGTGTGGATTGCCACTCCGGCCGGGGCACTGCGAATCGACTCGCCGTTCTGAGCGGAATGCGCATGACGAAGCGACCGAGACTCGGAGACGGAGCGGAATTCGATCGAATTCGGGCGATGGTCGGAGCGGCGAACGCGCGGGCGGATGGCCGCGTCATCCTCGGCCCTGGCGATGACGCAGCGATCGTCCAGGTCCCGGCCGGGGAACACGCGGTGTTGAGTTGCGACCTGTCGGTCGAGGACGTTCACTTTCGTCGGGCCTGGCTGACCTGGGAGGAAATCGGTTGGCGAGCCACGGCGTCGGCTCTCAGCGATCTCGCGGCGATGGGAGCGCGACCATTGGGTGCGTTACTCGCGGTGGCGTTGGCGCCGGAACTGGAGACGGCTGTCGCCGAGTCGCTGTCCGCAGGTGCGGGGGACTGTCTCAGGCGATTCGACTCCGTCCTGCTTGGGGGCGACCTGTCGCGTTCACCGGGTCCGGCCTTCATCGACGTCACGGTATTGGGCTCGGTCGAGGTCCCCCTGTCTCGCTCCGGTGCGCAGTCGGGGGACGAAGTCTGGGTCACCGGGTGGTTGGGAGGTGCGGCGGTCGCCTCGGCGTCCTGGGCAACCGGACTGGAGCCTGATGTTAGGGCGCGTCGCTCGTTCGCGCGACCTGTGCCGCGGCTGGAGGAGATGGCCTGGCTCAGGACCAGAGCCACCATCCATGCAGCTATCGACCTGTCAGATGGACTGGCCGGAGACGCGGGCCACATTGCGGCGGCGTCGGACGCGCGGCTGGTACTGGAGCGAGACGAGATTCCGCTTCACGCGGTGCTCGATGAGTTCACGGATCGAGCCGTGGCTACCCGGATCGCCGCCACGGGCGGTGAAGACTATGAGCTCCTCCTCGCGGTCGAAGGGGGTCGACTGGAATTGCTGCGGAGGGAATTCGAGACCGCGTTCGATCTCCCGCTGACTCGAATCGGACGGGTCGAGCCGGGCGCCGGGGTGGCTTGGGTCGACGACTCCGGCACCAGCATCGTGATGCCGGCCGGCGGGTTCGACCATTTTTCGGGCTGATGGTCCAGGCGGCGTGATCCGGGCGGCCTGGTTTTCCATCGTCACGGTCGCGGCCACCGCGTACTACTCCACCCGATCGATCGTGGGAGGGATGCGCGATGTGCCGCACGACTTCCATGACCGCGTCCACCGGCGCTGGGCCGGGGCT
>JBDGUZ010000095.1:0-9614 GCA_039585915.1 Gemmatimonadota bacterium
AGACAGGCCCCCCGACAAGCTCCGTTTGCCCTCAAGGAGGTGCCGCATGGTCACCCGATTTCTCAGTTCCATACTCCGTGTCCTCGCACTTGCCGGCATTGTCGGAATCTGGCTGGCGCCCGCGCCGGCCGTCGCGCAGGACGACGACCAACTGGCGGACCAGCTCATCAAGACATCCGCCTCGGTGGAGCCGGGCGACCACGTCGTCGTCTTCGGTGGCAAGCACTCGCTCGACCTGATGGAGGCCGTCGCGATCGAGGCCCAGAAAGCGGGCGGCATGGTCGAGATGATGCTCAACACAGACCGGGTCGCGCGCTCGTACTGGACCGAGGTTCCGGATGAGTACGTGAGCCAGATACCGGAATACTGGGAGCCCTGGCTGAAGACAGTGGACGTGTGGATTGGACTTCCGACGATCGAGAATCCGGAGGCGACGTTCGGCGACGTCCCGCAGGAACGTTTCGCTCTGGGCGCCGAGTCGAACCAGTTCTTCAACGACATGCTGAATTCCACACCACTTCGCGGCGTCGCCGTCACGTATCCGACCGAGGCGGCTGCACGCCAGAACGGCCTGGACTTCGCCACGTACTCCGCGATGCAGTGGGCCGCGATCAACGCGGACTACGCCGCGATCTCCAGTCACGGAAAGGCGCTCGCCAAGAAGCTGAAGGGGGCGGACGAGGTGCACATCACTTCGCCGGCCGGAACCGATATTCGGTTCTCGATGGGAAACCGGACCGTGTTCGTGGACGACGGGATCGTGACTCCCGAGGAGTCGAAGTCCAAGCTGTTCCTCGAACGCTGGACGACGCTGCCGGGCGGCCAGGTGTTCGCCTCGGTTGACGAGGGATCGGCCAACGGCGCGGTCGTCGCACCGAAGAACCGCTGCCAGTACGAGCCGATGACCGGAGTGCGGTTCTCCGTGTCTGACGGCCAGATCCGTGACTTCTCAGCCAGCGCGAATGGGGCCTGTTTCGAGGATGCGATGGCGCCGTACGAGGAGGTTGCCACCCGACTGGGGTCCTTTTCCATCGGTCTGAACCCTCACCTCAAAGTGATGGAGGATGGTGGAGCCGACTACCGTCCGGGGGACGCCGCCGGCATGGTGTGGCTGACCTTCGGTGACAACCAGCTGCTCGGCGGAAAGAACGAGACCACCGGCGGCTTCGGTTTCCCGGTCGTTAACGCGACGGTGACGGTGGACGGAACGGTCGTGGTGCGGGACGGGGCGCTGGTCGGAGGCTGAGCGCGACCAGCATCCGTTGTAACAGTCGGGAATCACCGAGCCCGGGGAGCGCTGCCGGATCTCCTCGGGCGTCCCGGCTCCGGAACCGACGTCACGCGTACCTCCAGCCGGCCTTCTGCGGCGAAACGCAGGCCACCTCCGGCGACGAGTCCGTGGGCAGTGCAGGTCTGTTGCCGGACCCGGACCTCTCGCTGATAATTCTCGTTTCCATGTCTATCGCCACACCGTGAACGAGTGAGCATGTTCCGCCATGCAGCCGTTCTGACCCTCGCCTCCCTGCTCGCGGCCGGATCCACCCTCCAGGCACAGGAAGCCGGCGAGCCGTCGATAGCGAGCGAAGAAACTGCTCTGGCAACGGCCGCGTTGAACCCGATCGCCAACCTGATCAGCATTCCCGTGCAGCTGAACAACGATTTCGGTCTGGGGCCGTACGATCGCACGTTGAACGTGCTGAACGTGCAACCGGTCGGTCCTCTCGCCGATGGTCGGATTATCACTGGGACGATTATTCCGTTCGCCTTCATTCCGGACTGTTCGGCGGAACGTGGCCAGCAGACCTCAGGCCTGGCCGATATCCTGGCGACGGTGTTCTACGTGCCCCCGAGTGACGGGATCATGTGGGGCGTGGGCCCGGTGGTTGAAATCCCCACCGGAGGTTCCGAACGAGGTTCCGAGAAGTGGAGCGCCGGGCCCTCTGCTCTGGTGATCGTGCAGCCGGGGCCGTGGACTGGAACGCGGACGACGGTCAGAAGTGGAAGGTCCCATTCGGCGGCGGCGGCGGTAAGGTGCTGTTTGTCGGAAAACTCCCGGTGAACCTGCAGGCGGGCGCCTACTGGTACGCCGTGAAACCCGACTTCGGGCCGGACTGGCAGCTGCGGCTGCAGGCCCAGTTCATGTTCCCGAAGTTCTGAGTCGCGGCCCGGTCCTGCCGCGCTCGGCCCGGTCCTGCTGCGCGACCCAGCCAGACCGCGTGGCTGAATTCTACGGGGCCTGGCAGCTACTCCCCCGGCGCCGCCAGCTTCAGCTTCAACCCTTCCAGGCCCGTGTACCGCAACATATCCTGGTACCGGGGATCGGCATTGAATTGGCTGAATTCCGGCCACCAGATCCTACCGAACCCATCCGCCCGGTACCGGGGTTGAGACAGCATCGACTCTGCGGCGAGATCGAACGCACGGGCCGTATCACCCAGCGCGATGTAGTGAACGAATTGCCAGTCGTCCGGGGCGCAGCAAGCGTCGAACGCGGCGAGATCACCTGCGCGAATCGCGTCGTATCCCGCCTTCAACTCTTCCCTGTTCTGCACCCGCACATCTTCCGCTGCCCGGGTATCCACGAACCTCGGGAAGATTTCGTCACGCACGATCGCCTCGGCCTTATCGTACTCGCCGACCGCCACGTATGCGCGTTCGAGGTTGGCAAAGGGAGACACGAATTCGCTGCCGTGGACGACGGCGAGCTCGAGCTGCGGAATCGCTTCGTTTCGGCGGCCGTTCATTGACAGGACGTAGCCGAGCACGTTGAGCCTGATCGCGGAGGTCGGATCGAGCGCCACAGCTCTCCTGGCGCTGCGCAGCGCCTCATCGAGTCTGCCGGTCGCCGCGAGCAACTCGGCGTACTGCTGATGGGCTTCCACGTCGTCCGGATCGATCTCCAGAGCCCGGAGATAGTGCTGCTCTCCCTGTTCCCACTCCCAGCGATCGCGGTACACATTCCCGAGCGCGACCTCCGCGCCCGCGACCTGCGGATCGAGCGCGAGCGCCCGGATCGCAGCGGCTTCCGCCGCTTCGAGGGACGACTCCCAGGTCTCCCAGTATATCTCTCTGCTCTCGGCCTCCTGGTAGAACGGGACCAGCGAGTAAGCCTGGGCAAGACCCGCCCAGCCGGGCGCCCAGCTCGAGTCGCGGGCGACCGTCGCCTCGAACAGCTGAACGGCCTCATCCACGCCATCGCCGCGCTCGCGCATCCTCGCTCGACCCGTCAGGTACAGCTCGTAGGCGTCGAGGTCTCCGATCGGCGCGACCAGCGACTCATCTTCGCCGAGCCCCAGCGAAACCTGCAGCTCTTCCGCGATCGCCCCTGCGATCTCCTCCTGCACGGCGAATACATCGTCGATCGTCCGGTCGTACGACTCCGACCACAGGTGGAAGTTGTCGTTCGCATCCACGAGCTGAGCGGTGATCCGCAGGCGGTCATCCTGCTTTCGTACGCTGCCCTCGACTACGTACTGAACGCCGAGCTCGCCGCCGATCTCGCGCAGGTCCTTGTCCTGCCCCTTGTAGGCAAACGAGGACGTGCGCCCCCCCACCCGGATGTCGCGGACCTTGGCGAGTGAGTTCAGCAACTCCTCCGTCATGCCGTCGGCGAAATACTCCTGGTCCCCGTCCGGGCTCATGTCCGCGAATGGGAGTACGGCGATCGACGGACGGCTGTCCGTATCGAGGTCTGCGTAGGCGAGCTTCAGGACTTCGGCGCCGCGGTCGTTCCCCGCTGCGGCGCCCGCAGCCCGCGCTGCCTCTTCCGTCCCGGGGGCCGTACTCCGTCCCACCCACCAGGCGCCCGTGACCAGGGCGAGGATGCCGAGCAGCGCGAGAATCCCGGCGGGCCAGCGACTGCCGGCGGGCTGCGCGACGATCTCGTCGATCTCACCCGTCTCCGCGGGATCCGTTCGCTTGACCCCGTCGGGCGTAAGCTCGAGCGCCCACGCCAGTACCATCGCGATCGGGAATCCGAGCAGCACGAGGAAGGTGGTCGTCTTGAGCACGACGGTCGGGAGTTCCATCCCCTCCGCGAGAATATCGGCCACCTGCAGCACGACAAATCCCGTCGCGCCATACGCGGCGGCGACGCGGAGTACCTTCCGCCGTTTCAGCTCGGCGAGAAATCGCTGGTATGCTGGAGTATCTGACATGGCCCGAAGATCGACCCGGGAAGGACGGTCCGGCAAGGAGGCCGAGACCCGCTCATCCTCCAGCCGCCTCGTGTCGGGCAACCATCGCCTCGAACGCGAGATCGTCCCGCAGTGGATCCCAGGTCGGTTCGTGTCGAAGGATGTACGTCGTGAGCTCGCCCGGCATGGAGAGGAGCGCGTCGAGGTGGGCGACTGCCGAGTCCGCTTCCCCGACCCAGGCGTGTACCGCGGCCAATTCGCCGAGTCGGAAGACGCCGCGCCATGCCTCCATCTCTACCGGCATCAGCTCCACGCCTCGCCTCGCCTCGCGAAGGGCATCCTCCCGACGGCCCAACCCCGCGTACGCGAGTCCGAGCGCTCCCCGGTATCGCTCGTCGTCGGGACTCTCTCCCAGGAGGGCCTCCCGGTCCGTCGCCGCCTCGCTGAATGCGGCGCGGGCGGCATCCTCGTCGCCATTCCTCAGCTCGGCGAGTCCGATGAGCAGCCGGGGAGGATAATACTGGAACTGAGAATCACCGATTCCTTCGAAACGAGTTGACTCGGCCTCGCGGACCGCCTGATCCCAGTCGCGTTCCTGAAGCGCCGCGCGGACTCTGCTCAGGGCCAGCCTCGGTGCGACTACTGCCAGTCTGTCGGCGTCGGCAAAGGTGCTCCTTGCTGCCTGTGCGCCACCCGCACCCGCCAGCTGAGCCAGAGCTCTGAGTTCGTGCCCGGATTCACCGTCCGGAACCAGCTCGAGATATCGATCGGCCCACTCGAGCGATTCGTCGAGCCGCCGAAGAAGCCTCAGGGTATGTGAAAGCTCAGAGCGCGCGGTCGGCTTGAGCGGATCCAGCTCCTGCTCGTTGAGGAATTCCTCCAGGGCCTCTTCCATTCGCCCCTGGCGCCTGTACACGGCGGCGAGCGCTCCATGCAGGCTGGCGTATCTCCCTCCGAGGCTCTCCGCGATCGCGAATGACTCGAGCGCTCGATCGTAGTCCAGGTACCCGTGGTAGTACCACCATCCCAGGGACTCGTGCGCCTGCGGAAGCCCCGGATCCAGTGCAAGAGCATGCTCCACCGCGTCCCGCGAGGAAGCGAGCAGTTCGTCCGTCCGTTCGTACGATTGCCAGAACAGGTAGTCTCGTGCCCGCCCGAGTTCCGCCCATGCGAGCGCGAACGTCGAATCGAGCTCGACCGCCTGCTCCAGGTACTGCACCGCGAGGCGCGATTCGCCTTCACCACCCCCGGAGTCGAAGTACTCGACGCCGCGCAGGTAAGCGTCGTACGCGCCGGGAACCCGCGTCGGTGCCGTGGCGAGCGACGTGCGCTCGGTTTCGGTCAGAGTGCTGGCGAGGGCGAGAGCCACGGCTTCCGCGATTTCCGCCTGTACATCGAGCAGCGCATCCACTGACCAGGTAAGGTCGAACGTCTCGGACCAGACGCTCTCCTCGCTGGCCGCGTCCACCAGTTGCACGTTGACCCTCAGGCGGTCACCCGACCGGTTCACAGAGCCCATCAACAGGCTGCCCACGTCGAGTGCCTCCGCGACCTCGCTCGTGGAAACCGCCGAGTCGCGGAACACCATCACTGAATTCCGGTTGATCACGGCCAGCGCCGGTACGCGGATCAGACGCGTGATGATGTCGTCGTGCACCCCGAGAGCCAGTCGCTCGTTCGCCTCGTCGGCGCCCACCGTGGTGAACGGAAGGACGGCCACCTTCGTACGCGGTGGCACGTCCGCAGCCACCAGCACTGCCCCCCGCCCAAGAGCGTCCAGATCGGCCTGAGACGTCCGCCGGCCCGTGAACCAGCCGCCCACGGCGGCCAGCAACAGCGCAGTTCCGGCAAGACCGAGAAGACCGGCCGACCAGCGACGGCCCGCGGGCTCGGCAACGATCGCTTCGATTTCCGTCGTCTCCGCGTCGTCCGTCCGCTGCATTCCCTGCGGGGTTCGCTCGTACGCCCAGGCGAGCACCACGGCGAGAGGAAATCCCAGCAGACACAGCCACACGACGAGCGTGACCGTCCAGTCCGGCAGGCCCGTGCGGGGGAACATGACGTCGGCGGCCTCGATCACGGCGAATGCGGCCGCGCCATAGATCGCCATGACGCGGAACACCTGTCTTCGCTTGAGTTCGGCGAAGAAGCGCTGGTATCCGGGAGTGCCTGACATGGGCGAGAAGATCGGCGCAAAGGGGTCGGATCTGCAAGCGATCATATTCGTCAGTGGGCAATCTTGCGTACGGTCGATACATCAATTATGATATATCAATCTTGAGCTATAAAGAACATCTCGTGGGACCCAAATCAAACAGGATCAGCCCATGTCGCTGCGCTACGCTCTGCTAGGCTTCCTCGGTCTCGACTCCATGACGGGCTACGAGCTCAAGCAGAACCTCGACCGCTCCACGCAGCAGTTCTGGCACGCGGGACTGAACCAGATCTACCCGACGCTCAAGCAGCTGGAAGGCGATGGCCTCGTCACCGCACGCAGCGAGCCGCAGGTCGGCAAGCCGGACAGGCGCAGGTACAGCATCTCACCCGCGGGCCGAGAGCAGCTGGAGACATGGCTCGCCGAGCCGCCGACCAGCCTACCGCCGAGCAAAAACGCTGCGCTTCTCAAACTGTTCTTCTCAGGGTCGATGGAGAACGAGCGCATTCTGCGCCTGCTCGAAGCACAACTGGTTTTGCATCGCAAGCAGTTGAAGCGATACGAGGGCGAGACCCGTCGGGTTATCGAAGACATCGTCGAGGCCACGGGCCTCACCCGCGAGGGGACCATGTGGGAGCTGGTCCGGGAACTCGGCGAGGCTCACGAACGTGCGTACGTGAACTGGCTCGAACGAGCCATCGAAAGGGTGCGGCAACTACCATGAGGTCGCTGAGCCAGACTCTGGACGGCATGTGCCTGAGTTTCGACTCGTCCGCCGCCGTTGGACTGGCGGCAACGATCCAGTTCGAAGTCAGCGGAGACGAGCCCGGTACCTACCATCTCCGGATAGACGACGGAGAATGCACTTTCCACACTGCCCCGGCGGTGCATCCGACACTCGTCATACGCACCCCTTCGGAGGTATGGCTTCGAATCAGCCAGGAAGAGTTGTCCGGGCGGGATGCACTCCTTCAGGGCCTGTACGAAGTCGAGGGGGACCCGGGGCTCCTGATGCGGATGGACTCCCTGTTTCCCCGGAGCGACGAAGTCGAGCTCGTGGCGTCCCGCGACCAGAGGCCAGCCGGGCCGATTCCACTCGCCGGCTCTCGCTGGATGGCGATCGATTTCGTCCCGTGGATCGTCCTGTGGGCCGGCTTCGGATCGGACGGCCGTGGCGGGTGGCAGGCACTGGCAGCATCGCTTGCATTGTCCGCGAGTGTCTTCGCGTATCGAAGAGTCTGCAACCGGCCAACCGCATTCGAAGTGGCAAACCTCGCAGTATTCACCGGCCTGCTGCTCGCCTGGCCTTGGCTGTCAGCCTGGCTGGCTCCATGGGGGTCGACAGTCGGAACGATCTGGCTCGGAGCGATCTGGCTGGGCACGCTCCTCTCGGAACGGCTTCCCGTGACCGCTGCCTACTCGAAGTGGCGATATGTACCCGCGCTGTGGTCAAACCGCACGTTTCTACACGTCAATGCCGTGCTCACCCTGATGTGGGGGTGGGTGTTCGTCCTGCAGGGGAGCTTCGATGTGTGGGCCGCCGCGAACCCGCAGCTGGTGACTCCGCTGACCGCCGTCAAGTTCGGGTTGCTCGTCCCCGCGAGTCTGATCACGGTGCGCTATCCGAGGCGCGGAGCGGACATCCGGCTGGTCGACCCGGTCCGAAGTAGCGGGCGGCTCCAACTTCTGGCCGGACTCGGTCTGATCACGGCTTTCGGCCTGACAGGAGCTACGGGAGTCGCGACCGTAGCGGGGGTCTTCCGATGAGAGTTCTGGCGATCAACGGGTCTCCGAGGCTCAGGTCGAGCAGCACGTACCACATCCTCACGCCGCTCCTCGAGGGAATGCGTGCGGCGGGAGCCGAAACGAATCTGATCCACGTCCGCGAGCTCGAACTCGAGCCGTGCCTGGGCTGCTTCCACTGCTGGGTTCGAACACCCGGTGAGTGCGTCCACGAAGACGGGATGTGGGCAGCGCTCGAAGCGTACACGGAGGCCGACCTCGTCGTCTACGGCACCCCGCTGTATCACGGATCGATGTCCGGGCTTTTGAAGACATTCCTGGACCGTCTTCTCCCGCGCTACGAGCCGTGGCTGATCGACAGTCCACATGTCGCAGGGATGAGCGGCCACCCGAGCAGGTGGGCGGGACCCCGCGGAATGCTGCTCGTATCGGCATGCGGATTCCCCGAGTTCGAGAACTTCGACGCGCTGGTCTACACATTTCGACACATGGCCAGGCTGCACGGACAGGAATACGTGGGCGAGATTCTGCGCCCGTTCGGAGAGCCACTCAGCCGCCGGGCGCTGCAAGGCCTGTTCGGGGCGTACTACGAAGTCGTGTCTCGGGCGGGACAAGAGGTCGTCAACGATTGGATGATCTCCGCCCAGACCCGGGAATTGTTGCGCGAGGATCTTCTTCCGGGAGACAAGCAGGCGAAGCACGAATTGGCAAACGCGTTCTGGGAGCAGCGAATGATTCGCAGACAGGAGACCTGCGCCGAGTGACCGCGGTCCAGGCGGCCGGACTGATCGTCCGACCGCCCGGTAGCCGAGGATGCGTTACGGCGTCATGCTGCTGTTCCAGGTGTCGCGGACCATCTTCCAGCCGGCATCGGTGTTCTTCCACACCGCCAGGTACGTTCCGTGGTCCAGGTGAGCGCCGGCGGGATCAGTCGCTGTCCAGCCGCCCGTCTCGACTATGACATCTCCAGACACCATCAGGTCCTTGATCTTAAGGTCCATCGTGATTCCGGCAGGGTTGGGCGTGGCGAACATCGCTTTGATAGCCGCGCTGCCGCTGGCCGGTTCCGCACCGGGAGGCATGACGACGGCGTCGGCCGAGTATAAGGAGGCAAGCGCGGCCCCATCATTCGCGTTGTACGCCCCTTCGAACGCCTCTGATGCCTTCTTCACTTCCGCCTTCGCGTCCTGGGCCCGCGCCGTGTGCGGCACCAGCATCAGGGATACGGCGAGGAATGCAGCAAGAACTGCCGGACGAATCGTGCGCATGAACTAACCTCCAGTTGGACGGGACACAGCCTCGGTTCGGCCCACACCGGAAGAGATCCGGCGCGCGGCCATATTGTTCATGGATGGCAAAGATTCGACTCGTGTCAACCTGCGGGTGAGCGATCCGGACGAGGTGCCGCCAACTCACCCTGTCGGCCCTGCCCTTCTCTTTTCCGCCCTAACGTGTTACCATCGTGTCGGATCTGCCGAAACACGGGATTCTCTTCGAAGCTACGTACCCGCCGATTGCTTCCTTCAGCATCTCACTGAACGCCAGACCAGAAATGTGCTCGGGCCGTCACAAGGACGCCC
>JBDGUZ010000096.1:0-9579 GCA_039585915.1 Gemmatimonadota bacterium
GTAGCCATCGAGGCTGACGAGCTTCTCCTGGA
The DNA here is from genome assembly GCA_039585915.1 of Gemmatimonadota bacterium. GTDB lineage: Bacteria > Gemmatimonadota > Gemmatimonadetes > Palauibacterales > Palauibacteraceae > Carthagonibacter. The sequence goes on from JBDGUZ010000096.1 coordinate 33, forward strand.
ACGGAGTGAGAACGCCCTTCAGGTCCTCCTTCGCCCGAACGCTGTAGCTGTCGGCGTTCTTGCGCAGGGACTCGCCGGCCAGGGCAGTGAACGCCTCGCGGAGCCTCTCCTCGGCCTTTTCGCTCCACTCGAGCTTCTCCGCGTCGGCTTCCCGCGCCTGGCGCAATCCGGCCAACTCCTCGCGAAGGGTTCGGGTCTCCTGCTCGTGCGAGTCGCGGAGCGACCGGTCGTCCAGCTCGTACGATGACCGGGCTCGCAGCCAAACGCCGAGGCCGATGAGCATGCCCAGCAGAAATGCGAGCGCAACCGCAAGAGCGAGAACCGTGGTTTCATTCATGTCGTATTCGGCGGCTACAATGAGAATCGAGTCGACGGGTCCGGACTCCGACCAACCTACACCCCACCTCTGACGCTCGACACGGCACGCTGCCCGGAATCAGAGTAGCGGCTCCAGTCGAACAGGGATGTCCAGGATCTCACCGTCGCGGTCGATCCGCAGCACGCGTGTCGATCCGGCCCCCGAGCGCAATAGGTCGAACACTCCCGACAGTCGCAGCTCCGATACGGGCACACCGTCGACGGCGAGGATCAGGTCGCCCACGAGCACGCCGGCCCGCGCGGCCGGCGAGTCGGGAATGACGATCCGGGCAGTGGCGACCAAGAAGTCCTCTCCGTGCGCGACCGGCCACACACCGCTCAGATCCTCGCCCGCGGGCTTTCCGTACGCGCCGTTCGGCTCGAGCAGGATCCGATTCCGCGGATAGTCGAGAGTAAGCGTGAACTGTCGAAGGAGCGCGCCGCCGATCGTTCCGGCGTCGGCCCGATTCTCGAATCCAGCCGACTCCAGAGTCGCTCCGATCACGGGCGAATCGATCGAGTATGGACCGATTCGGAACGCGTCGATCCGGTACAGTATGCCTGTCGTCTCGCCCCCCACCGCGACGCCGGGTACCGGGATCGTGGCCTGGCCGGGCGCGAGCACGCTCGCGCCTTCGTGGAAGTTCAGGTTCAACCCCGCCACGTCAGTGCTTCCGGTATCGAGCTTGAACCTCCCGGGGATCGCGCCGGCGTGGGGCTGCACGATCGCGGCGTCGATGAACGGCTCGGCCGCGATCACCTCCACCGGAATCTCGGCCCCGACGGCCGGCAGCACACTGGATGCATCGTACACCGTCATCATCCCGGCCTCGTAGTCGATCCGCCACACGCGTTCGGCCAGTACGTCGTGACCGATGATGCCGGCGAACTCGCGGCCCACGATCTGTGCTGCGGCCGCGATCGGAATCGCCCGTAGAGTCCAGTCGTGGAGCTCTCCACCGGGCACACCGAGCGTGACTCCTTCCGTGAGCCCGATCTCGACGGGCCCGCCCGGCTGCGGAACCGTGTCGGGGTCCGATACGGTCAGCGAAAGAGCGGCGGCGACGCCCGCGTCGATCACGCTGTAGTCGAAGCCCGTATCGAGTAGGAACGGAAGCGGGTCGCTACCGTTGACCGAGACCTCGATCCATACGAGCCCGAAGTCAGTGTCGATCGGAACCTCGGCCAGTGAGACCACGCCAGCCGAGTCTGCAATCTCCGCGTTTCCGTTCGCCGACTGGTCCAGATCTGCGGAACAGGACCAGAGGATCAGGGCTGCCGCGGACGGGGCAAGTAGACCAGGCCGCCGAAATCGTCTGCCTGGAAGGCGAGATTCGCGGTCCGCGGAAAGGACTTGCATGGGGCGACTCCGGGTCCGAGTTGAATGCAATGGGGTTGTGGCTTGAGATACGCCGGGCCCCCTCAGGTTGTTTCGGCAGCCCGGTCACCGGGCCTCGGAGGGACCCGGGGTGACGCGTCCGACGCGGCTCGCTATACTGCCGGCGACGTCGCGGCCGTGGCCGAGCGGAGGCATGCCGTCCGGCCGGACAACTCCGAGACCATCGAGAATCGGACCGAAATGGCTCTCCTTCATTTCTATCGCTGTCCAGCCCTCTCGTCTTCACGGACCCGCGCGCTCGAGGACCGATACCGGGCTCTGACCTCGTCCCGGCTCCACGGGATCGGGACCGAGTTCTGTTTCAACGTGGCGGCTGACAGACCGCTGTCCGAACGGGACTTGAAGGCTCTGACCTGGCTTCTGTCCGAGACCTTCGAGCCGGAAGGGTTTGCCAGCGAGAGTTTTCTGACAGTTCGCGCTCTCAGGTCCGAGTCCGAGGTGACGGATATCCTCGAGGTCGGTCCGCGGATGACGTTTACTACGGCGTGGTCCACGAACGCCGTTTCGATCCTCCACGCGTGCGGGCTCGGGTCGGTCACCCGGATCGAGCGATCCCGGCGCTTCCTTCTCGGGCTCGATCGACCCTTGTCGGACCCGGAACGAGCTGCCTTTCTGTCGCTCGTGCACGATCGGATGACCGAGTGTCCGTATCCCGAGCCGCTCCAGACATTCGAGACCGGTATCGACCCCGAGCCGGTTCGCTCGATCCCCGTGATCGAGCAGGGGATGGAGGCCCTGGAACGGGTGAACCGCGACATGGGGCTCGCGTTTGACGGCTGGGACCTCGAGTACTACCTGGGCCTGTTCCGCGATCGCATGGGCCGGGATCCGACGGACGTCGAGTTGTTCGACGTGGCTCAATCGAACAGCGAGCACTCCCGGCACTGGTTCTTCAGGGGGCGGTTGATTGTCGACGGCCAGGAGCTTCCGCACTCGCTGATGCGGATGCTCAAGGCGCCGCTGGATGCGAACCCGAGGAACAGTGTGATCGCGTTCAAGGACAACTCCAGCGCGATCGAGGGCTATCGAATCCGGACTCTGCTTCCGCACCGACCCGGGATACCAGGTCCGATGCAACCGGCGGACGTCGATTATCACCTGCTGTTCACGGCTGAGACCCACAATTTCCCCAGTGGAGTCGCGCCGTTTCCTGGAGCTGAGACCGGGGCCGGCGGTCGGATCCGCGACGTTCACGCGGCGGGACGAGGGAGCCTCGTCGTCGCCGGGACGGCGGCCTACTGCGTTGGCAACCTCTACGTTCCTGGTCACGAACTGCCGTGGGAGGAGCCGTCCTTAGCCTATCCGTCGAACCTGGCGTCGCCGCTCGAGATCGAGATCGAGGCATCCGACGGGGCCTCGGACTACGGGAACAAGTTCGGCGAGCCTCTGATCCAGGGGTACACGCGGTCGTTCGGCCTCAGGTTGCCCGGCGGCGAGCGCCGGGAGTGGCTGAAGCCGATCATGTTCAGCGGCGGAATCGGCCAGATCGATGCCCGGCACGTGGACAAATCCCTGCCCGAGCCCGGGATGTGGGTGGTGAAGATCGGCGGGCCCGCCTACCGGATCGGCATGGGAGGCGGGGCCGCCTCCAGCATGGTCCAGGGCGAGAACGTAGCGGAGCTCGACTTCAATGCCGTGCAGCGCGGTGACGCCGAGATGGAGCAGAAGGTGAACCGGGTGCTCCGCGCCTGCGTGGAGTTCGGTGACCGGAATCCGATCGTCTCGATCCATGACCAGGGGGCAGGGGGGAACTGCAACGTTCTCAAGGAAATCGTCGAGCCCGCCGGCGCGCGAATCGAGGCGAGGTCGATCCCCGTCGGTGACGACACCCTGAGCATACTCGAGATCTGGGGCGCAGAGTACCAGGAGAATGACGCTCTGCTACTCCGTCCTGGAGACGAGGGCCTGTTTCACGACCTGTGCGTGCGGGAGAAGGTCCCGTACGGTCTCGTCGGACGGGTCACGGGTGACGGGCGGATCGTGCTGCACGACGAGCGCGACGGCTCCACCCCGGTCAACCTCGAGCTGGAGGACGTGCTCGGGGACATGCCCCGAAAGACGTTCGACCTGAAGCGGGCAGAGCCCGTTCTCGAGCCGATCGACCTGCCCGAGGATCTGTCGGTTCGCGACGCGCTCGACAGGGTCCTCCGTCTCCTGGCTGTAGGGTCTAAGCGGTTCCTCACAACGAAAGTGGACCGGAGCGTAACCGGTCTCGTTGCCCGCCAGCAGACGGCCGGGCCTCTGCAGCTGACCGTGGCCGACGTGGCAGTGATCGCGCAGAGCCACTTCGGAGTGACCGGCGGAGCCACGGCGATCGGAGAACAGCCGATCAAGGGCCTGCTGGACCCGGCGGCGATGGCGCGCCTGAGCGTCGGGGAAGCGCTGACAAACCTCGTCTGGGCACGGGTCAGCCACCTCGAGGACGTGAAGTGCTCGGGCAACTGGATGTGGGCGGCCAAGCTCCCCGGTGAGGGCTCGGCGCTCGCCGATGCCGCGGTGGCGCTGGCAGAGGTGCTCGAGGAACTGGGGATCGCGATCGATGGGGGGAAGGACTCTCTGTCGATGGCGGCATTTGCGCCGGGCCTGGATGGTGGGGACGAAACCGTGAAGGCGCCGGGCGCGCTCGTGGTGAGCGCCTACGTGACGAGCCCCGACATCACGAAGACCGCGACCCCGGATCTCACCCTGCCGGGACGCGGACGCCTGCTGTACGTGGACCTGGGCGGCGGACGCCACCGACTCGGTGGCTCCGCGCTGGCTCAGTGCTTCGGCCAGGTCGGGGACCAGTCGCCCGACCTCGAAGATCCAGGGGTGCTCGAGAGGGCGTTCGGGGTCGTCCAGTTGCTCCTCGATGACGGAATCATCCGGGCGGGACACGACCGCAGCGACGGCGGACTCGTGACCACGTTGCTGGAGATGGCGTTTGCCGGAAACCGGGGATTCGAGGTCGATCTCCCGTTCGCCCCCGCGGATTCGATCGCGGTCCTGTTCTCCGAGGAGTTGGGGCTCGTGATGGAGGTGGACGAGGCGGACGTTGAAACGGTCCTCGCGGATTTCGCGGGGGCGGACGTTCCGTGCCTGGCGATCGGCCACGTCACGCAAGGGCCGCGGATCGAGATCCGGTTGAGCGGTGAGCCGGTTCTCGAAGGCGACGTCCGTGATCTGCGGGACGTGTGGGAGTCCACGAGCTTCGCGCTCGATGCTCTGCAGGCCGATCCGGCACTCGTAGCGGAAGAAAGGGACGGCCTCCGGTCGAGGACGGGCCCGATCTTCAACGTGCCGTTCGACTACGGGTCGCCTGCGGAGGAAGTGCTGGCATCGGGGTCGAAGCACAGGGTCGCGATTCTGCGCGAGGAAGGATCGAATTCGGACCGGGAGATGGCGTCGGCGTTCTTCGCGGCGGGATTCGAGCCCTGGGACGTGACGATGACCGATCTGCTCTCCGGTCGGGTCCGGTTGGATGCGTTCCGGGGCGCCGTCTTCGTGGGCGGATTCTCGTATGCGGACGTGCTGGACTCGGCGAAAGGCTGGGCAGGCGTGATCCGCTTCCACGATGAGATCGCAGACCAGTTCGCCGAGTTCTACAGTCGCGCGGACACGTTCAGTCTCGGTGTGTGCAACGGTTGTCAGCTGTCCGCGCTGCTGGGGTGGGTGCCGTGGCCGGGGATCGAGATGACGCGCCAGCCGCGGTTTATCCGCAACGCGTCGGGGCGGTTCGAGTCCCGGTTCGTGGCTGCCAGGATTGAACCAAGTCCTTCGATCCTGTTACGCGGGATGGAAGGCGCGAGCCTCGGGATCTGGAGTGTTCACGGAGAGGGTCAGGCGTTCTTCCCGGACGCCGGGATCCTGGACAGAGTCGAGGCGGAGGGGCTCGCTCCCGTTCGCTTCACCGACGATGACGGCCAGACGACCGCGCGGTATCCGTTCAATCCGAACGGCTCTGCCCGGGGAATCGCTGCGCTCTGCTCACCGGACGGTCGGCACCTGGCGATCATGCCGCACCCGGAGCGGGCGTTCAGGCTGTGGCAGTGGCCGTGGCTCACGCCGGATCTGCGCACAGAAATGCAAGCGGCGGCAGTGCATGGAGAGGCGGCGCCGTCGCCCTGGTTCCGGATGTTCACGAACGCCAGGGTTTGGTGCGACGAGACCCGTTGAGTCGAGAACTCGCAGACCTTAATTCGGTCTCCCCGCAGATCAGGAGCAGCCATCCTCGGCTGATTGCGGCGTCAGTCTGAGGTCCTGAAAGTCGTAACTGAAGTCCACTGCCGGCGATGCGGGGACCATACGCGCTTCCTGGACCCGGCCGTCAGGCGTGAGGTCAAAGGTGATGAACGCGTCCGCCCTCAACTCCCTGTCTCTCCAGCGGACGAAAAACGTGTCGTGCTGCCAGTGCTCGAGGTCGCCGACGAGGGACGGAGTCCGGGTGAATCGGATCGTCAGATTGCCGTTCGAGTGCTCCACCCGGACATCCCCGTACCAAGGGTCAGAGTAAACGCTTGCGTAGTCGCCGAGTGCGAGTGACGGTCTTGTTGTGGAACCACGGGAGACGGTGGCCGCCAGCATCTCCTGCGCCCGCGCCGAGTCGCGACGGGCACCCAGCAAGACGTACGCGCCGAGCCAGTCGTGCGCGGACGCTCCGAGGTAGTGATCCAATACGTGATGGGTGATCGCCTCGAACGCTGCTTCCTGTTCCGCATTCGTAAGCACGACGACTCCCAGATCGAGTGCGGGGATCAGCGTCAGGCGCGAAACGTAGCCGGGCAGGCTTCCGGTGTGGGTGATCATCTGATGCCCGCGATAATCGCGAATCGCGAAGCCCAACCCGTATCCGTCGAAGCTCCTCTCGAGCGGCGCGAGCTCAGGCGGGGGCGGGCTGAAGGGGACCGGGGTCACGATTCCCCACAGTTCGGAGGTCGTGCCAGGCGAGAACAGCCGCTGGGCACCGGCAACCCGTCCGGAATCCAGCTGTACGAGCATCCACCTGGCCATATCCGTTGCACTCGCGTTTATCCCGCCGGAGGCATTCGTATTCGTCGCGTCGAACGGTTCGACGCGACGCACTATCCCCTCGACCCGTGCGTGCGGGACCGCAACGTTCCCGCCCTCGCGCGTCGAGGCGCGCGACACTCTCGTATCGGACATCCCGAGTGGGTCCACGATCCGCGTGGCGACAAAGTGTTCCCAGGTCAGTCCGCTGACGGACTCGATCACGAGCGCCGCCACGTGGTACAGGACGTTGTCGTAAGCGTAAGCGCTCCGGAAACTCGTCACCGGTTCTAGCCAGCGGATCGCCCGGACGATTTCCTCGCGAGTCCGATCCGAGGGCGGCCAGCCCAGGAGATCGCCCTGGCCAAGCCCGAGGCCGCTGCGATGCACAAGCAGGTCCCGGACCGTGATCTCCCGCGTCACCCATGGGTCCCACATCTGGAACCAGGGCAGATACCGGACTACCGGCGCGTCCCACTCGAGGCTGCCTTCCTCGACGAGCAAGGCCAGCGCCGTGGCAGTAAACGCTTTCGTGTTCGACGCGATTCCGAAACGCGTATGCGCGTCGACAGGATCAGGGTGCTCTATTCGGCGCACGCCGTAACCGCTTGCCAGGACGACCTTCCCGTCCCGCACGATGGCGAGAGCCAGCCCCGGCACCTCGAACGCATCCATCACTTCGGCCACGAATCCGTCGAGTTCTGCAGGTGTGTCGACAGGAATGACCTGCGCGGCGGCAGGTGTCACCGCCAGAGTAACGCAGAGCAGGTAAACGAGACTCCACCGGGCGGGGCGAGCAGACACGCTCACGGTCATGTGCAACTCCAAGTCTAGCATTCGAAATGGATGCCGCGCTACAGTCGTCAAGTCCGGCTGCTCGCGCCTCGCTGGACGGCCTCGACAAAGCGGACCGGGGAATCCGGAGTCACGACGATCGTCTCCGAGCCGAGATCCAACACGACGCAGTAGTCAGGATCCGTAACGTAGGCCCGGTAGCTACCCAGGGTCGAATTCCGGAATTTGCCTGCGAACGCGAACGCCCCGCCGATCCCGAATACCCTGATCGATCCGACCGTGGCGTTCGGCTCGGCCTCCGCGGAGACGAGGCCGGTGAGCGGAATCTCCGTGGCCCACCCGAGCCGGTGAACCAGCAGCATGCCCGGCCGGACCGTGTAGCCGCGGACCGAGAAGGCCGCCGTGAATCCGGCGATCAGCAGAGCGACGAGATTTGCCGGCGGCGGGGTCATCAGCAGCATGCCCCCCATCAGCGCGAGGAACAGAGCCGTGAAGATCTTGAGCTTTGCGCTCATGGGCGCTTGGAAGTGCGTCCCCCCGGTCATATTCTCAGACTCCGGACAGGCTTCCGCGTCCCACCGCCCGGTGGAGCAGGGCCATCTGTCCAACATGATAGCTCTCGTGGAACGCGAGAAACGAGATCGCTCCCAGCACGGACTCGTCTCCCGTCGGGAACGACACGCCCGATGGTCGATCCAGCGCCCCAGCGTCGAGAGCCCCGAGCCGCGCCTCGAGCCTGGCGGTCAGGATATCGAATGTCGCGAGAAGCTGTTGTGGTGTGGGAACCGGATCCATGTCTTCGATTCCGCGGGCCGCCGCGAACATCTCGGACCAGTCGTGGCTCGCGTCACCACCCAGGAGCCCCACGAGATACGCCCGAGCATCCACCACGTGGACCGCCAGGAATGCAAGTGAGTTACCGTTCTCGAACGGGCGCCGGGCCGCCGTCTGCGCGTCGAGGCCGTCCAGCGCCCGCCGGACCAGGGTCGCGTTCGTGCTCAACTGCGACGCGAGAGGCGATACTCTGGGATCCACAGTCAATTCACCGGAATGCCAAGTCCGAGTAAGAACTGCCATGCCCGGTTCTTGGCCGTCGGCGCCGGGTCGCCAGAACCATCATCCGAAGAGTCGTCGATGTTTGTGAGTCCGAGCTGGTAGCGAACGTCCAGCCACAACTTGAAACGCTGAATGCCGAGTCCGGCCGCGCCGCCGAATATGACTCCGAAGTCCGGACTTTTCGTGCTCACGCCTGATTCATCATCTGAACATTTGATGCTCTCACTCGAGCCATCAATCGTGGCCTCCAGATCACAACTCAGCTCGAAGTTGATCGTCGGTCCCGCATACAGCCGGGGAGTGATCGGGAAGTCCCGGAGGAAGAACTCCGTGCCGAACAGCAGAGGAATCTCCAGGTAGTCGAGCCGCACATCGATGTCGGTCGGTCTGCTATTGACCAGGCCTTGCAGAGTCGCGCCTTTCTGGGAGTAGAGGACCTCGGGCTGAAGGAAGAAGATTTTTCCGAGATGAAACGTCGCAAGACCTCCTCCCACGAATCCGGTGAGCGCATCGGTAGACTCGTTTTCGATGTCCAGATCGGAGAGATTGATCCCTCCCCGGATTCCGATGTCGATCGGGGTCTGAGCCAGCGCGGGTTCGATTCCCATGGTCGAGAGCGCTACGAGTACGAAGACAGCTTTACGCATGCTCGGTTCCTCCTCTAGCGCGACCTTTGAGAGCCGCCAGGCGGGCCTGAACATCCCGCGGTCGGAGCGGACCGGTCGGCCCGTGAATCTAACACGCAGGGAGCCCCGTCCGCTGGCCTGGAAAGCAAAGCGGGGCGCCCGCCGTAAGCGGACGCCCCGTCTCTTTTGCGGAGCTCGATCTCAGTGGATCAGCCCCGGATCTGGCAGCGGTGTGTGGTCCGAACTCAGCCCCCGATCGGGAAGCCGACACCGGCCATGAACTGCCAGGCCCTGTTCTTGGCGCTCACGTCCAGGCTGGATAGCTCGG
>JBDGUZ010000097.1:0-18000 GCA_039585915.1 Gemmatimonadota bacterium
TTGTCGAGAAGGGCCAAGAAGGGCCGAGACATTCGCCGGAACTATAAGTCGCCGGAGCTGGCGTCGATCCCGATGCCGGAAGGAGATTCGGGCGAGTGACGGTCCTGACCGTTGCCGAGTTGCTCGATCGCCGTGGCGAGTTGCTCGGATTGGATCTCGTTGCTGGTGAAGCGGGACTCGATCGACAGATCATGGGTGCTGATATTTCCAGTCCGGGACTGGTGCTCGCGGGCTTTACGGACCGATTCCCGTTGCGACGGTCGCAGGTGCTCGGCGAGACCGAGATCATGTATCTGCGATCTCTGGACGGGGATCGTAGAGAGAATATCCTGCGGGAGTTCCTCGAGAACGATCTCCCCTGTGTGATCGTGACCAAGGGACTGGAATTGCCGTCCGAGCTCGTCAGCCTGGCGGAACAGCTGTCCGTACCTCTTCTCAGCTCTTCGCTCAAGACAGGGGAGTTCTTTCAACGGATCAAGCCGTTCCTGGAGGATGAGTTCGCGCCGTCGACGGCAATTCATGGTTCAGTTGCCGACGTCTACGGCGTCGGATTGCTGTTCGTCGGTCAGAGCGGCATCGGGAAGAGCGAGTGCGTGTTGGACCTGGTGGAACGGGGACATCGACTCGTGGCCGACGACGTGGTCCTCGTACGTCAGCGCGGCGTGGATGTCCTGATCGGACGAGCGATCGAACATCAGCAGTTCCACATGGAGATCCGGGGCATCGGGATCATAGACGTGAGGGCCCTGTTTGGAATCCGCTCCGTTCGGCAGCAGAAGCGGATCGAGGTGGTGGTCCGGCTGGAGCACTGGAGCGACGAAGCGACTTATGACCGGACCGGGCTTGCACAGGACACCACGAAGATTCTGGGCGTCGAGGTCCCGCGTGTGATCATTCCGCTGAATCCGGGCAAGAACATCACCGTGATCAGCGAAGTCGTGGCAATGCGTCACCTGTTGCGTTACGCGGGCGTCGACTCCGCCAGGCTGTTCGAACAGAATCTCAAGGCCCTGATGCAGCCGGTGCGGGACTACCTCGAAGAAGACAACGAGTGACGAAGGTCGCCGGCGTTGTCGTGGCGCACGTGGACCTCGCGGCAGCGCTGGTCGAGGCGGCAGAGAGGATCTCAGGAATCGAGGGCGCCCTGACGGCGATTTCCAATGACGGTCTGTCGCCGGATGCTTTGCTGACCAGGATTACTGAGGCGGTCGGTGACGGTCCCGCGATATTATTCACGGATCTGGCGAGTGGGAGTTGCACGTTTGCCTGCAGTTCCGTGTTCCGAACTCACCCGGCGGCTGCGGTGGTGGCCGGGACCAACCTGGCAATGCTGATCGACTTTCTATTCAACAGGGATCAAGAGCTCCGGGGACTGGCCCGAAGAGTCGTTGAGAAGGGACGCTCGGGCTCGAAGGTGCTGTTTCCAGATGGAGAGCGTGATGCCGCTGGACCTGTTTCGGATTGACGAGCGCCTGCTTCACGGGCAGGTGATTGTTGGTTGGGGCATGCGCCTGCATCTCGACTACTACGTCGTCGTTGACGACGAGGTGGCGACGAACGCATGGGAGTCAGACCTCTATGCTGCGGGACTGCCGGCCGGGGTCGATGCGGACTTCGTCTCGGTGGAGGAGGCGATCGCTCGATTCGAGGAATTCGATGCCCGTCGCCGGCAGCGCGCGAGGTGCCGCTGGAGGAGTTGATCCGTGCCGCTCGGTGAACTTCCGCTTCATACTACGAGTTGGCTGATTCTCGTCGCGCTCGGGGGCGTTCTGGCCGTTGATTCAGTCTCCTGGCCGCAGGTCATGATCTCCCGTCCCCTGGTTTCGGCGACCCTCGGTGGCTGGGTAATGGGCGATCCGTCAGCCGGTTTTCTCGTTGGCGCCCTGCTCGAGCTCATGAGCCTTCGGCACCCGCCCTTCGGGGCGGCCCGGTACCCGGATACCGGGCCCGCAGGGCTCGTTGCAGGGTCCGCATACGCAGCCGTCGGAATCGACTCGCTGGGTTCTCTGGTGGCGGCCATACTCGCCGGATGGGCGGTCGGCTGGATCGGATCTGTAAGCGTCCAACTTCGTCGGCGAGGCAACGAACGGTTGCTGAGTCCGGAATCTGAACTCGCGGCCCGGCCCGCGCTCCTGGAGAGGCGGCAAAGGACTGCCGTTCGGCTCGATGTGGTCCGGGGCGCGCTTCTCACGGCGGGCTTTCTGGTGCCGGCGATCGTCGCTGCGGCATGGGTAGTGGAGCAACCCGAGTCGGTTCTCGCCACGGTCTGGGGCGCCGCGATGCTGGTGACGGCGCTCGCCGCTGCTGCGGGCGCGGGAGGGCGCACGAGTTCTTTCGGTACTGGCGGCTGGCCGTTGTTGTTCGCCGGCGCCGCACTGGGTGGGCTCATAGCGGGGATCATAGGATGAAGCCCCTCCGGCAGGACCTGGTGTCCGCTTGGTGGAGGACCTTTGCCGTCCAGGGATCGTGGAACTACCGTACGATGATCGGTGGCGGCATGGCGTTCGCCATGCTGCCGCTGCTGAGGAGGATCTACGCAGGAGATCCTGTCCGGTTCAGCGATGCCGTAGCCCGGCACCTGCGCGCGTTCAATTCTCATCCCTATCTCGCCGGCATGGCCGTCGGCGCCTTGGCGCGGGCTGAGCTCGAGGGGGAGAGCCCGGAGCGTCTGGAGCGATTCCGCGTAGCACTGAGTGGCCCGCTGGGCACGGTGGGCGATCGGTTGATCTGGGCTAGTTGGCGTCCGGCGTGCCTCCTCGTCGCGATCGCTGCATTCGGTATGGGTGTCGGCCCGATCTGGTCAGTGATCCTGTTCCTGGCGACTTACAATGCGGGGCACATTGCGATCCGGATATGGGGATTTCGACGCGGCTGGCAAGATGGGCTCGGAGTCAGCCAGGCACTCCACCGGCGATGGCTGAATGTCATTCCGAACGCGCTCGCGCCTGTGATTCTGCTTCTGCTTGGGCTGGATGCCGTGCTGTTGAGTCGACAGGTGCTGGATGTCGTTGCGTGGCACGGATTCTTCGCCGGCCTCGCGCTGGTCGCGGCGTTCGTGGCATTGTTGGCCTTTCGCTGGCCGCGTCGGACAGGACGAATCGCGGTTGCCCTGGTGTTGTCGATACCGCTGGTGTGGCTTGTGCTCGCGGCCCTGAACGCATAATCGGAGAGGTATGCATTGCTCAACGGTGACGTGACACGGAACGATGGCGAGTCGGCAGCGGAGAAGACCGTTCAGGTACCGAATCGTCTGGGCCTGCACGCACGCCCGGCAGCCGAGTTCGTGAAGCTGTCAGCCCGTTTCGAATCGAAGATCAGTGTCGGTAAAGAAGGTCTCGAGGTAAACGGAAAGAGCATTATGGGGGTCATGATGCTCGCGGCCGAGTACGGTTCGCTGCTGCGGATCCTGGCCGTGGGCCCTGACGCTACGGACGCGGTTTCCGCACTGACCGACCTGGTGGCGAGCGGGTTCGGCGAGCAGGAAAGTGACTACGCAGATCCGGGTGACGGAGAGGCGGCCGAAGCGTGAGCGATGTGTTTGAGGGTGTCGGGGCTTCCCCCGGAAGGGTATTAGGACGGGTTCGGCGGCTCGAGTGGGAGATCCCGCCCGTCCCGCACCGGACCATAGGATCTGAGGAGGTCGATCGGGAGATCAAGAGATTCGAGCAGGCACGGGCGCACGCGATTGCCCGGGTGACCGAGCTTCAGGCCGAGACGACGGACCTGCTCGGCCGATTCGAGGGGAAGGTCTTCGAGTCGCAGGCGCTCATGATCGATGACCCGGACCTGATCGCGGGAACGATCGCCTACATCCGCGACAATTTCCTCGCGGCGGAACGTGCGTTCGAACTCCAGGTGCTGGAATACAGAGTGAGGATGCTTGATTCACCCCACGCCATGATGCTGGATCGCCTGCCGGATCTTCACGACGTGCGAATGGGCGTGCTCTCGAGTTTGCTGAACCGACCCGAGCCGAGTATGGAAGGGCCGGGTGCGGGGCCGGCAATGATCCTCGTGGCTCAGGATATTGCGCCGAGCCTGGCTGTGCGCATGCGCCCGGAGCACGTTCTGGGAGTCGTCATGGCCTCCGGCTCCCGCGGTTCCCACAGCGTTCTGCTCGCTCGTTCACTGGGAATCCCCGCTGTAGTCGGAGTAGGGGCGGACCTGTCCCGGATCAAGGATGGGTCGAAGATCCTCGTGGATGGCCACACCGGCCGCCTCATCATTGATCCGACGGACGCTGAGGAAGAAGGCTATCGGCGGGCGGTCATTCAGACGGCCGCCCGCCAGAAGATCCTCGCCAGGCTGGCGGCGGAGCCCACGGAGACAGTGGACGGGGTGCATACGGTCGTGCAGGCGAATCTCGCCCAGCCGTTCGACGTTGAAGAGGCGATCAGACTCGGGGCGGAGGGAGTCGGCCTGTTTCGATCGGAATTTCTCGTAATCGGCCGCCGGGAAATCCCATCGGAAGAAGAGCAGTACGAGGCCTATACAGCCGTAGTAGAGGCCTTTCCGGGTCGAGAGGTGACGCTGCGGACATTTGACATCGGAGGAGACAAGTTTCCGCTCTTCCTGTCGATGCCGGCGGAGGACAATCCTTACCTTGGCTGGCGTGCGATCCGGGTCTGCCTCGACCTTCCGGACCTGTTCCGCAACCAGCTCCGGGCAGCCGTTCGGGCGTCCGCGCAAGGAGACCTGAGACTGCTGATTCCGTTCGTTACATCGGTAGATGAACTTGTCCGGACGAGGGAGCGACTGGCGGAAGTGTACGAGTCGCTAGATATGGTCGAATCGGGGAGGCGGATTCCAGTCGGACTGATGGTGGAGACTCCCGCCGCTCTGGAGACGGTCGATCTTCTCGCGCCGTACGCGGACTTCGTCAGTCTCGGAACGAACGATCTCACGCAATACGTTCTGGCCGCGGATCGCGGGCACGCCAAGGTCTCAGGAATCTATGATCCGCTTCACCCGGCTCTCGTGAGGATGTACCGGAGACTGGCAGCCGACTGCGGCCGGCATCAACTGGATCTATCGGTGTGTGGTGAGCTGTCGGCTGACCCGGTTGGAGTGGCCGTGCTCCTCGGGCTCGGATACAGGAAGTTCAGTGTGTCGCTGTCGGCCCTGGCCGAGATCCGGGAGTTGATCCGGCACCTTTCCGTGGCCGAGCTCGAGCAGTTGTGCGCGGAGAACAACCGATGTGAGAGCGGGGCCGAAGTCAGGGCCGTAGTCGAGGCGTATTTTGAGCGGTCCGGAGCACTGAGCCTGGGGGGAACGCCAGCCGGCACGAACAGCGATTAGACACGGGATAATCGCTTGCCGCGCGTTTGACTGCCCGGTACGTTTGCCCGCCTTCTGAATTCACGAACTGAGAGCAGCTACGTGTCGCGAAGAAACCACCACATGTTTACATCGGAATCGGTTACGGAGGGTCATCCCGACAAGATGGCCGACCAGATTTCGGACGCCGTTCTCGACGCGATCCTGGCGAATGATCCTGACGCGCGCGTAGCCTGCGAAACCCTCGTCTCTACGGGGCTCGTTGTGCTCGCGGGCGAGATTACTACTACCGCGCACCCCGACTTTGGCAAGATCGTACGGGACACGGTCCGTGACATCGGATACGACAACGAGGAGTATGGCTTCAGCTACCGCTCGTGTGCGGTCCTCAATTCGATCGGGCGACAATCGGGTGATATCAGCCGTGGGGTCGGGCGCGGTGGCGCCGGCGACCAGGGAATGATGTTTGGGTACGCCACCTGCGAGACCCGGAGCATGATGCCGCTCCCGATCGCCCTCGCACACGCCCTGACCCGCCGGCTCGCCAGGGTGAGGCGCGACGGAACCCTTCCGTGGCTCCGGCCGGACGGAAAGTCGCAGGTCACGGTCGAGTACGACGACGGTGAGCCACTGCGTGTGCGGACGGTGGTTCTTTCGGCGCAGCACGACCCGACGATCAGCAAGGGCGATTTGACCGAGGCTCTGAAGGAGCAGGTGATCCGCCCCGTGATTCCCGAGCACCTCGTTCCGAAGCGGGGCCTTCGATATCACATCAATCCCACAGGCCGATTCGTGACCGGAGGACCGCACGGCGATGCCGGGGTCACGGGCCGGAAGATCATCGTCGATACGTACGGAGGCCTCGGAAGCCACGGCGGCGGGGCGTTCAGTGGAAAAGATCCGACGAAAGTGGATCGGTCCGCCAGCTACGCCGCTCGCTGGGTGGCCAAGAACCTGGTGGCTGCCGGCCTGGCGAAGGAAGTCGAAATCCAGTTCGCCTACGCGATCGGCGTTGCGCAGCCGGTTTCGGTCATGGTCAATAGTTATGGCACAGGTGCCATGCCGGATGAAGACCTGGTCGCGCTGGTTGCCAAGGTGTTCGACCTTCGTCCGCAGGCCATAATCGACGAACTTGATCTTCGGCGCCCGATCTATCGGCAGACGGCGGCCTACGGACACTTCGGCCGCGCTCCCCGCCGCGACGGTGCGTTCTCGTGGGAGCGAACGGACCGCGTCAAGGAGCTGCTCGCGGCTGTGTAATAACGGGGCGTTCCGTTCGAGCCGAGTTTACTCCGGGCACCATTCTGGCCGGCCGGAGGCCCTGCAAGAGCCATCAAACCGGATGAATGAGGTAATCGTGAATAGAAGTGGGAAGCTCCCCGTACACGACGTGGCAGACCTGTCCCTGTCGGACGCTGGACGCAGTCGAGTGGAATGGGCAGATCGATTCATGCCTGTCTTGAAGAGCATTCGGGAGCGGTTCGAACGGGAGAAACCGCTCGATGGGGTCCAGGTATCGGCCTGTCTGCACGTGACGACGGAGACCGCCAATCTCGTAAGAACGTTGAAGGCCGGCGGGGCGGATGTCGTTTTGTGCGCCTCGAATCCACTCTCGACACAGGACGATGTGGCGGCGTGGCTGGTCGACGGGCTCGGGGTCGGGGTGTTTGCGGTCAAGGGCGAAGATAACGATCGGTATTACGAGCATATCCGCGCGGCACTCGAACATCGCCCCGTCGTGACGATGGATGACGGGGCCGATCTCGTTGGAGCCCTGCACATGATCGCGCTCGATCGGGTCGACGACCTGGCAGGTCCCGTCAGAACGTGGGCGGGGGCCCTGTCAGGCGATGAGCGCGATTCCGTGGTCCGCACGGTGGTCGGGAGCACGGAGGAGACGACGACCGGCATCATCCGGTTGCGCGCCATGGCGAATGACGGAGTGCTCCAGTTCCCGGTAATTGCGGTCAACGACAGTCTCACCAAGCACATGTTCGACAACCGGTACGGGACCGGGCAGTCGACTCTCGACGGCATTCTGCGCGCCACGAACATCCTTCTTGCCGGAAGCAAGGTCGTGGTGGCGGGCTATGGCTGGTGTGGACGCGGCGTGGCCATGCGAGCGCGCGGTGCCGGGGCGCAGGTCATCGTGACGGAAGTCGAACCACTCGCGGCGCTCGAGGCTACGATGGACGGCTTCCGGGTTCTGCCGATGGCGGAGGCTACGGTGGAAGGCGACGTATTCGTCACGCTCACCGGCAATGCGGGCGTGATCCGAGAGGAACACTTCCGGGCCATGAAGGATGGCGCGATCGTATGTAACTCGGGCCACTTCGATATCGAGATCGACGTCAAGCGACTGGAGCAGATCTCCGATTCCGCTCCGACCGAGCTCCGCCCGTTCGTGGAGGAGTACGTCGTGGAGGGGAAGCGAGTCGCTCTTCTCGGGCAGGGACGGTTGATCAACCTCGCGGCGGCGGAAGGACACCCGGCCAGCGTGATGGACATGTCGTTCGCGAACCAGGCGCTGGCAGCCGAGTATCTCCTGTCAGAGGAAGGGCGCGCGCTATCGAACCAGGTACACCGCGTTCCGGCGATCCTGGACCGGGAGATCGCGAGCCTCAAGCTGGCTTCCATGGATATCGGAATTGACACACTGACCCCGGAGCAGGAGCTGTACCTGAGTTCCTGGGACGTGGGAACCTGATCCGGAGCAAACGGTCTTGAATGAAGGGAAGGGGACGGATTCGGGTGATCTCGTGCAGGTGGAGGTCGCCAGTCTGGGTCTCGACAAGTCGTCGAACACGCCTGTCGTGATCCTGAGGGAAGTCGAGGGGGAACGACTGCTCCCGATCTGGATCGGCCCGGCCGAGGCGAGCGCGATCGCGATGGAGCTGGCCGGCATCAAGTTTTCCCGGCCGCTCACGCACGATCTCGTGAGCACGATCGTCGGCAGCCTGGGTAGTGAGCTGGTCCGGGTGCTGATCACGCGGGTCGAGGAGAACACCTACTTCGCCTCCCTGGTGTTTCGGCGTAACGGCGAAATGATCGCAATCGACTCTCGACCGAGCGACAGCGTAGCGCTGGCCTTGCGCGCGGCGGCTCCGATCTTTGCGTCGGATGGTCTGCTTGGCCGAACCCCGCTCGAGATCGACCAACCGCCGGACCCGGACACGCCCCCCCCCTGGATGCCGAGTGGGGATGAGGATTCGATCGAAGGGTCTGCCGAACCTGAGGGCCCTGTGGGTGGGGAGAAGCTGAGGGATTACCTGAAGAGTCTCGACCCCGAGGACTTCGGAAGATTCGTCCCATGACCGGACGGACCTCCGAGTATCAACGAGGCGCTCGGAATTGGAATCGTGCGTCCATGCTCGCGCTTTCCATCGTGTTTCTTGTCCCAAGCACCTCGCATGCCCAGGCCATAGAGGGAGTGGTGATTTCCGGTCGTGATTCCACGGCGGTGCCGGGGTCGGTGGTTCTCATGCACCGGGTCACGGCGGTCGCCGGGGAGGTAGTCGACTCCGTGGAGTCGGACTCGAGAGGACGATTCAGCCTTTCCATGGACTCCGGTGACGATCAGGGAACTCTGTACGCTGTCGCCGCCCTGAATGACGGAATCAGCTACTTCGGTCCGGCGCTGCATCCCGGAATGGAGCCGCCGAATCCGTATACGATCGTCGTTTACGAGACGGAGACGATCGACGGACCACTGCCGGACAGCAGAATCATGCTGCGCCACGTGGTGGTCAGCCCTTCCGCACACGGCCTTCTGCAGGTCACGGAGGTGGTCGACGTGGCCGGTGTCCCGAATCGGGCGCTCGCGACTACCTCTCCGGCCGATCCGATGTGGACAGTCGAGTTGCCGGCGGGCGTCCAGTCGTGGACGCCGATGGCAGGAGGGCTTCCACCGGAGGCCATGAGTCTCGTCGGAAACCGCCTCGAGGTCCGGGCCAAGCTTCCTCCGACCGGCATGCGGGTCGCCTTCAGCTATTTTCGAGACGGACCCGGGATTGATCTTTCAATCTCTCACCCGACGGACCGGATAGAGGTCATTCTTGTCGGCGCAGAGGAGAAGGCTGTAGTCGGGCTGAGTCCTGGCAGTTCTGCCGACCTGCCGCCCACGGGCAACGCGAAACGTTTCGTAGCAGCGGGAGTCGAGCCGGGTGCCGAGGTGAGCCTCACTCTCGAATCCGAATCAGCCCCGACCGGTCCGGTGCTGATCTGGGTGTTCGTGGGGCTGGCGCTCCTTGCGGCGGCGGCGCTGTCTGCCGTCGTCGCCAGACGAACAGCCGGCTGATTCCGGCGGATTCCCCCCTCCCCGGGAATCACCGACCCGCGCCGCTTGCGAGCAGCCGACCCGCGCAGGTACACTCCTGTCTGGAATCAGGGATAGGGCCCACGGAAGTCGGTGTGAATCCGACGCGGCCCCGCCACTGTGAGAGGTCGGACCGGAACGGTCCATGACGCCTCGAGCCAGGAGACGAGCCCTCCCCCTGCCCACTAACGCTCTTCGCGGGAAGGGTGTGGGCGAGGCAGGCAGCATCGCTGGCTCGGTCATACCCGCCCTTTCACGGGAAAGGACGGGTTTTCTTTTGTCGCGCATTCTTACATCCGGCGCGCTTGCCCCGTATCTGTGGGGACTCGTTCTTGCCGCTCCCGTGTGCGCCCAACCGGCGCCCTCGACGACGGACGACCTCGGACGAGTCCTGCAGCTGAACGCCCCTCCGACACGCATTGTCTCGTTGGTCCCGGCGATTACCGAGCTCCTGTACGCGCTCGGAGAAGGCGACCGCCTCGTCGGTCGGTCCGTGTGGGATGACCAGCCCGCAGAGGTGCTCGACGTACCCAACGTCGGGGACGCGTTGCGGGCTGACGCGGAGCGCGTTCTTGCGCGGAATCCTGACCTCGTAATCCTGTACGCTGGTTCCGACAACGCTCGGTCGGTGGAGCAGTTCGAACGCCTGGGTGTGCCCGCGCTCGCGATCCGAATCGACGATCTCGCCGACTTGCGCCGAAATACGTTGCGCCTCGGAGTTCTGCTCGACCGCGACGAGCGGGCCATCGAGCTGTGGGCCGCCATCGACCGGGAACTCGATGCGGTTGGCGCTGCGACCGCCGGGCTGGAGCATCCGGAAGTCTACTACGACATCGCCTGGCCCCCTGCGATTACGGTCGGATCCGGGAGCTATCTGGATACGCTGATCACGATCGCGGGGGGGAGGAACATCTTTCACGATCTGGGATCGCCCTCACCGCAGGTGTCATTGGAGGCGATCGTCTCCCGTTCGCCGGCGATCGTTCTCCTGCCGGATGGGGTTGACGGTGGATCGGTCGCTCCGCGACAGCGTCCCGGGTGGGATGCCGTGCTGGCCGTTCGTGAGGGAAGTATCCGGACGGTAAATGCCGGGTTGCTGCATCGTCTCGGACCCCGGATCGGGGAGGCGGCACGCTCGCTGGCCCGGGCGCTGCACCCGGAGGTCCCGTTTCCGGAGCCGACAGAAACCGGCTCGACCCGGCGGTCGGCGGATGACTCCCCGTGAGGAGAGCGAACCCGTACGTCGTTCTCTCTGCACTGCTGGTGGTCGGGTGCTGGCTCGGGTTGTTCATCGGCCCGGCAGACCTGTCACCGGGAGATGTGCTGGCTGCGCTTCGGTCTGGTGGCGAAGATGATGTCGCGCGCCGCATCGTCATGGGCCTCAGGCTGCCTCGGGTTGTGGCGGCCCTGTTCGTGGGGGCGTCATTGTCTGTATCCGGTGCTGTGTTTCAGGCACTCCTGAGGAATCCTCTCGCCGAGCCGTACCTGCTGGGTGTCTCCTCGGGGGCGGCCCTCGCTGCTGTCGGTGCGATCGCCCTCGGCATCGGTGCGATGGGAGGGTTGATTCTCCCCCTGGCTGCCCTCGCCGGAGGGCTGGCGGCGATTTCGATCGTGTTCACCGTGGCACGAGTATCCGATCGGCTCGACACCCGGGTGCTCATTCTGGCGGGGGTGGTCGTGAGCGCGTTCTTCGGTGCGTGCATCACTCTCGTACTCGTGTTTTCACCCGCGGAGACACTGCGCTCGGCATTCTTCTGGACGCTGGGCAGCCTGTCGGGCATCTCGTGGAACATGAATGCGGTTCTGATCGCATACACGATCCCGGCGACGGTCGCAGCCTGGGGGCTGGGCCGGCATCTGGATGCCCTCGCTCTCGGAGAGGAGACAGCTGCCTCCGTGGGCACGGAAGTCGAGACGGTCAAGCGCACGGCGTTTCTTCTGGCCTCGCTGCTTGCAGCCGCCACGGTCAGCGTGGCGGGTGTGATCGGGTTTGTCGGACTCGTGGTTCCGCATGCCGTGCGCCTGTTGTGGGGAAGTGCGCACCGGCAGTTGATCCCGCTGACGTTCCTGGCCGGCGCGGCAGCGCTCGTGATCACCGATTCGGGCGCCCGGGCGCTGGGCGGGCCAGTGGAGATCCCCATCGGTGTGGTCACAGCGTTTCTCGGAGTGCCGTTCTTCCTGGTCCTTCTGCGTCGGAAGGGCGGGGTATGAGCTTCGTGGTGAACGGCGTGACCGTACGGTATGCCGGGGCCTCCAGCCCGGCGTTGATCGACGCGAGCCTGGAATTCGCGCCAGGAGTCCATACGGCCATTCTGGGACCCAACGGTGCCGGTAAGAGCACGCTGCTCCGCGTTCTGCTCGGCCTGATCCGTCCCGATGCGGGCGAAGTCCGATTCGAGGGTCGACTGACGTCCGCGTGGACGAGACGGGAAATGGCCAGGCGCACGGCACTGGTCTCAGCCGGTGAGGAATTCGCGTTCCCTGTTACCGTGCGGGAACTCGTCGCGATGGGCCGTACACCTCATCTCGGTTCATGGAGGGCCGAGCGACCGCTGGACAGGGAGGTCGTCCGACAGGCCCTGCACGACGTGGATCTGCTCGACCTGGCACACAGATCGGTTTCAACGCTTTCTGCGGGCGAGCTGCAACGGGCTCGACTGGCCCGGGCGCTCGCGCAGGAGTCGGATCATCTTCTGCTGGACGAGCCCACCGCGCATCTCGATCTCGGACACGAACTCGCCACATTCGAACGCATCGAGCAACTCACTCAAGGGAAGCAACTTACCACGATTACGGTCACCCACAACTTGAATCTTGCGAGCCGGTTTTCGGACCGGGTCGTTCTGTTGTCGAGCGGACGGGTAACAGCCGCCGGTGAACCACGCCAGGTACTCGTGGCGGAGCGGATCGAAGAGGCGTTCGGCTGTCCGGTCGAAGTGCGTGATCTTGCCGAGCTCGGAGTCCTCGCGGTACCCACAGCGAAGAAGACGTCGGAATGAAATCACGTCGCCTTCAGGTCGCACTGATCTGGATCCTCTTCGGGATCGTGGCGACACCTTCCGGTGCGAATGCGCAGGTGGACCCGCCGGTCGGATCGGACCGGGCCATCAGGGCTGGGGAGGACTCGACGGGGATTCGGTTTCGGCTGGAGGTGTTGTCCGCCGGAGGAGGAGCGCCGCGGAATCTCAGCGCCTCGCTTTGGGATCGGCTTGGAGCCGAAGTCGATCTTCGCGCCGTCACGGCAGAAATAGGACTGTTCGGTGCGGTACTAAGTCCCGAGACATCGTACGAGTTGCAGGTCGGGGCCAGCGGCCACGTATCTCGGCGGGTCGAGTTCGTCACGCCGGAGTCTGGATTCCTCGGTCGGGTCGTGGAGCTTGAGGTGGATCCCGTCGTGTTGCCAGGATTGCATGCAGTCGTGCGATGGGAGAGCGACGGAAACGGTAGTGATCGTGCCGTATCCGAGGTCAGGTTCGCGGAAGCCCCGATCGCGTGGACGGACGTCGGAGAGTGGCTGTCGACCCAACCGGGTGTCTCGGTTCGTGGCGCGACTGCGGGCGGGGGACAGACCGTGAGCGTTCGGGGCAGCCGATCGGAAGGAGTACTGGTGCTTCTCGACGGCCATCCGGTGAACGATCCGATCACGGGAAGTGCCGATCTCTCATCCGTTTCCGTCGCATCTCTTGAATCGGCGACCCTCGTGCGTGGAGCAGGATCCGCCCGGCACGGGTCTGGCGCGCTGGCCGGGGTGCTTCTGCTGCGCTCACGCAGACCACAGGGGTCCACGGCCTCCGCCGCGCTTCGCGTCTCGTCGTTCGGGGGCATCGGGGGGGATCTGTACGTGTCTCGCTCGGGGAGAGCGGGACGGGCTGCTCTATCCGTCGCATGGGACGAGGCTCGCAACGATTTCGAGTACGAGAACCGGATGTTGCCAGGCGCGCCGGTCGAGACGCGTGTCAACGCGGATGGGTCGAGACTGTCCGCCGCAGTTTCTGCCGCGCGCGGCCCGATTCAGGTCGGCGTGCGCTACGACGGAGTCGAGCGTGGAAGTCCCGGACCGATGGGCACTGCCATGTTCGATCGCGCTCGATGGTCGAATCGGCGAACGAGCATTACCGCCGGATTGCAGGGGCGGTCGGCTGGCCTTTCGGTTCGAGCGGGCTGGCTTGGGACCCGCTGGGATCCGGGGCTCGCGTCGGACGCCGCCGAGCGCGATGCGGTCGACGGCGCGATCGTCGTCAACAATCGTACGGGCGGTGCGCTCGATCTTCTCCTCGGAGGTCGGCTGTCCTACGAGGCGCTGCACGGCGATGACCTCCCGGCGACCGTGACTCGGGCTGTAGGTGGGGTCTCCGTGGCCCGCTCGTTCCAGCTGGGAAGAGCCAGTGTCGAGCCTGCGCTTTCAGTGGATGGAAGCTCAGACCAGTGGGCTGTGAGCCCTGAAATAGGGCTCGCCATTGCAGCCGACGCGGGTCTGACGATACGAGCCCGTGCCGGACAGGCGTTCCGGCTGCCGACATTCGGCGACCTATATTTCGCACCGGCCCTGCGGGTACGCTCCAACCCGGATCTCGAGCCCGAACGGGTCCGTCTCGATGCTGAACTCGGGCTCCGCGGTCAGTGGCGTCGGGGTCGATTCGAATTCGAGGCCGATATCGGAGCCTGGCACCGGATCACGGATGATCCGATCGTCTGGCTGGCGAGTGCCGCTGCGGTGTGGAGTCCGCGCAATCTCGACCGGCTCGTGTCCACCGGGCTCGAAACGTCGTTTCGCGCGTCCACCGCTGGTTCCGAATCCAAGGGTTGGCGACTGTCCGGCTCGGCCACTCTCGATCGGAGTCGATTGGGCTTCAGCGACAACCAGAACCCGATGCCATATCGACCGGGTACGACTGGATCTCTGGGCCTGGAGCACTGGAGCCGGGGCCTCACCGCTCGAGCGCTGCTGCGCTGGACAGGATCCCGGACGACGAGCGTTGCCGGGACTCGCACACTTCAGGGTTTCCTGATGCTGGATGTCGCTCTCGCGCACGCCCTGCCGGTCGGCTCGGCGCCTCTGGAGATCGAGGGCAGGATTGACAATCTGTTCGACCAGCGCTACGAGGTCGTCGAGCTGTATCCGGAACCCGGTCGACGTCTTTCGCTGACACTCAGGCTCCGGTGAGCCTGTACAGTCTCGGGGCGCGATCCTCGAGCTGCATTCATCGCCCGGAGGGCAAGGAATCAACGTGAACAGACACAGAGGATGGTCATCCGCGCGGAGTCCGGGCTGCCCGGGGTCTGGACGGACTTCGCGCGGGGTTCTGGTGTTCGTGGCGCTGATCGGCGTGGTGGCGTGTGGAGATGACGGGCCGACTGAGCCTCCCGGGTCCCCTCGGTATGACATTCTGGTGCTGAACTCGACAGGGCAGACGCTGGCTCCGTTCTTCGTCGATGGCGAAACAGTACAGACGGCCGGCTCCCCGACGGATCTGGGGGCGGGCTTCGACGGAGATGCGGTCGCCGTTTCGAGCAGATACGCCGCGAGTTCGATCAGCAGTTTTGGCGGCAGTCGGTTGTCAGTAGTCGATCTCGTCTCCGGCCGCGTTTCGCAGGCGACGTTTCCGGGCCCCGATGCGTCACTCGTGAATCCGTCGCGGGCTACGCTGGATGCCGCTGACACGATATGGGTTGGAGGGCGAGGGAGCGACGCGGTATACCGGCTCAGTCCTGGTGCCCGGGAGGCCACCCTGGTCGCGGCGGGTGTCGGGACGTTCGTCGAGCGCGTCGTGCCGGGAGACGGAGAGGTCTATGCGATCGATGCCAATCTCGACGATGACGGCCTCACCTGGGCCCCTCTGGGTCCGGGCCGTGTGATCGTTCTCGATCGATCGGGGGCGGTTCTCGAGACGATCGTGCTTCCGGCTGACGCGTTGAACCCCTCTGATGCAGTCCTCGCCTCCGGGCGCCTGATCGTCCTGGCAGGCGGAACGTTCGACCCCGTGACGTTCGCTCCGAACGGTGATGGGGCTCTTGTCACCATAGATCCTGCCGGACGAACCCTGACTTCCACCCTACCTCTCAGGGCGAACGGCACCACGATCGCGCTGGGCGCGGATGGCTTCGTATACGTGTCGACTACAACGGACTTCGTGTCGCTGGACCTGCTGCGGTTCGACCCTCGCACGGCCAGTTTCGATCGCGGGCCGTCGGATCCGATCGAGACGACGGATGCCGCCGGCGACCGGGTGGACTGCTGGACGAGCACGGCCCTGGAAGACGGTCGAATCCTGTGCGCGACTTTCCGCACCGACGCTTCGGGACGATTGCTGCTCCTGACAGCGACCGGCGAGGCGCTGTCGGAAGTGCCGTCGGGATTTGGAACGACGGATATCGGGATCCATCCGTGATTTCGCGAAATCAGTACGGGCCCGGGAATCCAGTCGACCGAATTGCCGCGCCCGTAAGCGATTCATAGCTTGCCGCCGTGCCTATCGTTACGACGCCCTGCCTGGTTCTTCAGACCTTTCGGTTCGGCGATACGAGCAAGATTCTTCGACTGCTGACCCTTGACCACGGTCCGGTCTCCGCGCTGGCCCGAGGCGCACTGCGTCCCCGGAGCCGTATGTCGGGGGTCCTGGAGCCGTTCGTCGAGGGAGTGGTCACATTGTACTTGAAGCCCAATCGGGACTTGCACACGCTGTCCGGATTCGACCTCGTTTGCTCGCGGCAGGCTCTCGGATCTGACTTGGCACGTTTTACGGGCGCTTCTGTGCTTGCCGAGCTGGTGCTGCGGCTCGCTCCATCCGAGCGCGATGACCTGCTGTACGAGACTCTGCGCGAGGGTCTTGATGCCCTGCTGTCAGCATCTCCGGGGAAGGCCCCGGCGGTTGCGGCTGCCCGGATCTGGAATCTTGTCGGAGTCCTGGGATTCGAGCCATCCCTCGAGCTATGTCTGACGTGCGGGCGCCCGGTGCCACCCGATGAAGGAGCGCGATTCGATACCCATGAGGGTGGGATCCGCTGTCTGCGGTGTCCCGCAGCAGGGCACTTGCTCGACCCTTCCGGGCTCCAGATCCTCAGGGATCTGGCTCAGAATCGAGTTCCTCCGCATCTGTCCGGACCACAGATGCTGGTACTGAAGGAATTCAACCGCGTCCACATTGCAGAGGACATCCGGATTCGTTCCCTCGATTTCCTGACCGCGACCGATGACTGATCCGCATCCGACAGCAGTCATAGTCGGGACGGCCGGACACGTCGATCACGGGAAGAGTTCTCTCGTTCAGGCGCTTACGGGAGTGAACCCCGACCGGCTCCAGGAAGAGAGAGACCGCGGACTGACGATCGAGCTCGGGTTCGCCCGGCTCGATTCCGCGGATGGCCCTGAGATTGGAATCGTGGATGTGCCCGGTCACGAGGATTTTATCCGGAATATGCTGGCCGGTGCGACCGGCGTAGACATGGTTCTGCTTGCCGTGGCGGCGGACGAGGGTCCGATGCCGCAGACGCTCGAACATCTGGCGATTGGTGGTCTTCTCGGGATCCGGCACGGCCTCGTCGCCCTGACGAAGATCGACCGGGTCGATGATGAGTGGACGGATCTCGCCTCACGGTTGGTTCGCGACGAACTGGACCGCGCCGGGCTTGGAGCGGACTGGCCGGTCATCCCGGTCTCGGTGGTGTCTGGAGTGGGGCTGGAGGAGCTGCGGGACGCAATTTGTAGTGCCGCCGCGGCGGTCGAGGAGCGCGCGCGGGACGATCTGTTTCGGCTTCCGGTGGACCGCGCGTTCACGGTCAGGGGGGCTGGAACGGTCGTGACGGGCTCAGTGTGGAGCGGTACGGTTCGAAAGGGAGACAAGGTCCGACTCCTCCCGTCCGGAAGTTCTGCCAGGGTGCGGGCCGTCCAGGTCCACGGCAAAGATCGATTCATGTCGGGGGCCGGTACACGCTGTGCGCTGTCGCTGGCAGGTCTCTCACTCGATCAGTCCGGGAGGGGAGAGACCGTCGTATCGGATCCGGAGTGGCGGAAAATTCGCCGGTTCGGAGCCAGGGTGAGGCTGCTGCCTGACGCAGGTTCCGGGCTCGATCACGCAGACACGATTCGCCTGTATCACGGAACGAAGGAGACGACGGCCCGCGTGCTCCTCGGATCGGAAGGCGTTCTTTCTCCAGGATCGAACGCCTGGGCCGTGCTCGTATGCGCCGAACCCTTAGTCGTGCGGGCGAGAGACCGTTTCGTTATGCGTCGCCTTTCTCAGCTGCGCACGATAGGTGGAGGAATGCTGGCGGACCTGGAGCCGCCGCGGCGCTGGCGAGAGCACACCAGCCTGTGGGCAGAGATCTTCGATGGAGACCGCCAGCGGGTAGTGGACGCTGCCGTGCTGCTGGCCGGTGGACTGGGGGTCGGCCTGGCGGCCCTTCCATTG
>JBDGUZ010000098.1:0-9529 GCA_039585915.1 Gemmatimonadota bacterium
CTGCAGAATGACGTGGACGCCGCGGAAGCGAGTTTTGGTCAAGCCATGCAACTGGATCCCCTGCAGTTCGAGTCACGCTATTTCCTGGGCCGGATTCGGTTCCAGCAGGGGCGCCACGAGGACGCCGCGGAGCTGTTCGACGAGGCGCTGGCTGCGCGGGAGGACTACCAGGCCGCGTTCTTTGGCGCGCAGGCCAGGGAAGCGCTGGGGTCGACAGCCGATGCCGCGGAGCACTATCAAACGGCGCTCGAAGTCGCCGTGCGACACATGGACCTCAACCCCGATGATCCGCGCGCGGCGACGATGCGGGCCGTCTCTCTGTGCAGGATCGGCAGGCTCGACGAGGGTAAGGAGTGGGCCGAGCGAGCTCTGGTGATCGACCCTGCGGACGCCGGTGTGCGCTACAACGTGGCCTGCCTGTTTGCCCTGGAGACCGAGCCCGAACGGGCGATCGACTGCCTCGAAGAGGCGATCGCCGCCGGATTCGGCAACCGGGAGTGGATTCGGCAGGACCCCGATCTCTCGTCGCTGCAGGGACTCCCAAGGTTCGAGAGGCTCGTCTCGGGCCTGTCGGGCGAGGGCGAGGCCAGCGGGAAGCCGGACGAGACAGACTGAACGGGACCTGCTTCAGCCGGGCGCCTGCACGAGGTCTGTCGGAGTATCTGCGAGGATGTAGAGACCGAGCACAATCAGCACGATCGGAAGCAGGATCGGCCCGGCTTTCTCGATGAAGCTGCGCGCTCCAGCCAGGTTCATGATCCACCCGGCGACCCATGTCCACGCCACCGCTCCGAGCAGGATTCCTCCCACCGTGGCCGGCATGAGCCAGGTCCGGGTGTCCGCAAACAGGGCCGTATACGTCGCCAGGCTGTCCCCGCTCGCGGCGAGCGTCACGGCGATCACGGCCGCCCGTCCTTTCCGCATGCGCATCGTACGCGCCATGCTCTGCAGTAGCCTCTCCTGCTCGGTGATGCGTCCCGGCAGAACGAGACGAATCGCGTAGTACAGTCCCAGGCCGAGCGGTATGAACCCGAGAAACACGAGCCCCCGACCCTCGAGCGGCCCGAATCGGGCGACAACGGACAGCAGGGCGGAGAGGCCGACCACACCGAGCACCGAGCCAATGTACGCCGGGGCGACGACACGCTTCGGATACAACGGATTTCCGAGGAAGCTCACCAGCAGGAGGAGGTTGTCGAGCGACGTGGCCACGAAGGTGACCATTCCCAGTACCGCTGCGATCAAAAGGCTTCCCATGGCGCAGGATTGTAGGTGTGTCAGGCAGGCGCGTCGAGACTCGGGGACGAAAAGTGGAGCAATGGGGCAGGGTCGGCCGCGACTATCGAGTGAACCTGCGGACTGATATATTAGATATCAGTTGCTCGGATGGTCGGTCTGCCGGTGCGCTACTCATACCCGGCACTTCACGGAGCATCGGATGTCGGCACCCGGCGTTCTTCAGCTCAAGTCTCTGCGAGAGCAGGTATATGAGCACCTGCGCGCCTCGATCGAGGCCGGAGACCTGATTCCCGGGACCTTCCTCGACCAGAATCGGATCAGCGCAGAACTCGGAATCAGCCGCATGCCGCTCCGGGATGCGATGATCCAGCTCGACATCGAGGGCTTCGTGGAAGTCTTTCCGCGGCGGGGAGTACGCGTCCGAAGACTCACCCTGGACGATGTTCGTCATCTGTACCAGATCATCGGCGCTCTCGAGGGAGCGGCTCTGCTTTGCGCACCCGACGGCATCGATCCGGGCGACCTGGTCCGGATGGACTCCCTGAACAGGGAGATGTCGTCTGCTCTCAAAGCCGGCGACTTCGATGCCTATTATTCCCACAACGTCGATTTCCACCGCGTGTTTCTGTCGTGGTGCGACAACCAGGAGTTGAGGCGAAGCGTCCGGGTCTGCCGGCAGCGTCTGTATGACTTCCCGCGCGAACGCGCGTTCGTACCCGAGTGGGAACTCCGGTCGATCCGGGAACACGGAGAGTTCCTCGATCTCCTGCTCGAGGGGAATCCTCGTGCGGCGGCGGACTTCCTGCGCGATGTCCACTGGTCATTCGAGGTGCAGAAGCCGTTTCTGGTCCGCTACCACCACCTCGAAAGCGAGATCGGGGAGGAATCGTGATCCGTGGCCGGGTGTTCAACGTACAGCGGTTCTCCACCCACGACGGGCCGGGCATCCGCACCACCATTTTCCTCAAGGGGTGCCCGCTGGCCTGCCGGTGGTGCCACAACCCGGAGGGCATGCGCGCCGCCCCCGACCTCCTGACGCATCCCTCCCGCTGCATCGAGTGCAACGCCTGCGTCAGAGTCTGCCCGCACGGATTCGCAGTACCTGCCACGGTCGGCCGGGGGATCACGCCGGGGATTCCGTCGTGCGACGTCTGCGGAGTCTGCGTGGAAGTCTGTCCCACCGGCGCCCGTGAGATCGCTGGGAAGGATCTCGGAGTGGAAGAGGTGCTGGAGACGGTGTCGCGCGATCGCGTGTTCTACGAGGAATCGGGGGGCGGCGTGACGTTCTCCGGCGGGGAGCCGCTGCAACAGGCGGAGTTCGTGCTGGCAGCGCTCGGCGCCTGCCGGGACGCGGGCCTGCATACCGCAGTCGACACCTGCGGACTCGTCGAGATCCGGGACCTGCTCGCGGCGGCCGATCGGGCGGACCTGATCCTGTTCGACCTCAAGACCTCCGACGCGGAACGGCACCGGTCGGCGACGGGAGTCTCGAACGACAGGATCGTCGCGAATCTCCGGGTTTTGGCCGACGGTCCGACCCCGATCTGGTTGCGCGTTCCTCTGGTGCCGGGCGTGAACGATGACGAGGAAGAGCTGGCGGGCATGGCTCACCTGGCTTCCACACTCGGCGCCGTCCGGCAGGTGAGCATCCTGCCGTACCACAAGCTCGGTCGGGACAGGCGTGAGCGATTGGGACTACCGGTGCTGGAGCCGGATCCGGGGGCACCCGGGCTGGATCGGATCCGATCCGCGGCGTCGCATTTCGAGCGAGCCGGAATCGAGACCTCGATCGGCGGTTAAGCCGCCGGGAGCTGCCAGGAATGACGGAACGGACCAGACGACTGAGGGCCGAGAGCCTGTCCGCGGAGCCGGCGATCTCCAGTGAGCGCGCCATGCTGCTGACGGAGTTCTACCGCGCCCACGAGGGACACCACCCGGTCCCGATTCTTCGCGCCCTCGCGTTCCGGCACCTGTGCGAGCACAAGACGATCTGGATCGGCGAGGACGAGTTGATCGTCGGGGAGCGCGGCCCCCGGCCGAAGGAGGTGCCCACATTTCCCGAGCTCACCTGCCACAGCCTCGAGGACCTGCGGATCCTCGATGCGCGTGAAAAGACCCGGTATCGGGTTCCCGCCGAGTGCCTCGAAGACTACGAACGTGACTTGATCCCGTTCTGGCGCAGCCGTTCGATGCGGGGTCGGCTGTTCGAGGCGCTGCCCGAGCAGTGGCACGGCCTGTACGAAGCGGGAGTGTTCACCGAGTTCATGGAGCAGCGCGCCCCGGGCCACGCCGTCCTGGACGACAAGATTTATAGGCATGGCTTGAAGGAGATGAAAGGCGACATCGCGGTCGCACTGGCGGGGCTGGATGACCTGGACCCGGGAACGCCAGGCAGACGTGATGCCTTGCGGTCGATGGAGATCGCCTGCGATGCCACGATTCGCTTTGCCGAGCGGCACGCGGAGCTGGCGGAACAGATGGCCGGGACGGAGATGGACCCGGACCGTCGACGAGAGCTCCTCCGAATCGCCGAAGTGTGCCGGCGTGTTCCGGCCGAGGCCCCCGAGGACTTTCACGAGGCGCTGCAGGCGTACTGGTTCTGTCATCTCGGGGTGGTGACGGAGCTCAACGGATGGGACGCTTTCAGCCCCGGACACCTGGACCAGCACCTCGGGCCGTTCTTCGAGCGCGGCCTCGACGAGGGGAGCCTCACCCGCGAGTCGGCGCGAGAGCTGCTCGAGGCGCTGTTCATCAAGTTCAACAACCACCCAGCGCCCCCGAAGGTCGGAGTTACTGCGGCCGAGAGCGGTACCTACACCGACTTCGCGAACATCAGTCTGGGCGGAGTGCTTGCCGACGCAACGGATGCTTCGAACGAGGTCACGGACCTGTTGCTGGACGTGATCGAGGAGATGCACCTGCTGCAGCCAAGCACGAATCTCCTGCTGTCCGGCGTGACACCCGACGCTGTGCTGGTACGTGCTCTCGAAGTGATCCGGCACGGCTACGGATTCCCTTCGCTGTTCAACGCCGAAATGGTGGTCGAGGAGCAGTTGCGGGTCGGCAAGACTGCCGGGGATGCGCGCGCCGGAGGGTGCAGCGGCTGCGTCGAGACGAGTGCGTTCGGCAAGGAGTCCTGTGTCCTCACGGGGTACTTCAACCTGCCGAAGGTCCTGGAGCTGACGCTGCACGACGGAATCGATCCGCGCACCGGGACTCGTGTTCTACCGTCGATCGGCGTGGATGCCGGGACGTTAGAGGACTTCGACTCCCTGTTCTCCGCGTTCGAGTTGCAGTTGCGCAACGCCCTGGATGTGAAGCTCGCTGGAAACGCGATCATCGAGCGTATCTACGACGAATCGATGCCCGCCCCTTTCCTATCGGTGCTGGTCGATGACTGCATCTCGAGCGGCACGGACTACAACTCGGGCGGGGCCAGGTACAACAACCGGTACGTGCAGATGGTCGGGATCGGGACGATTACGGATTCGCTGTCGGCGATCCGGAGCCTGGTATTCGAGGACGACTTCGTGTCACTGGAAAGGCTGCAGGCGATCCTCGGCCGGGACTTCGAGGGAGACGAGGCGCTGCGCCAGCGACTGGTGAACCGGACGCCCCGCTGGGGCAACGACGACGATCGCGCCGATGCCCTGATGTCGCGAGTGTTCGACGCGGCTGTCGAGATCGTGGATGGGCGGAAGTCGGAAACGGGCGGGCGATACCGGGTCCAGATGCTTCCGACGACCTGCCACGTGTACTTCGGCGCCGTGACCGGAGCGACACCCGACGGACGGAGAGCGGGGAAGCCCCTGTCCGAGGGGATCTCACCAGTGCAGGGCTCCGACCGGCTCGGGCCGACGGCAGTGCTCCGGTCGGCGGCCAAGATGGACCATAGTCTCACCGGCGGCACGCTGCTCAACATGAAGCTGACGCCCGCATTGATCGAGGGAGAGGAAGGGATCGAGGACATCTCGCGGCTGGTCCGCGGCTACTTTCGGCTCGGCGGGCACCACCTTCAGTTCAACGTGGTGAAGGCCGACACGCTGCGCGCCGCAAAGGCGGATCCGGAGGAATGGAGGGATCTGATCGTACGCGTAGCCGGGTACAGCGACTACTTCTGCGACCTGTCCCTGGAGCTGCAGGACGAGATCATCGAGCGAACCGAGCACGCGGAGGTCTGATGCCCGGCCGGCGCGATCACGTCAGCCCAGAATCCAGTAGCCGACGGCCGTGAGCAGGACGAACAACGAACCGTAGGCGACCTCGGAGAACCCGATCACCTTCGCCGTCGCGGGCCGGTGATAGCGGGACAGGCCGACGACGGCACGAACGAGCAGCACCCCGAGGCCGACCACCGAGAGCCAGGGCGCGAGCCCCGCTCCCGCCAGCCCGCCACCGGCCAGCACAGCGGCACCGTGGGCCGTGTTCGAGGCCGCCGCTTCGTGAGGTTTGTCCCGTTCCAGGCGCAGACGGGCGCGGATGTACAGCACCGTCGGAATGAAACGGAGCACGAGCAGCACCCAAAGGACGAGCGCCGCCTGCGCTGTCCAGCCACCTGCCAGCGCGATCGCCGGAGCGGAGACTGCGACGGCGGCAGGGGCCAGCAGTTCCGGCAGTAGCAGCCGGGCCTCGTGGCGGACGTCGTAGACTGCGAACAGCAGGAAGAACGGTCCGGCGATGATGAACGGAACGAGTGGACGGATCCCCGCCAGGGCCCACGCGGTACCGAGGCCGGCCGCAGCGACGAGGCTGTAACCCGCAGCGAATTTCCTGGCGAGTCCGTAGCGCGGAGATACATCCAGCCGCTGACGGTTCTTCCAGAACATCCGCCCCGGGTGCCGGATCAGGAACCCGGCCGATGTCGCCACCGCGATCGCGAAACCGGCCGCGCTCGGCGCGACGAGCAGGCCGAGAACGAGCGGCTCGGCGAGGAAGCTCCAGCCGCCGTGCTCGACGGGCAGCGCGACCGACCGGACGTTGACCCGGTTCAGACCACGTCTCCGGTCCGCATCTCCGGTCCCTTGAGCCATCCCATTCGTCCGAATCCCGCGATGTAGCGAGCCCGCTCGGTGCGCAGGCGGAAGAACGCGAAGTCGGCCATTCTCAAGTACATCTCGGCCTCCGGGTGCACGGCGAGATACGCGTCCTGGTACAGATCGCGGTCTTCTTCATGCACGAGGTGTCCGACCAGGGTGACCCGAGGCCGCATCATCGCGTCGTCGTCCCCGAGATAGGGCGCGATGAGAATGGAAGCCCTGTCATCGGCTTCGGCGTACTTCCGGTGCACGGCGAGCGTGCTCAGCAGGGTCACGACGTCGCCGCGGTCTACGGGCGCGAGGTCGATGATCGAGGCGTGGGGATATCCGCCATCAGGACTCAACGTGCTCAGCATGCCCCGGCTCGCGCCGCCGACGAGTTCCCGTGCTTCCGCGATCAGCGCCTCATGTCCGCCTTCTCCATGGCCAGTCGGATCATTCAACTCGCACCTCCGGAATCATTTATCACCCACCGCGAAACCACCCGTGTTGCCAGTCTGGATTGCGGGTCGGTCGCAAAGTCGGGACAATCTGTACGCTCAGGAGCCGCGTGGCGAGGGGAGATCCTCGTTGGTGGAAATGGCCGCGCCGGCGAAACTGTATACTGAAGGAAGCACGTTTTCCAACCCTTTTTAGATCTGTCGACACTTACAAACGAGATGAGAGCGCAAGCGGTGGTATCGACAACGGATCGAGTGCTGGCGGAACGCGTCGCGAACGTGGGTGACGAGGCCGCGTTCCGGGAGTTGTACGGCCGGCACACTCCGAGACTGTACCAGTTCGTGTTGCGCGTGCTGGGAGGAGACGAAGCGGAGGCGGAGGACGTGGTGCAGGAGACCTGGATTCGAGCGACGACGAATCTTGGGAGCTTCCGGTGGGAAGCGCGCTTCGAGACGTGGTTGACCGGAATCGGCCTCAACCTGAGCCGGAATCAGCTTCGCCGCAGTGGTCGCCTGGAGGAGCTGCACGAAGAGAGCCGGCGCGGGGTCGAACCGCGTGGACGAGACGAACGAATAGATCTCGAGCGGGCAATCGCCCTGCTGCCGGCTGGATGCCGCACCGTGCTGATCCTGCACGATGTGGAGGGTTTCAAGCATGCCGAGATAGCCGAGAAGCTCGGTGTGACCGAAGGGACTTCGAAGAGCCAGCTGTGGTCCGCCCGCAGACACATGCGGCAGTTGCTCGGACCAGCGGCGTGATGGGAGAGAAGACATGACGGACGAGCGTCGGACGACGGGGCCGGACGGATTCGACCGGGAGGATCCGGTCGAACTCACGGCCGCTGAACGCGAAGCTCTCGACGCGCTGCCCCGGGAGACCGATCCCGGTCAGCTGCTGGAAGAGCGGACGGTCCGCGCGCTGAGGGAGAACGGACTCCTGGCCACGTCCCGGGCGAGCGGTACGACGGCTGTATCAGCTGCGCAATTGCCGCCGCACAGTCGACCGTGGTGGAGATCGGCCGCTGCGATCGCGGCCGGGATCGCCCTGTTCGCCGGAGGAATATCGATCGGACAGGTGATGGGCTCCCGGCAGACCGCCGAGGCTTTCCAGACCGTGTTCGAGGACGGCGATGTCCGCCTGGCATCGCAGGTCCAGCGTACCGGATCCGAGTACGTGGCCGCCCTCGAAGCTCTCACGGCGGCCAATGGAGCCGCCGCCGACTCCGGACAGGCGGTCGAGGTAGCGTTGACGGCGCTGTGGGCGGCCGCGAATGAGATCGTTCGCCTGGCCCCCGACGATCCCCTGGCGGCGAGAATTCTCCAGGGGTTCCAGGCGCGGGCCCAGGTTATGAACCAGTACGAAGCGAGCAACCAGCTCCTGGTGGAATTCTGAGGGACGGGAGGACGAGGTGAACGGGATACGGATAATTGCCGAACTGGACCGCTGGACATCTGGAGTCGCGAGTCTGCTGGCAGCGGTCATGCTGCTGACGCTGACCGTCGATGCCAACGCACAACAGGGGGTCGCGTCGAGCTGCCCCGACGGTGCCACCCCGCGCGGCGAGATCGGGATCGCCAGCTTCGAGTGCAGCAACTGCGCGATTTTTACGGCCCGAGATGACGGGCGGCGGTCCTGGAACTTCAGCGCCGAGCCGACCGTCCGCACCGTGGAACCGGGTTCTCCGGCGGACGGGAAGATCGAAGACGGAGATCGACTCGTAGCGATCGATGGCCATCTAATCACGACGGGTGAAGGGGGAGACCGCCTGGCGAATCTCATTCCCGGTGAGGCGGTGTCGATCGTCGTGCGAAAAGGGAGCCGGGAGAAGACGGTGGAAGTCGTTCCGCGATCCGAATGTCCCGGCTCCGGAGGCGCGGCGGCTGCTCCGGTCATCGCTGCCACGCCCAGCCCGCAACGAGTGCCGTATGTGCCTCGCCCGGACCGGATGCCGGCACCAGCGGTCCCCGCCACGCCAGCAACGGGTGTATCCGTCGGGGCCGTCCCGAGACCCACGCTCGCGCTGCTTCCTTCCGGCTGGTTCGGGTTCGGGATTCAGTGCACTGAATGTCGGTGGAGTGTCGACGACGAACATGGCACCACGGAGTGGGAATTCAGCGCGCCCCCGGAGATCAGCTCGATCCAGGCCGGCAGTCCAGCGGCGGCAGCGGGACTGCAGCGCGGAGACGTCCTGCTGGAAATCGACGGGGAGTCCCTGGTGACCGCGGAAGGCGGTCGTCGCTTCGGCTCCGTGAAGCCGGGGCAGGACGTGCGCTGGACGTACAGGCGGGACGGCGCAACGAGGACAACGACAGCCACCGCGGCCGAGCGACAGGCCCCGACAGCACCGCTGCCTCCCGCCAGGCCGGCAGCCGGATACGTCGGTGTGACGGGCGTGGGGTACGCGGCCACGGACCTCAGTGCGCTCAGGTACTCCGGGCTCGTCGGCGAGACCAGTGTCGAAGTGCGCGGCGCTGGATCGGTCATCGTCAACATCATCGATCCGGGCCGGGAGATCGAGATCGTTACTGCCGATTCCCGTACCAGGATCCGGCTGGACGACCCGGACCAGGACTGACTCCCGAGTCCCTGGCAATCGGACAACCTGTCACCTGCGGTCGCCGTGTCGCCGACAGAATGGCGCTGCGGCGACCCGTTCGGAGTGGTGGTCCGGACTCGAAATCGCTCCTGAACTACCCGTCGACGGCCCGTAACAGCCAGTGTTACAAGTACCTGCGCGATCCAGAGATTTAAGATGTCCGGCCCCGCCACGATCGCCACCACCCTGCACGACTCTTGCTGAATATCGATGGGTT
>JBDGUZ010000099.1:0-9463 GCA_039585915.1 Gemmatimonadota bacterium
CAGAGGCCTCCATCAGTTCGTCCAGCTCGGTCGCTCCGGGAATCGTATTGGCAAGAAACGTCCGGCCCCGTCTTCTACCTACGATGTCTGCCAGACCAACCGCGACTCCGGCCGCCCACGCGCCGCCACCGCGTTCCCGCACGAGTGCCACGACGGACGTGCCATCCGGAAGCCAGTGGGTGCCCTCACCCATTTCACCGCCTGGCGGAACTTCGTCGCGTTCCAGCTTCGAGTCACCCGGCCCGCGGCCGGACTGGCGGTCAGGAATCGGCATCGATACCCGTCACCCAGCTTTGCAGCTGCCTCTCTCTTTGCAGTTGCCGAGCCGCGGCTTCTGCTTCGGCGCGTGTCGCGTATGGTCCGACGAGGCCACGATACCAGTTCTCGCCGGCCCGATCCGCGACCGACTGTACCTGGACCGGGAATCCAGCTACTCCGAGCTCTCTCACGAGCGCGTCGATCCCGTCTCTCTGGCGAGCTGAGCCCACGATGGCGTAATAGCCGAACGGCACGTCCGGCGGCGTGGTCGGATCGGCTTCGGGCCGGTCGTCGTCCGCCTCGGGAACGGTCACGTCCGGCGCAGGGCGGCCGGGGGAAACAGCCAGGGGACGACCCTGAAGCTCATCTGTGAGAACGCGGGGAACCGGAGTCCAGCGAACAGGCAGCCATGCGGCAGCGACCGCCACCTCGAACGGCTCCCCCTCGATTCGGCCATCGGGGCCCACCAATGATACTGCGCCGCCGGATCGGGTTATCACGTGACCGTCCGGCAGGCCGAGTGGCAGATCGGCACCCCAGTCTCCTGATATCGGAATTGAATTTCCGCCGTCCACGTCAATTCGCCACGTCCGTTCACCATCGAACACGAGGAGGTACTCACCAAACAGGCTCGGGCGAATCTCAACCGGAGGCCGATCGAGGCGAGTGAGTGAGCGCGTGGTAAATGAAAACCGATTGATGACTACGACTCCGGCGGGATCACTGATCCCTGCATAGAGTTCGTGTGACGAGGGTGACGCCGCGAGTGCCGTGACGTTTCCGTCGAGTTCCACTCGACCGGCTGTCTCCGTCGGCTCCACCGTGAGGACCTGGATCGACCGGCCATCCTCGGCATCGACGAATACCAATCTGCGGCCCCACGCCGTCACCAGGCCCTGACCGCGTACAGCGACACTGGCTTCACCGGAAGGTTCTTCCGCTCCGTGCGGAACGAGCCACAACTCGGGCCCGGGACGCAACACCACGATGCCATCGTGCACGGCAGCAGCCCAGTCGACCTCGCCACCGACATCGTAACGCCAGGCGCGATCAGGAAATACTGCGAGGATCTCTCCACTCGCGCCGTTGACGAATACACCACCCTGGTCAGAGCCTACCCAGCTGACCGCCTCTCCCTGCAGACGATCGATTGTTTCGACGTCATCGGCTGCCGGGTCGAACCGGACGACCGTTCCATCTCCGGACCTCAGAACGACCGAAGAGCCGCTGATTGAGCGAACCTCCTCGAACGAGGGGAGCTCCGTCTCACTCTCCCACGTGGTCTCCCGTGGAGTACGCATGGGCCGGAGATTGGCTGTCGCCCCCGAGGGGTCCAGCACGAGAATCCCCCACTCGTCGAGCGTCGAGCCGACCACGAGCTCCGTACCGTGAAGGTCCGGGGCCTGACTGCCAGTCCCGTCGCTCGGCTCACCCCCGCCGCCGCATGCTGCCGCGAAGAGGACTCCTGCGAGGACTCGAACTCCGAATTTCTGTCGATGATATCGCGTCAAGTGGCGCGCCTCTGCGATTTTGCGTCTGGCCGGGCCAATCTCCCCCCGGACACCCAGCCGCGGCAAACTGTTCAGCGGAACGGCGACCCGCAAGAAAGACCGTCGGCTCACTGCCGTCCACGCCCGCTGTGAAGGGAGACGTCAGAAGATCGGTCCGAGCGAAATCGACCAGATACTGCGCCCGAAACGGGACCCTCGACCCGGGGCCATCGCGTAATCGAGCCTCAGAATAGCGAAGAACAGGTTGAACCGAAGTCCTACCCCATAGCTGGCGAGCGGCTCCCGGTACAGCACGATGTCCTGACCCGGCTCGCGGTTAAGCGTGAGAGACGAGAATCCGGGAGTCCAGGCGACACCGATGTCGAAGAAGAAGGCGGCATCAATCGGGGGGAAGTTGAGGGGCAACCAGGCGTCCTTGATCGCATTGAGAACCGGAACTCGAACCTCGGAATTGAGCAGAAGCACACTGGAGCCAATCAACTGGGCCTGCGCGGGGCAGAAGAAGTCGAGTGCCGTCTCGGCCTTCGACAACTCGCACTCGAGTGCGCCATAGGATCCAACGTCGTAGCCACGCAGATAGTACGGACCGCCCCAGGCAAGTTCGAATTCCCGTGCGTCCTCGGCGCTCGAAGTACTGAATCGAGCGAATGACAGGAAACGCTGAGCGAACAGCAACGGACCGAACAGCGGTGTGTAATGCCGCACGTCGGCGACGACATCCGCCAGATTCAGATCCCCCATGGACGTAGAGACTCCCAGCTGCAGTCGCCGCCCGCCGAGCGCACCAGTGAATCCGCCGAGCGAGTTGTCGAACACGTAGCTCACGGAGGGCTTCACGAAAGCTCGTGTCGGCCCATCGAGCGTGAACGAGAAGCCGTTGTTGCTCTCCAGTTCCAGGCCTCGCAGCACCAGGTCCGTCTCGATGCTCGATGCTTCGATATTGAAATCCATCCGGGAGAACGTGCTGAACGGGTACTGGGTCAGGATGCCGACCGATCGGAACTGGTCGCGCTGGAACAGATCGTACTCTCCGATCAGTCCGGGTCTACCGGGTACTTCCCCGAATCTCCGGCCGAGGTACCGGTAGAATGGAAACTGCTGGGCTGACACACCGAAGTTGACCCGGTTCTTGAGATAC
Source organism: Gemmatimonadota bacterium (assembly GCA_039585915.1). Taxonomy (GTDB): domain Bacteria; phylum Gemmatimonadota; class Gemmatimonadetes; order Palauibacterales; family Palauibacteraceae; genus Carthagonibacter. The sequence goes on from JBDGUZ010000099.1 coordinate 2,908, forward strand.
GTGTACTGCAGCTGAACCCGGGCATTGTCGAACGAACCCTGGATGTCTCCGGCGATCACCATGTTGTGGTTGCCCAACATGTCCGACAGCGTGATGAATGATCCGCCGTAGATCCCTCCCCCGTAGAACCCTCCCACCTGTGTGCCGATCGTCGGGCGCCCCACGATGTCGGGGCTCAGGCTGACATCGTAGTCGCGGTAAGCCAGGGTCGCCGTGTCCGGCAGAGACAGGGTGGCCGAATCGAGCAGGGCCCGCACCGACAGCCGACCGGGATCGCGGAGAGCAGCGAGTGCTTCGGGATCCTCGCCGTAGTCGGATCGTCTGAATCCCTCGTCAGTCAGATAGAACGACCTGGGCTCGCCTTCCTCCACTGTGGATACTCCGCCGGCGGCCGGCCGGGATTCCACCACTCGTTCGCGACCGACCTGTGACGCCGCCGTGGCCGGCTCGCTCGCCGGTCCGGCCGACCGAGCGATCCTCCGCGGATCATCGATCGTGTAGATGTTGAAACCGGCTTCCTCGAAGTAGGAAAACGCGATCCGATCGGCATCGCTGGCCCAGGACAGTCCCGGACTGGTGAGCAGAGCGCCTGCTCCCATCACCCCTGTCACGGCCCTGGTCAGCCTCAGCGTCGCGTGCGTATCCAGATCGTGCAGGTAGGCGTCAAACAGCCCTTCGCGGGTAGATAGGTAGGCTACGGTCCGTCCGTCCGGAGACCAGGCGGGACTGATTGACAACCCGCCCTCCTGGCCGGCCAGGAGTTTCTGCTCGCGCGTCTCGAGATCCAGCAGCGCTATCCGCAGCGGGCCGAACACGAGTTGGTCCAAGTCTGTCTCGGGAGTCCGGTCAGTCGCGAACGCGATCGTCCTCCCGTCCGGTGACCACGACGGATGAAGCTGCGCGTATCTGTCCGCCGTCAACTGCTCCATGCCGCCGTTGCTGGAGTCCCAGATGTACAGGTCGCTGACCCCACCGAGCAATCCGGTGAACACGATCCGACGCCCATCCGGTGACCAGGACGGCGTCTGGACCCCGTTCAGCTCGGGTGTCCACTTCGCTTCGATCTGGCCGGTCCGCACGTTGGCGATGTGAATCGCGTCTCTCCCCGTGGACTTGGCCACGAACGCGACCCGTTCCCCGTCCGGCGACCAGGACGATGACGATGTCAGGTAGCGAAGACTCTCGAAGCTGCCACTGCGGGCGGACTTGACCAGAGTCCGTTTGGGCTCTCCGGTCTCGGCATCAGCGAGGTACAGATCGAAGAAGCCGTACAGGTCATGACCCCGGTCCGACAGGTACACGAGTTCGGTACCATCCGGCGACAGGGCTGGCGCGATGAACGTCGGCGATTTCCCACGACCGGTCGGAAACGAGTGCGTCGTGACCCGGGTCGCGATGTCCCGCACATCGTCCGCCCGTGCGATCTGTGGCAGGTATGCGGCTCGGACTGCATCGTGCCATTCCCTGGACAGGTCCCTGAGGGTGACACCGAGGGTGCTCTCGAACGCTTGTTCGGGCCCCATGGCCGACGATCGCTTCAGCAGCAATCCGATGGTCTCGTCGCCCCACTTCGTTCCGATATAATTCCACAGCGACTGCCCGAATCGATAGCTCAGGAAGTCGTTGAAGCGTTCCATTTCGTCGATCGTACGGAGATAGCCGGAGAGTGAGGCGTCCGTCAGCCAGGCGACGGTCTTGGCGTCGATCTCACCCACCGACAGGTACTCGGCCATCCCTTCCATGAACCACAGGCTTGGAACGAAGGCGAACGGCGAAGCCGTGGCCTGGACCGCGTTCCGCTTGAGAATGTCGAACTGGAACGAGTGTACGAGCTCGTGTCCCAGAACGTGCTCGAATTCGGCGTACGACCCCGTCAGAGGCAGTAACACCCGGTCCTTCAACGACTCCGTCACGCCACCGGTCGACTCGTCGATATGCCCGCCGAGAACGTTGGTCTGCTGAAAATCGGACTGGGAGGCATAGATGATGATCGGCTTGCGGTCCTGGAAATCATGATCCAGAAGTCGACTCAGACGACCGTAGATCCGCTCCGCCATCCGGGCGGCGTCAAGCGCGGCCTCGCGTTCCTCGTCGTAGAAGAACACGTCGAAATGGGTAGTCTCGATGATGCGGAATTCGCGGGGTTGATACTGCACCTTGTTCGGACCCACCTGGGCCCAGGCCGGTGTCACGAGCACGACACTCAGAGCCGCCGCACCGACGCAGATCGCCAACAAGCGGGCCCCGCGGATCAAGCGATTTCTACCTCTCTGGCGGCTCGTCCAGGATCGGGGTCGCGGGAGCGTCGCCCCACAGGTCTTCAAGCCGATAGAAATCACGCACGCGCGGCTGGAAGACATGCACGACCACGTTGATGAAGTCGAGGAGGATCCATGACGCTGCCCCTCTACCTTCAACGCCCGATGGCCTTGATCCGTGACGCCGCGCACGTTCGAGCACGTTGTCGGCGATTGCCCGGGCGTGGGTGTCGGAATCACCCGACGCGATGACGAACCAGTCCGTGGCATCCGAGATCTCACGGAGATCGAGCAAGACCGGGTCACGAGCATTCCGCTCGAGAACCGCGTCCATGATCACCTGCAACTCGGAATTCAACTCCTCCACCGCGGGCCGATTCCCTTCCGACATTCGGCTCCTCTGTTCCGTTTCATCGGGGAGAGACTCGATCTTCGATCTGGTAGGCGATCCCCCAGGCACCCGGCCCCAGATGGACTCCGAGCGCGGCCGTCGCGGATCCGCAGAGAATCTCCACCGGGTCGTACCTGCGCTCGATCTCTTCCACGGTGTGTTGCACCCACTCCTCTGCCGCGAAGTGAGACACCCCGAATCGATACCTCTTCGCATCGATCAGGCGTTCATCCAACAGGTCAAACACGCGGTCGCGAACAGCGTCCATGCCTCGCCCACGTCCCACGGCTGCGAGTCGGCCCTCCTCCGTTAACGACAGGATCGGCTTCAGGTCGAGCTTCTCGCCGAGCCAAGCCTTGGCACGACCGACCCGACCCGATCGTAAGAGATACTCCATCGTATCGACCGAGAAGAACACGTTCGACCGGTCCCGGACCCGCACCAACTCCTGAACGACGTCTCCGAGATCCATGCCCTGATCGAGCAGCTCGACGGCGCGCACGGCGAGAAGCCCGGACCCGAGTGATCCTGATCGAGAGTCCAGCGCGATCCCCTCCACTCCGTCCATCAGGCGAAGCGCTGCCGCGCCGGTGCTGTAGGTCCCCGAGATCTGCGAGCTGATGTAGATGCCGAGTATCGCCTCGGCCCCGCGGGCGATTCCGCCCTCGTAGGCATCGGTGAATGCGCGTGGAGCAGGTTGAGACGTGGTGACCGAATCCGCCGCATCGGGCCCGTGCATGCGCTCGAACAGCCCGACCAGATCGAGATCGATCCCGTCCCGGTAGGTCCGGTCTCCGATCGTCACCTGCAACGGGACCACCGACACACCATGGCGCTCAGACCACTCCCGCGGCAGATCCGAGGCCGAGTCTACGACGACCGAGATGTGCCGCGTGGTCCCCGAGAGCAGAGTGTCCTCTATCCGCTCAGACACGATCTCGCCAAACTTCGCCAGCACTTCAACCACTGCGGCCGGTGCATCCGCGTGGATATGGACCTTGGCCAGATTTCCCGCGTGCAGGACGATCGTAGAGGTACCGAGATCGTGTATCGCCTCCCGGATCGTCTGGTCGTCCGGCAGATCGGGTCCGCGTACGGCCACCTGAGTGCAGTACCGCCCCTCGTCAGCGCCGACTCCGGCCTCGCGGGCTTCATACAGCGACTTCGCGGCCCCGGCGTCCTCCAGCACGTCGGTCCGGATCCGCCCCTCGATGAACTGGACAATGCCGTCGAAGAAGCTCACGAACCCCTTCGCTCCTGCATCGACTACGCCCGCTTCGCGCAGCACCTCGAGCATGTCCTGGGTGCGTTCCAGGGACCTCTCGGCTGCAACGTGCATGTCGTTGAGCCAGTAGTAGATATCGCCGTTGCCGGTAGCGGCGCGCCGTTCCGCCTCGACCGCCATGTCCCGCGCGACCGTGATAACTGTCCCTTCCCGGGGATTCTCGAGCACGTCGTCGAGGGAGGACGACGCTCCCGAAAGCGCCTTCGCCATTTCCACAGACCCCAGCCGCTCCCGCCCGCGCACGAGGTCGGCAAAGGTGAGGAGAAAGCGGGAGAACAGCATGCCGGAGTTTCCGCGTGCCGCCATGACGCTGGCTTCGGCGGAGACATCGGCTACTTCCGTGAGCGAGCGGGAGTCCAGTGGACGAACCGCGTCGGCAATCGAAGCCAAGGTGAGGGCGAGATTCGTTCCCGTATCTCCATCGGGAACCGGAAACACGTTGATCCGGTCGAGCTCCTCGCGGTCCTGGATCACGTGCTGGACGCCCGCGAGAATGCTCCGCCGGAGGCGCCTTCCATCCACGTACGAGATCCGCAATGGCCGCAGCACAGAGCCGGGCCCGGGGTCCGCACCGTGTCCGGGATGTGGTACAGAAGGAGATTGCCCGGACGGGATCGACAGGTCACGATCTCCAGCGCTGTCACTCACGCGCTTCTCTCCTGGCGATTGCCGCGGACAATGGCCGAACGATGATCAGGGCAGCCGGTGACCGGCCTGGGCCATCAGTCTTCAGCAACCACCCAGACGCTGATCTCCGGCTGGACTTCCGCATGAAGCCGGATCGGAACCTTGTACATGCCCAACTGCTTAATCGGCTCGGCAAGCCTGATGATATGCCGGTCGATCTCAACGCTCTGCTCGGCCAGTCGGCTGGCGATGTCGGTCGAAGTCACCGATCCGAACAACCGCCCTTCTTCGCCTGCCTTTACCTTGAGCGTGACCGACACTCCTGCCAGCCGCTCCGCCACCTTCTCGGCCCGGTCGCGGTCGCGCATCGACCGCTTCACGAGGTGTTCCCGCTCTTCCTCGTGCCGCCTGAGGTTCGCGGGCGTCGCTTCGTACGCAAACCCCTGCGGAAGCAGGTAGTTCCGTGCATAGCCGGGCTTCACATCCACGATGTCGCCGAGCTCGCCCAGGTCTTCGATGTCCTGTCGCAGGATGATCCGAACCATTCGTTTCCGTCCTTCGATGTCTGTTTGTCGCGGGTCGCCTTCAGCGCCCCGGCCCATCCACCAGCCTGGCTGCGAGTCTCTCCCGAAGGTGCAACCATGTGTCCCCGATTCCGAGCACCAGCGCCGCTCCGAATACGAATGGATAAGCCAACACGGTGCCGACTGCGAGAAACACCCATGTCCATGCGGACGTCGCTGCGGCGGTCGCGATCCACGCCAGAATCGCCCCACCACGTGCCAGGTACAGGGCCACCATGAACAGAGTCGCGTTCTCCCCGATGCGGAACGCGCCGGCGCCGACCGGCAGCACGAGGAGCATCAGGCCTGCCACCAGTATCCACACGAGCTCATCACGGAAGCCGAACTCACGCACGGCCGGAGGACGTTCGTAGTCCTCTCCATACCTGCCGGCGAAATACCAGCCGACCGAAAGCGCCGCCATTGTAGCGAGGGCAAGCAGCGCGGGGTACACATCGTGCTGAAACACCACCCACGTTTCGATCGCTGCCCGAATCGAATCTCCGATCGAGCCGGAGGCGGCTTCCGGGTCTGCGGCCAGAATCGCATACGCCGTGGCCGCGGCCTCGCGAATCTGCTCTTCCATCCAGCTGTCGAGCGCCCTGCCGAGGCTCGGCTGCAACATGGCCGTCAACGCGACGGCCGTCGTAGCCAGCATCACAGTCCCGAGGCCGCGATCGAACAGTCCTCTCGGCCGGCGAAACACCGTGAACGCGACGAATAACCCGCCGGTGAGCAGACACCATCCTCGCTGCATGAACCAGCCCGAATCGGCATCCAGCGGCCCCACCCGGAAGACCAGCACCAACAGCACCGCCGCAGTGGCCAGTCCGAACAGTTCCCGTGGTCGAAATGCCACTAGCAACAGGGCGAATGGCACCGCCAGCAGCGGAAACGGCCGAATCGGCGACACCAGAAGAGCCACAGCGACCAGACACGTGATCGGCGCCAGTGAACCTCGCAGCCGGTACGTGCCGGCTTCAGTCACCTGTCCGAAACCCGTCCGAGCCGCAGCGGACGATCCGTCAGCCGTAGTAACCCTGAATGTACGGGACCAGTGCCAGGAATCGCGCTCGCTTGATCGCCGTTCCCAGTTGCCGCTGGTGCCGGGCGCAGTTCCCCGTCGCCCGTCGCGGCAGGATCTTGCCCCGGTCTGTCAGATACCGCTCCAGTACGCCGGCATCCTTGTAATCGATCCTCGCCACGCTCTTCTCGCAAAACCTGCAGACCTTTCGATAGGCCATCGTCTCAGTCCTTGTCCTCATCGTCCGTATCTTCGTCGCTCTCGGCGCCCGAATCGTCGTCCTCGTCCTCATCCTCGTCGTCACCAGCGTCCGTGGCTTCGTCGTCACCAGCGTCCGTGGCTTCGTCGTCACCAGCGTCCGTGGCTTCGTCGTCACCAGCGTCCGTGGCTTCGTCGTCACCAGCGTCC
>JBDGUZ010000100.1:0-9448 GCA_039585915.1 Gemmatimonadota bacterium
GAGTCCCCTGGCTTCCCCTCCGAAGGGGAATTGACAATTATGTTTGTCAACTGGATCTCCCCGCACGCACATGGAAGGAGAGACGGTCTGTCTCGGGCAAAGGCGGTCAGTGGAGGCCGACCTGGGTTTTTTGCTAGAATTCGACGTACTGCTTCAACAAGAAGGGAGACCCAAGAATGAGAGTCATGAAGATCCCGATCCTGCTCGCAATGCTGGCCGGCGCAGGTGTCAGTTTGGCGGTTGTTCCTGCGGCTCAGGCGCAGAGCAGCGAGAAGCCCAACATTCTCGTCATCTGGGGCGATGATATCGGCATCACCAATATCAGCGCCTACAGCCGCGGCTTGATGGGTTACAAAACTCCCAATATCGACCGCATCGCCAACGAAGGCGCCCTGTTCACTGACTACTACGCAGAGCAGAGCTGCACAGCCGGTCGTGCCGGGTTCATCACCGGCCAGATCCCTTTCCGCACCGGGTTGACCAAGGTCGGTTTGCCGGGGGCCAAGTTGGGCCTGAGTCATGAGGACCCGACGATCGCCGAATTGCTGAAGAACCACGGCTATGCCACTGCGCAGTTCGGCAAGAACCACCTCGGTGACCGCAACGAGTATCTGCCCACGGTGCACGGTTTCGATGAGTACTCCGGCGTCCTCTACCACCTGAACGCGCTGGAGGAACCGGAGAACCTCGATTACCCGAAGAACCCTGAGTTTCTGAACGAATTCGGTCCGAGGAATAACCTCTACACTTGGGCCACCGACACGTTCGACGAGACGGATCAGCCGCGTTGGGGTGTGGTCGGCAAGCAGAGGATCAAGGACGACGGTGCGCTGACCAAGAAGCGCATGGAGACCTACGACGAAGAGACACTCCAGTATTCGCTCAAGTTCATCGACAAAGCGGTCAAGGACGACAAGCCATTCTTCGTCTGGCACAACACCACCCGTATGCACGTCTTCACGCACCTGTCGCAGAAGTACCAGGACATGGTTCCGGAGAAGGGGTTTTACGGCGCCGGCATGACCGAGTTCGATGATGATATCGGCGTCCTGCTGAAGCAGCTCGACGATCTTGGTATCGCCGACAACACTATCGTCATCATTTCGACCGACAACGGCGCCGAGGTCTTCACCTGGCCGGACGGGGGCACCACACCTTTCCGCGGCGAAAAGGCCACGACCTGGGAAGGCGGCTTCCGCGTGCCGGCCGTGGTGCGATGGCCGGGCGTGATCAAGCCGGGCACCGTGATCAACGACATCTTCTCCCACCTGGACTGGATGCCGACCATCATGGCGGCGGTCGGTGAACCCGATATCAAGGAGAAACTCCTGAAGGGGCACGAGGCGGCCGGCAAGACTTTCAAAGTGCACCTGGACGGGTACGACCAGACCGCTCTGCTCAAGGGAGAAGGACCAGGTGCGCGCACGGAGATCTTCTACATCACCGACGACGGAGACCTGTCAGCGTTCCGGTACGATAAGTGGAAGGTACTCTTCACCCAGCAGAAGTCGACGGGCATGGATGTCTGGCGGGAGCCCCTGTCTCCGACGCGTATGCCCATACTCGTCGACCTTCATGCAGATCCGTTTGAAGCGGCTGTGTCGCGTGGCCACAGTTACGAATATGACAAGTGGGCCGCTGAGCGGATGTTTGTATTCGTCCCCGCTCAGGCCATCGTGGCGGAGTTCATGGCGACCTTCACGGACTTTCCGCCAAGGCAAAAGCCGGCCAGCTTCAGCGTCGGTGACGCCCTCTCACAACTGCAGACAGCCACGCAGGGCAGATAGAAGATCACACAGATATGGAGTGGGCGCGCTTCGGCGCGCCCGCTCCGCATCGGTGCGGTGAGCGCTGGTGACGGACTCCGATTGGCTTTGATTGTCTACGCCCCCGATGCCGGGCGCTTCGTCTTGGGGGACGCATTGTGGCTGAAGCTTCTGACGACTCTGCGTGCGGTCACAGAAACGGTCGCAGCGCGTATCAGCGCTGACGAGCGCTCACGATCGCTTACAGGGCACATACCGCACACATTCAGCGTCAGATGACGCTGACGAGCGCATCGTGCTGGCCAGATAAGCGTGAGGTCGGTGGTTACATGGAACTGCTCGCACGACCGCGTGCGGTATCGTCCCTTGACGCGGGTCTCCCGTTCTAGCGTTGTTGGATGGTCCCACTGTGTCTGCAAGTGGCCTTAATGTCGCATGCAGATCCTTCGTTTGAGCCGTCATTAAAGGGAGGGAAGCTGTGGAAGCGAAGATACTGGGCCTTTTGGTGTGGGTCTTTTTCCTTGGTGGGCTGTTCGGCATGGTGATGGGCTTTGCCGGGTACTTTGGCGGCGGTACACCGGCAGAGTACGGGGTGATGGGCATCGGGGGAGGATTCTGGCTGCTTTCTTCGGCAATCGTGATCTTCATCCGCAGCCGTTTATAGCAGCTCGTTCGCTGTAGCCGGACCGAAGATCGGCACAGAGCACGGTTTACGCCGGGCGCGTGCACAGGAAGCCCCGCTGGTCGGGGCTTCCCTGCATCTGGCGGGCGTTGCACGCCGACACTGATCCGGTCAGCCGGGAGCCTGCACGTACCGTGTCCGCTCGCCCAGGCACTCACCCCAGCGGGGCTCGTTCGCGATATAGAACCGCACCTCGATCAGGCTGTACAGCTGCTCCACCAGCTGCACGGCGAGTTCTCGCTCGTCTGCAAAGAGGAGTGATAGATCCAGCTCCGCTGATGCCATCGCGCCGTCAGGGAATCGATCGGCCAGGCGCCGTACGATCGCCTCTGACTCGGGCAGGTAGAGACCGACGATGTGCTCGGCGGCCAGGAACCGCGCCACGAACTCCTCCGCTCGATCTCGATCGGTAGTGGGCCACGACCCCAGGGCGAGCACGAGGTTTCCCAGGGATTCCAGTGCCGGCGACCGCGGCTCCGGTCTGCAGCCGATGGCGTACCCCAGGGGCAGCGTCATCAGCACCTGGACGAATTCGCGGCGCTTCCAATCGTAGCTGCTCATTGCCCCACGCTCCCTTCGAGATGCGCCGCAAGCCGCAGGGCGAGCGCGATGATGGTCAGCGTCGGCGGATTGGCGGGTAAGTGCGGAAAAACCGAGCTGCTCGCGAGATACAGATTGTCTACCCCGAACACTCTGAGATCCCGGTCACACACTCCCTCGTCCGGGGAGTCCGCCATGGCCGTCGCTCCGGACGGGTGGTAGCCGAGGCCGGTCTCGGCCGGCGTGACCCTGGAGATGTCCGAGGCACCCATCGCCTCGCCGATCTCGATCGCGATCTCGCCCATCCTCCCGGGTGCCGCGCGGTCTCGATCCGTGAGGGTCATGCTGACCCTGGCGACCGGCGACCCGTACGCGTCGAGTGTGCCAGGATCCAGCTCGAGCGTCCCTTTTCCCTCGAGCTCGACCATGCCGGAAAGCGTCGCCATGCGGGGTATGCTCTCCCGAAGGGCCTCCAGTGACAGCGCATCACCGCGCGTCGCCCACATCGCGGCCTCGATGCCCACGGGGAACCAGTCCATCGCTGGCGAGCCGAGCATCCAGAACGTGTTCTCTTTCCGCCTGTCCACCTCTGTCCGAAAGTGATCGGTGGCCATCGTCTCGAAACCGAGGCGGCTTCCGGCGTGCGTACCCAGGTCGTACGTCACGTAGGGGTGGACGTGATCGCTGAACCCCCGGCCCAGCTGTCCACCCGCGTTCCCCAAGCCGGACCTCGTGTCGCCTGCTCCTGCGGAGAGCATCAGCAGGCGCGGAGTCTCGACGCCGCCCAGGGCCAGTACAAACTGCTCCGCCCGGATGACAAGTGGCGTACGATCCTCCACCCGCACGGCGTGCGCCGCCACGATCCGATCCCCCACGGGACTGGTCTCGAGGCGCCGGAGGCTCACACCCGGCAGGATCGTCACGTTCTCCTGCCCCTCGATCCTCCGGACGTGAACCCGGTCCGGAGAGTACCGGGCCCCGGACGGACAGAACTTGCAGGCGCGGCACGCCAGGCACTCGGATCGGCCCTCCCAGGGCTGCGTGGGGATAGCGCGGGCACAGGAGTGACCGGTGATTCCCACACTCGCGAGCGCAGGGCCGAAGATCTCGCGGTCGAAATAGGAGAAGGTATGTCCGGGCATCGGAAAGGGGGCCGACCGGGGCGAGGCATAGGGGTTGTCGTCGTTTCCCGCCACCCCGACTTCCTGCTCGGCTCTCGCCAGCCAGGGCTCGATCTCCGCATACCCGACGGGCCAGTCCCTCCCGAACCCGTACAGGGATCGCACCATCAAGTCGTCCTCGCGGGGACGCCCCATGATCCCCTCGAAGTGGAGCGCAGTTCCGCCGATGCCGAACAGCCGCTGGGCCACCCAGTCCACGACCTGTCCTTCCGGCTCCGTCGAGCTGTGGGGCGTGACCGTGGTCGCAGATTCGGCGTCGTTATAGTCGGCGTAATCATCTAGCGTCTCGACGCCGCGGTGCAACGCCGCTGAACGCTCGGCCTCCGTGTAGGCGGGGCCCTGATCCAACAGAAGGACCTGTTTGCCGGTCGCCGCCAGCTTGTAGGCCAGCACGGCGCCGGCGGGGCCGGCTCCCATGATGCAGTAGTCGGCGCGAATCTCTTGGGTCACGGTAGTACCTCCCGGCCGTCCCGCCTGCCATGCGTGCGACCACGGGCAAGTTCATCTCACGGTGTGGATGCTGACAGAATAACCAAATGGGCGTGGAGGCTGGAAGGTCGTGCTATGCTCGCTGAAGCTGTTCGCACGGTGGCGGGTAGGAATCTGTTGTCTCCATTCTCACAACGTGTCAACGCGAATCGATCTCGATTCGTCTCAATACCGGTGAGCGAAGGAACGGGAGCGAACTTGGGCGAGCCGCAGGGCGGCACGACGCAGACCACGGAGCTCGTTGACCGGGCTCGGCGTGGCGACGAGACGGCGTTCCGCCGGCTGGTCGAACGACATCGCGACCGTATCTACCGGCAGGCGCTGGTGCAGACCGGCGACGCGGATGACGCGGAGGATGTGACGCAGGAGGTGCTCGTCCGGCTGCACCTGGGCCTCGCCGGTTTCCGGAGCGAGTCGAAGTTCGAGACCTGGCTGTTCACTCTGACGCGAAACGCGGCCGCGGACTTCCGAAGCAAGCAGAATCGGCCGCGCAATCTCGCGGCCCGAATGCGTGAACTCGGAGGAGGTGAGGACGGGGTGGCGAGCGATCCGACAGGGCGCCTCGAGGCGAGTCTGATCGGCGACCAGGTGCGGGCATTCCTGGCACAGTTGTCCGAACGCCAGCGCACGGTGCTCGACCTGGTGGATCTCCAGGACTACCCAACGAGCGAGGTCGCGCAGATGCTCGGCATGCGACCCGTGACGGTTCGGACTCACCTCATGCGGGCACGCAGAGTGCTACGTGAGGAATTGCTGGGACGTGAGCAGACAAAAGGAGAGCGACAAGGTGGAATGTGAGCGAATGCTCGAGATCATTGTCGAGGCCGATCCGGAGACACTGGAGGACGGCCTGTCGGGGAACGGTGAACATGCCGGGCACCTCAAATCATGTCCGGGCTGCGCTGACGCGGCACGTGCTGTCCTCGCACTGAACGCGTCGCTGGTAGAGGGGCTCGCCGCTGAGAAGCCGTCCACACCTCTCGACCGTGCTCTCCGGGCCGCCGCCGCTGAAGCCGAGCGGCGAGGGACTGCCGACCGCCGCCGCCTCTGGCGGGGGCTCGTGCCGCTCGCGGCCGCAGCCAGCGTGGCCGGCCTGCTCGCGATCCGCAGCGTCGGGATCTCACCGGACGGCCTCCCGGGAGAAGCGTACCAGCCTATCGAGATGACGGCACGGGCGACCGCGACAGAGGTGGGTATTTCGGCTCCGGAAGGAACGAACGTAGCGATGTTCAGGACTCCGAATCCGGACATCGTCGTCTACTGGTTCTATGAGAGGGGAGAGGGAAGATGATCAAACGGCTGATTCTGTGGGTCGTGGCAATCCCGGTCTTGTTTGCGATCGCCTCTATCACGGGCTGCGCTTCCGAGCCGGATCTGGAGACCCGGACGTTCGAGTTGATGTACATGGACGACGACGTCGCGGCCGATCTGGTTGCGCCCTACATCTACTTCGATCGCGAAGTCGGAAGCGGAACCATGACCGTCACCGAGGGCAAGCTCACCGTTCGGGAAACAACCGAAAACCTCGAGCGCATCGCCGGGGTCCTGGCTGAGTTCGACAAGCAGAAGCCCGGCGTGCAACTCCGGTTCCAGCTCATCGAGGCGAACGGATTCGCGTCCGTGGATCCCGCGATCAGCGAGGTCGAGAACGCCCTGCGTGATGTGTTCCGGTTCGAAGGATATCGTCTGCTCGGCGAGGCTATGGTGAACGGGATGGAGGGAAGCTGGCTGCACCAGGAAATCCCGAGTGACGAAGGCCAGGTGTTTCACCTCCGATCCGGGATCACTGACGTGAGGACCGATTCCGAGGGCGGCTCGGTCGAGCTGCAGGTAGAACTTGAGGCGTGGGGCGATGCTCTGCTGGCGACCTCCCTGCGCGTCCGGGCCGGCCAGACGGCCGTGCTGGGAAGTGCCGCTCTGCGCACCGGCGAGACACAGGGCCGAACCCTGATCCTCGCCGTTCGACCGGAGCTCACGGAGACGCCGTGAAGATCTCCAGGGCACCTCGCGCATCCCCTGCGTCACGGCGTCGCGCGGTTTCGTTTTCCGTCGCCAGCGTGTACCGTGTGAGCCGCTATTCACTCAGGCCTTGAGCGCCGAACCCGGACGCCGTCCTGGAGGCCTCCTTGCGGGGAACTGTGCGATGCCGGACGACTTGGACGTTTCCTGAAGCTCGACCGTGCTTGCGCCTCGTCGGCATCATGCTGCTCAGTTGCGCTGTGCCGACCCGCGCGCAGCAAACTGCGGCTGATTCCGCGGCCGCGACTGATTCTGCAACCGTGGCTGACTCATCGGGCTGGGATGTCGGCCCGGTCGGTCAGCTGTATCCCAATTACCTGGCTGATCCGCGTCGGCCGCAAACCAGCGCTGGTGTGCTGCACGTGTTGAGCAGCGACCTGAACGACGAATTCGGCAGCGGCCACGTGCGTACGATTATGAGCCTGGGTGGGCGGGTGCCCGTGCTGCGCTACACTGCACCCAGCAGGCAGGCGTGGGAGTTCTCCGTCGAAGGGGCCTTCTTCGGGCAGTTCGATGCGAGCCAGAGCCTGGAAAACATAGGATGGGACGGCTGGTATGGTTTCCTTTTTTCATGGCGTTTCGCGAGCGCCTGGTCGAGCAAGCTTCACTACCGTCACCTGTCCAGCCACCTCGGCGATGAGTTCATCGAGCGAACCGGTCGACAACGCATCGGCTATGCTCGGGAAGACTTCACGCTGGGCCTGGCCTGGAAGCCTCTGCCAGGGGCGGCGGTGTATGCCGAAGGCGGCGTGGGAATCCACGATGGAGCTGGCCGGCAGGAAGCCGTCTATTTTCAGTTCGGCGCGCAGTATCGTGATGACGATCCGATCCTGTGGGATATCTTCGACTGGCAGATCGCCACCGACATCCAGCTGTTCCAGGAGGATGACTACGACCCGGGAATCACCGTGCAGGGCGCGCTCCTGGTGCCGCTGGCCCGACAGGGCCAGCAATTTCGTCTGGCCCTCGAATTCCACACCGGCCGCGTACTGATCGGGGAGTTGAGCGAATTCAGCGAGGACTACGTTGCCCTGATCTTCGGTTGGGATTTCTGAGCTACTCCAGCCCCCCGCCGTCTCCGGCCCACTCCCCCACTCCCACCTCGACCAGGTCTTCGATGTACCGGGCGACGGCCGCCGTCGGTAACGGACCGAACTCGGCGCTCAGTGCGTTGCGAATCTCGGTGATCGAACGTTCGCCATCGATGAAGTTCACCAGTTCGAAGCGAGCATTGCCGCTCAACGGGAATTCTCGCGAGCCGTACCACGCCGCGGCCTCAGGGTCGAGCCGGCTGGCGGGAAGGCCGAAGTCGAGCGGGCCCCGCGTGACGCGGACCGGCACGCGCTGATCATCTGCAGATTGGCCTGCTGACTCCAGCGCCGCCACGGGATCCATCGCCAGGTCCTCGAGGATGGACGTCTTGAGCGCCGCGAGCCGCGAGCCCCACTCCGTTACGCCCTGCCGTACCGCCGGCGAGTCCTGAAACAGGAGAACGGACTCCACGGCTTGTGCCGCCCACTCGGCCTCATGGGTCACGTGGTTCCGTGCCTCGAAAAGCGCGCGCGCCTCTGAGTCAGGTCCTGGATCACCGACGATGATCTGACGGGCTGTCCTGGCAGCCGCGCCGAGCCGGCCGACCGCATTGGCTCCCGCCAGGTCGACGAGTTCCAGCGCCTCGAGCTCACTCAGGTCGGCCAGGTAGAGCATCGCAGCAGTCGACACGATCTCCGTTCTCTCCAGCTCGACCGGATCCACCATATCCGGCGTGTCGTCGGACGTGTGGTGGGTGTAGTCGGGACTGTGCCCCAACATGGTGCCAGGGATCTTCCGATCGATGAACTGCATGTGATCGCTCCCGCCACTGTACGGTGTCACCCGCCAGTTGGGAGCGGACTGGCTGCCGCGCGGCGTGCGGACGCTCATGCCGCCCATCATCTCCGCCATGTTGGCGACGACATCGTTCACGGCGGACGGCACCGAGGAGGGAGTCCGGGTGAGAATCATCTTCGAGTGCAGCAACTCCAGGTTCTCGCCGACCATGTCCATGTTCATGTTGGCGAGCCACGAACCTCCCAGCTCCGGGCCTGCCATCTCCGGGTGAGCGTCCAGGTACGCCTGCGTCCCGTACCACTCGGGCACCCACAGGAACCGAAGCGAACGCCCGGGGCGCTCCAGGTCCCCCGAGTCGATCAGTCCGCGCAGGGTCCGTGCGATGTCCAGGATGGCACCGGAGCCGCTCGCGTTGTCGTTGGCCGATTCCTTCGGGTGATCCAGGTGAGCGCTGAACACCATCTCCTCATCCGGAAGCAGGGAGCCCTTGATCCGCGCCACTACGACGTCCATGAAGAACGGCTCCAGTCCGATACCTTCGGCGAAGCCGTGCAGCACTACCCGCTGCCCTGACTCGAGCAGAGCCCTCAGTCTCTCGCCCTGCCGGTTCGAGATATTGAATCCGAAGGTGACGCCCTCGAGCTCCTCGGAGCGCGGCCACATGCCCGTGTACTGGATGATGTCCGGGTGTTCCTTCGCGCGATCGTCGTCCAGGTAGGCGACTACCGCTGCCGCTCCGTGCTCCAGGACCGCGTGCCGATGGACTTCACCGCCGTATCCCGTTGCCAGCACGAACTTCCCGGCCACGTCCCTTCCTTCGTAATCGGCATTGCTGGTTCCGGCCCCGACCCACACGAGCTCCGCCGTGACGTCGCCGGGGTTCGAGTACGTAATGAGGCTCATCCCGATTTCGGGGTACCCGACCAGGCGCTCGTCAGACG
>JBDGUZ010000101.1:0-9736 GCA_039585915.1 Gemmatimonadota bacterium
ATCAGCGGGACCTGGACCATCATCAGGTTCAGTTCGCGGGCCAGGCCGTCTTCGATGATCCGCTTCACGTCATACAGCGCCTTCTGCGTGTCCTTGCGGTTGAGCAGCGGGCTGTAGTCGCTCGGGAGGATCTTCGCGACCTCTTCGTAGGTGCTGATGCCGGGGCCGGCGAGATCGGCTTTCTTATCCAGTGTATCGGGCATGGCTTCGCCTCCAGGTCGGTCGGGTTCGATCGGGGCGTCCCGGCCGAAAGTCAGTCGGGACGCTTCCCGGCCCGGCGCGAACGCCGCACCGGGTCAGCGGCGCTGGCTGCACGAAGCGAGCCAGCGGTAGAACGGGCGTTCGGACCCCCCAATCCCTTTAGTTGCGGTTTCTTACAGAAGCGGACACGGACAACTCCGCGCCACGATCCGTCGGTCACGGGACGTTGTGTCCACCTGCGGGCGCGCGTCTATCGCCAACGATTCGGCGCCGTCAGTCGACCCAGTTCTCGGGCGTCCGGGAACGTACCAATCACCAGCCGGTTGTTGATGATCATCGTCGGTGTCGAGCGGATTCCGTGCGCGTATTCGTCTGAAGTCCGGTCGTATTCCCGTCCCGTCTCGATCTGTCGATGGACGGCGGCAATCGTGACCGGGTCGTTCACGGCCCCCTCGAGCCCCAGTTCGTGCGCCAGTTCGTCACGCCAGGCCGGGTCTTTCGCCGCCTCCAGGTCTTCGAACACCCGATCGTGCACGGTCCGGAACAGGTCGGGATCGTGCGCGGCCATATACGACAACTCGCACGCCCCCGGGTGCTTATCCTTCTCGACCACCTGGTTGCACTCGGCATCCAGCGGAAAAAACTGGAATGCGACGTTGATCTTGCCCTCGAATTCGGGCTTCAAACGCTTCAGCTGCTCGTACAGGATCCGGCAGTCCGAGCACAGGAGATCTGCGTACTCCACGATCTGGATCGGAGCCTCATAGAATCTCGTGGTCGCACTGGCCGTGCGGAACGGCGAGATCGCGCTGGGCCATTCGACTTCCGGAAGCTCGTAGTACTGACGCACGAAGCGAGCGGCTGCTCCGCCGGCCTGCGCGTCGCGCTTGGCTGCGTGGTACTCGGCGAAGCCCCATGCCGTTGCGATCCCGAACAGCGCGAACGCAGCGAGATGGAGCAGCGACGGACGGAACCAGCGGACGATATTGCCGCCCGGGTGCCACTCGCCTTTGCCCGGGGAATACTTCCAGAACAGCCACAGACTGATCAGGGACGCCACGTAGTATCCGGTGCACAGCAGACACAGACTGCCGAGCACGAATACCGACAGCAGGAACAGGGCGACGACTCCGAACCCGTTGATCAACGCGACGAACCGGTTGGTCCGTTCCAGCGCCTCGGACGGGAACACTGCCCCGAGCATGACCAGCACACCGATCACCAGTCCGGGCACTCCGAGCGGCACGTCCATGAACACGGACAGCGAAGAGTATGCCGAACTGTTGCAGTTGAAGAACGCGCTGATGTCGCAGAATGAGCCCGCGAAAATCGAGTCGGGGTAGTTCGCCTCGAAGAAATGCCGGATCGTCAGGAAAGAGAACACGGCCATGCCGAGGCCGGAGGCGAAGCTCGCGAGCCGCGGTCCGGCCCGGCCGCCGGTGGTCAGACCTTTCCCTGCCGCCGAGGGGCTCACGGAGCCTCCAGGTATCGCTCGCGCAGCACCCGCACGTGGTGAGCCGCATGTCCGGCGACAATCCAGGGTATCGCCCGTACGGAGATGGTGGCGCCGTTCGCGGTGCCGGTCCTTTGCCATCCCTCCGCGTCCAGGCACCTGAACAGAGTGATGTTGGATCGGCGGACCAGTTCGAATTCTCGCGCCAGCCCGCTGATCGACCGGCGCTCCGCCCGAGCCTGTTCGGCGTAGGCGTTCTCGTCGAATCCGGGAAGCGACTGAGTGTCGCCCCGGGCGATGCACAGGGCTCTCACCCCGAAGATCCGCTCTGAATCCAGGACATGGCAGACGACCTGCTTGAGGGTCCACTTGTCCGGGGCATACCGAAATTCTCCGATCCCCGGATCGAGGCTTCCGAGCAGGCCAAGAATCTCGTCCAGCTGCTCCCCCAGAGCCTCGACCACGTCCTCGTGCTCTACAAGCTCAATGTAGCTTCCGTAGTACGGATCATACTCAGCGGCATGGGGCCGTCCGCGGGCGGAGTCATCCATGTGGCCTCCGGGATGCGGTGAGTCCTGGTGACGGAACTTGCAGCTATGGGTCCATGAAATGCGGCCGCCGCTCCGCGGGCGCAACACCTCTGGTGAAGGCGTCAGGCGATGAACGCTCGCTTCACCCGTTCCCAGAACCCGGGCTCCTCGACATCGGGTTCGGGAGCCGGAGTCTCGACCTCGCGAAGCTGCTCGAACAGTTCCCTTTCCTGCATCGACAGTTTCGTGGGAGTCCATACGAGCACCCGCACGATCTGGTCGCCGCGCCCGGTGTCCCTCAATTTCGGCATTCCCTTGCCCCGAAGCCTCAGAGCCTGACCGCTCTGCACGCCCGCATGCACCTTCAATCTGGCCGTGCCGTCGATGATCGTCGCCACGTCGATTTCGTCGCCCAGCGCGGCCTGGCTCACCGTGACCGCGAGATTCGTGACCAGGTCGTCGCCGTGACGCTCGAACCTCGGATCCGGCTCGACTTCGACGAGCACCAGGATGTCTCCTCGCGGCCCGCCGGAGGCGCCGGCGTTGCCCCGCCCGCTGAGCTTCAGATAGTCGTCGGTCGAGACCCCGGCCGGAATTTCCAACTCGATCATTCGCTCCACCCGCCGACGCCCTTCGCCGGAGCACGTTTCACACGGACTGGCGATCGTCTCTCCCGCTCCGCCGCAGGCGGGACACGGGCGGACGCTGACGAACTGTCCGAGCATCGACCGCTGGACCTGTCGGACCTGGCCCGCGCCGCCACAGGTCGAACAGCCCTCAGCGCGCGTTCCGGCAGCTGCTCCGGATCCATTGCAAGCCTCGCAGGCGTCGAGGACCTTCACCCTGACGCTTCGCTCGACTCCGCGAGCCGCCTCCTCCAGGCTGACCGACATCCTCATCTTCAGATCCCCGCCACGGCGGGGACCCCGGGATGGGCGACCTCGACCGAACAGGTCCCCGAGCCCGGACATACCTCCGAACTCGCGCATGAACACTTCGAATGCATCCCCGAAGTCGAAGCCCCCGAACCCGCCGGCGCCACCACCTGCGCCGCGTTTGACTCCCGCCTCGCCGAACCGGTCATACAGGGAGCGCTGCTCCGGATCCCGCAAGACCTCGTATGCCTCGGTCACCTCACGGAACTTATCCTCCGCATCCGGAGAATCGTTGCGGTCCGGATGATAGTTCATCGCCAGGTTTCGGTAGGCCTTCTTGATCTCCGGGATGTCCGCGTCCCGAGTCACTCCGAGCCGTTCGTAGTAATCCGCCATCCGCCCTCTTCGTTGAACAACCGTCTTCCTACCCGGGCCTCCGGATCGAAAGGTATGGTCGATATGATTGCCGTTTGGTCTCTGATCAGTCCGTGAGCAGGCTCGATACCAGGGACGACGTGCAATCCACGAGCGACACGACCTTCTCGTAGCGCATCCTCGTTGGACCTATTACGCCTACGACTCCCTCGAGCTGCCCGACCGAATAGGTGGCCGTAATGATCGTGAGGTCCGCCAGCTCGGGCGCGCCGTGCTCGGCACCGATCGTGATCTGCGTCCCATCCGTGGTAGCCCGCCCATGCAGCACCGATGCCAGGAGTTCGCGTCTTTCAGTGAGCTCCATCAGCGCTCGCAGACTCTCGCCTGACGTGAATTCAGGCTGCTCGGCCACGACGGCGATCGAACCGAGGTGCACATCCTCGCCGCTTACCGCCCACTCGAAGATCTCGGGCCCGGACTGCACGAAAATATTCACCAGGTCCGAGGCCGACGGATCGGCCAGCTGGACATCTCGCAGTCGGTCGGTAAGCGTGCCATGGATTTCACGCAACGTGCTGCCGGCCAGGCGTTCGTTGAGCACGGCCGCGACCGCAGCCAGTGATTCCTGCGGAAGTGCCGTCGGAAGATCTACGTACACCGTTCTGACGACGCCTGACTCCAGTGTCAGAACGAGCAGGGCCTTTTCCGCCTGGATCGGCACGAGATCGAGTCTGCGCAGCACAGCTTCCGCGAGAAGCGGCCCCACCGAAAGGCCGAGCTCGCCGGTCAACAAGCCCAGGACCCGGGCCGCCCGTTCGACCAGGGATTCCAGTTCGTTCGGTGGGGGGTGGCCTACGAGTTCTTTCTCCAGTCGGACCCGCTGTCCGACGGACACGTTCCGCCGCCCCATCAATTCGTCCACGTAATAGCGGTACGCCAGGTCCGTCGGCATCCGGCCCGCCGACGTGTGCGGGTGAGTCAGGAAGCCCTTCGCCTCCAGATCGGCCATGGTGTTCCGGACCGTGGCCGGCGAAACGTCGAGCTCGAATTGCCGCACGATCCGGCGCGATCCAGTCGGCTCGGCCGAATCGACATAGGCGTCTACGACAGCCTGAAGGACCGTCTTCTCTCGATGTGTGAGTGTGTCGCGCTTCATCGCCAACCACTTCGCTCGTTATCGTCAGGCGCCGATCTTCGCCAATCGACAGTCCAGCTCCGCGACCAGTCCATCCATTCGCAGCCAGCCTCCGGGCGTCAGCCGCAGGATTCCATCCGAGATCGAGGCCCACCCCTCGGCGACCCAATGACTGACCAGGTCAGCCTCAATACCGTGAGCCGCGAGGTCGATTCCCCGTCGTGTCCGGAGTCCGAGCCACAGGGACTCCAGTCGCCGGTCGGCCCGAGTTGGAATCTGACATCCCTCCCGAACCGAGGCCCCGGATCTCGCGGCATCCCGATAGGCCTGCCACTGCGTAACGTTCCAGATCCGTTGCCCCCCGACATGGCTGTGCGCGGATGGGCCGAGGCCAAGGTACTCCGAGCCGATCCAGTAGTGCCAGTTGTGCCTGCACTCGTATCCATCGAGCGCGAAGTTCGATACTTCATATTGCTTGAACTCATACATGCTAAGTATATTTACTGTATCGGTATACTCGTCTGCATATACATCCTCGTCCGGCATGCGGATGCGTCCGTTCGTCACCATCTTTCCGAGCGGAGTCCGGGGCTCCGCTGTCAGGCCGTAAGCGCTCACGTGTGTCACGCCGAGCGACACGGCACGTTTCAGGTCGTCCCCCCAGCTTCGAGGCACGTCGGCTGGCAGGCCGAATATCAGGTCGACGCTCACGTTCTCGAAGCCGGCGTCGTGCGCGCGCTCGACCGCACTGGTCGCCCCGGCCGAGTCGTGCAGCCGGCCGAGCCACTCAAGCGCCCCGTCGTCGAACGATTGCACCCCGATGCTGAGCCGATTCACCCCCAGATCCCGCCACTGCCTGGCTGCGTCCGCGGTCAGCGAGCCGGGATTCGCCTCGACGGTCCACTCGAGCCGGCTGGCGTCCCACTCGAAATGGCGCGTCAGGAGTCTCGCCAGGCTCTCCATTCCCGCCCCGCCGAGGAGCGACGGTGTTCCTCCCCCGACGAAGATCGTGTCGACCCGATGTGGACCGGGACGTCCGAGTTGTTCGCGCCACTGGAGCACGTCTTGCCCGAGGCAGGCGATCCACTCGCTCACCGGCGGCTCGGCGGAGCGTGTGACCGCAAAATCGCAGTAGTGACAGCGCCGGATGCAGAACGGGACATGGACGTAAAGGGCGAGTGGCGGCCGACGATCCTCGTTCATGACACGGTCTCGTAGCGTCCGCCGGGCAGACCCCGGACCCGGCCCTCGAGCTCTAGTCGCCCCAACCGGGCCAGCGTTGCCGGAATCGGAAGACCGGACTCTGTGGATAGCGTGTCCACGTGCGCCGGACCATCCGTAAGCACCGACAGCAGGCTATGATCCTCCGGCCGCGACTCGCCCGGCGGAAACAGGGGAAGATTTTCCACCTCGTGCTCCCCACTCCCGACTGCGGCGCGCACGGACCCGGTGTAGGCACCGGGCGCCTCTCCGAGCAGCGACAGCACGTCGGCTGCACAGGTAGCGAGCCCGGCTCCATCGCGCAGCAGCGCATTCACACCTCGACTGGCTGGGAGATCTGCCGGCCCCGGCACGGCGAGAACCTCGACTCCGATTTCGGTCGCGCGATCCACGGTGATCAGGGCTCCACTGCGGATCCCGGCCTGCACGACGACCACGGCTCGCGCGAGGCCGGCGAGGATCCGGTTGCGCCGTGGAAAGTGCTCCCGGCGGGGACCCTCCGCCGGAGGAAACTCCGTCATCAACAGTCCCCGTTCTGCGAGCTCACGGTACAGAGAGCGATTAGAAAGCGGGTATACGTGGCCGAGACCACACCCGGGAACGCCGACTGTTTCTCCGCCCGCCTCGAGGGCTCCACGGTGGGCTTCGGTATCGATTCCCCGTGCGATACCACTGGCTACCCGCCATCCTGCCTCTGCGAGCTCCGCTCCGATCAGACGTGCCATGCGGCGACCATACTCGGTAGCGGCGCGAGTCCCAACCACCGTGACCGTGCGCGGTTGGTCTAGAGCGAGCGGACCCACGGCGTACAGAACGGCCGGCGGTCGAGGCAGTCTTCGCAGGGCGGACGGATACCGGGGTGAGGTATACGGAACCACACTGCTGCCGGCGGGGAGATCTGAGGTCACCTGGTGTGCCAGGCCGGCCCGGGCTCGGGAGGCGAGAGACCTGAGCCGGGGCGAGAGTTCGCGGTTCAGCCTCCCCCGACGGGCGGCGTCCAGCACGGACGTGGCGGAACCATGCATCTCGACCAGAGCCAGAATTCCGCCGGGCCCGAGTTCCGGTACGGAGGCCAGGGCGATGGCAGCCAGGCCCTCGGCGTCGATCGCAGGCGTTCGATGTCCGCCGATCAGGGCCGCCACTCCTCCAGCTCCGGAAATGGCCCGGGATCTTCCGCGTCATCTTCCTGGCGCCGGTTCTCGTCCACCGTCCGCCACAGGCCCTCGATCAATTCCGCCAGGCCGGCGCGGGAGACAGACGACGCGACGAACACTCCCCAGGCGTCCGGCGCATCGATCGACCGAACGGGGTCCTCCGGCGACAGCAGATCGGCCTTGGACAGCACCACTGCATGCGGGATTCTCTCCAGCGCCGCGTCATGCTGACGCAATTCAGCCCGCAGTAGATCGTAGGTCTCCTGCGGATCGGGAGAGTCCAGCGGCACCATGAGAAGCAGGGTTCGGGTCCGTTCAATATGGCGGAGGAATCTCGTTCCGAGTCCCTTCCCTTCCGCAGCGCCCTCGATAATCCCCGGGATGTCGGCAATCACTAGGTCGCGTCCGTCTGACAGCCGCACCACTCCGAGGTTCGGCTGCAGCGTGGTGAACGGGTAATCGGCGACTTTCGGCCGCGCCGCAGACACCGACGAGAGAAATGTGGACTTCCCCGCGTTCGGCTCGCCGACGAGCCCCACGTCGGCGATCAGCTTCAACTCCAGCTCGATCCGCCTTTCCTCTCCCCACTCGCCCGGCTGCCACTCTCTCGGGGCCTGGTGCGTGGGCGTCGCGTAGGAGGCGTTTCCCCGCCCACCCCGCCCGCCGCGTGCCACGAGAAGCTCGGCGCCGCGCTCCAGCAGCTCGCCCAGGCGCTCGTTCGTGTCCGCGTCCCTCACGACCGTTCCCAACGGAACCGGGAGTCGCAAATCGTCTCCGCTGCGGCCCGTCTTGTTGCTGCCCTCGCCGTGACCGGCGCGCCCGGCCGAGTAGCTCTCCCGGTAGCTGTAGTCGAGCAGCGTGTTGAGCGTTGGATCCGCTACCAGCAGGACGTCACCTCCCTTGCCGCCGTTTCCACCGGACGGACCGCCCTTCGGCACTCCCGATTCTCGCCGGAAGGCCATGGCGCCCGCGCCCCCGGCGCCACCCTGCACCCGGATCCTCGCCAGATCAATAAACATCGTGGGCCTCTCCGCCGTGCGCAGATCGAACCCGCTTCCACAGGTCGCGAGCGCGCGTCGCGTCACCGGCGGCGACGGAACGCAGTCCGATCTCCAACGCCTGGTCCACCTCGGCCGGGGTCGCGCCCGCGTGCAGCGCTCCACGCAGGTGGGAGTGGAGTTGAGGTTCCCACGAGGTCGCCGCGAGCACGCCGACGTTGCACAGTTCGCGAACCCGGAGGGACAATTCAGGTCTACCGAGTACCTTCCCGTAGCCCTCGGCAATCATCCAGCGGTCCATCGCAGGATGTGCCCGGGCGATGTTCCGCCGCAGCTTTCCGTACGCCTTGCCGTACACCAGTTCACACACCCGCGCACCCCGCTCCGTCCAAGCGTCCAACCTCTCCGGGCTGGCCAGACCGTCGGCCTCGGCGGGTGGAGGCCCCGCAATCTCGCGCCACCGGGCGATCCCGGTCAGGGCAGCCGGATATCCGAGAAACAGGTAGCTCTGGAGGAGTGTTTCCTCGACCTCGACCGGCCTCGCCCCGCCGTCATTCGCCCGGCGCAATGCTCCATCGAGCCCGAGATCATCCCGTGCCGCGAGGGCAGCCGAGATCTCCACCAGGAGTCGCGAGTCGGGCTCCAGGCCGCCCACAGTCACGAACCGACCTGCCCGGTAGATGCCGGATCAGCGGGACCCGGGAGATCGTCTGCGGCGACGACGTGAGCCGTGATCCGTCCCACCTCGGCTCCCAGCGTATTGACGATCGGAACTTCCTGCAGCACATCGAGATGCGTTCGCTCTTGTGCCGTTAGCATCCCGGCTGCCTCGAGCACGGCCACGACTACCGGCCCTACCGCTCTCAGGCTCCCGTCTTCCACTTTCACGGCCACCCCCCAGTCGTCATCGACGGAAGCCAGACAGAGCACTCCTTCGGCGCCTTCCTTCGCAAGCAGACGGCCGCCCGTCGCCTCCATCAAAACGAGCGGGGCCCTTCCCAGAGATGATGTGAGTTCGGGTCGTCGCGTCATCGCCGAGACAACGGCGGCGGCGTCTGGCCGGCCTTCCCGCGCCTGCCGTACGAGCCGGGCATACGCTCGGGCCATCTCCCGAAGTGGAACGCGCGGTGTGGGAACGCCACAGCCGTCCAGTGCCCATTCGTGATCGTCGGGTTCGAGGTCCATCCACGGGCGCAGGGCAGCCCGGATCCGCTGCTGCAAAGGGTGGTCGAGCTTCCAGTAACCGTCAGCGTCCCAGCCATGATGACGAGCGAGGGCCAGCATACCCGCGTGCTTGCCCGAACAGTTGTTGTGGATCCGGCCAGGCTCACTGCCGGAACAGCGCAGCGAGAACGCGGCGTCCCGATCGAACGGTGGGTGCGCACCGCAGTGTAGCGCATCGGCACCGATCTCAAGCCGCCGGAGCATCCGCTCGACCACCACCAGGTGTTCATCGGTGGCCCCATGCGACGCACAGGCAAGCGCAATCTCCTCCTCTCCGAACCCGAAGGCGTCGATCGCCCCATCCTCGATCAGCGGAAGGGCCTGAAACGGCTTCATCGCCGAGCGCCAGAAGGTGAGCATCACCGGATCACCGACGCATGACTCCGCCGAGCCGCTTGCGCTGCATACGACACCCCTGGCCGCGTGAACCGATTCCACGGACCGCCCACGTGTCACCTCGACTCGCAGCGTGAGTGCACTCAGTTCTCACCTCCCCGCACATGAGTGGTCCCGGGTGTGTCCAGCGCCGTCAGCCGGGTCCGAATCGAGATCCAGACTCCAGCCAGGATC
>JBDGUZ010000102.1:0-9348 GCA_039585915.1 Gemmatimonadota bacterium
TGGGGGTCGAGGGTGGGTCGGTTGTCGTAACCAGGCCGGTGTATGCGGGTAAGGCCTATGCTCAACTCAGATTCAGCGGAACGCCGGCTCTGATCTCGATACGTCCCAACGTCTTTCCGGTCGTAGAAAAGCAGGGCGGCGGAGCCGTGGAATCTCTGCATCTGGAGCCCGGGGAGGCCCGGACGCGAGTCACGGGGATCGAGGGCGGCTCGCGGGAGCGGCTCGATGTGCGGGAAGCGGATGTCGTGGTTGCGGGAGGGCGAGGACTGCAGGCGCCCGAGCACTGGAAAATGCTGGACGATCTGGTGGATGCTCTCGGACCGCAGGCGACTCTCGGTGCGAGTCGGGCGGTGGTCGACGCAGGGTGGCGTCCGCATGGTGAGCAGGTCGGTCAGACGGGGAAGGTCGTGTCGCCGAGCCTGTACTTCGCAATCGGGATCAGCGGCGCGATCCAGCACCTGGCGGGCATGCAGACAGCGAATGTGATCGTAGCTGTAAACAAGGACTCCGAGGCACCGATATTCAGCGTCGCGAACTATGGCATAGTGGGTGACGCGTTCGAGGTCGTGCCCAGGCTCACGGAGGAAATTCTTACGCTTCGCGACTCGGGCGGCTGACGCCCACTCCGGTCGCAATCTGCGGGCCGGATTGTCGCTGCAGAGGCCGCGGGGGCGGCCGGTCGCGGTCCCCCGGTGGCGGGGGAGGAATAGTGCCGAGTATTCCCTTCGTCTTGAGCGTTCTGGCACCGATCGTCGCAGTCGTGATTCGCGTCACTGCTCCGACCGGAGGCGGCGCGGCAATCAACCTGGTCTGGTTGCTCGGGCTCGTTCCGGTGTTTCTCATCACTCGCTATCTCGGCTGGAAAGGAGCTCTGTACGGCCTGTTGTGGGCCGCGATCCCCATTCTCATCACGACGTTCGCGATGGGACTGAGGGACGCGGTCCCCGTGGACATGACGGCCCTCGGCGCTGTAATCGTCACGCTGGCGGCGGCTGCCATGGGGGCCGGTATCATAACGGAAGGCTGGAGGCGTGAGCTGGCCGCCGGAGTTCAGGCGGCGCCCGACGTTCTAGTCGAGGAACAATTGGGCCTTCTGCCGGGGCGCGAAGTCCTCGACTATTTCCTCGCGAAGCTGTTTGCGGGTGCTCGCCGGACTCCACCCCTGTCCGTAGTCCTGTTCGAGATCTCCGACCTCTCCGATCACGTCGAAATCGACGGACCAGGCGTGGTGAATAAAGCCCTGGCCGAGACGGCGAGGGCCCTTGGGAGCATGACCCGGGCGATGAACGTTCTCGGCCGATACGACGACGAGACGTTTCTCGTCCTGCTCCAGGGCGAGGACGTCGCAGGAGCGTACTCGTTTGCCCACCGGGTGCTCGAAGAGATCGGACAGAAGCCCGCTCCGTGGGAAGGCCGGATTCACCTGAACGCCGGCATTTCGGCGTATGACGAAGATGTATCTGAGGCCGGGGAGCTGATTCGGAGGGCGGAGAAGGCGCTTGGAGCAGCACGCTCGCTGGGCGGCAGTGCGACAGTGGTGTATGGCGGGGGGCACGAACAGGCACTGGGAATATCGGGGATGTTCGTCCTGCAGCCGGACGGACAGCTCAAGGAGGTCCATCGCACGGTCTGATGCGAGTCAGCCCTCCCAGTTCTCGATCTGCGTCCGGACGCAGGAGGCAAAGCGAAACAACACGAACTCCGCCGCCCGGGTGAGAAGGCTCGTCGCGACCACCCCGGACAGCCGACCCGTGACGCGAAAGCTCTGCTCCAGATCGATCTGCGTCACTCCGCCGTCGGACGACAGCCGACTGCGCATCAGCATCTCGCCATCTCCCCAGCCGCGGAGCTCAGATGCTACGGCCTGCAGTGACGCCGACAGCCGATCCTCATCCAGTTCAGTGAAGCGCGCCCGCCCCCTGAAAGTGAGACCGAACAGGCCGAACTTCAAAGTCACTTCTCCGCGAAACGTCCGATCATCGACGACCTCGAGAAGACGAGCTCCGGGCAGGCAGGAAGCGACGTTCGCGGCGTCGGTGAGGAAGCGCCATACGACATCGCTGTCGCGGTCGACGGAAAAGCTCTTCTCGAGACATACTGCCATCGCGCCTCCCGGGGGTGTCGGTCGGAGGAGCGAACCTGCCGCATGGCCGCGGCGGGCGTCAAGCGCATGGCCCCTGTCGCGAAGGCTCGGCCCCGCCGAACATTTGACAACATGAGTGTGACTGAAGTCAGCGGCTTCCTCAGCGAATGTGCCAGGGCCGGCGAGCCGGTCGGCGTTGCGGTTCTGCTTCGTGCCTGGCGATCCGCCCCCCGAGCCCCCGGGGCCCGGTTTGCGGCAGGACCCGGGACCGCGACTGCCGGCTCGATCTCGGCCGGCTGCGTCGAAGCCGACCTCTGCGAACACCTGTCAACGGCGGCCCTCGGCGCTCCGCCCGGGATCGTGCGGTACGGAATCAGCGATTCAGATGCCACCGCGGTCGGCCTGTCGTGTGGTGGCGAGATCGAACTGCTGGTCCAGGCGCATGACCCGAACGATCCGGTCTGGCGGCGGCTGGAAGATGTCGTCGGACTCGGCGAGGAGGCAGTGCTCGGGACCGCGCTGTCCGATCCGGATCTGGGCCGGCGAATGCTGCTCACGACTGCGGGCGACACGGTCGGGAGCCTCGGAGACGCAGGGCGGGACGCGGCCTTCGTTGCGGCGGCCGAACAGGCGCTGGCCGAGGAAAGCGCCTCGGGTGTCGCCGTCCTCGGACCCGGGATGGAAGTGTTTCTCGAGCCCGTTCTGCGTCCGCATCACCTGGTCGTGGTCGGAGCGACGCCGCTGGGACTCGTGCTCGCGGGCCTCGCTGCGCAACTCGGGATTCGACTGACGATCGTCGAGCCACGGGAGACGCTCGCGGCCCGGGCCCGGGAATCCGAGGTGACGATAATCCAGGCAATGCCGGACGACGCATTCGGGCCCCTGAATCTCGACCGCCGGTCCGCGGTCGCGGTGGTGGCGCATGATGAGCGACTCGATGTCGCGGCTCTCCTGACGGCCCTGAGTGCCGGAGCGGGCTATGTAGGTCTTCTCGGCGGGCGTCGTACGCAGCGTCTGAGACGTGAGTCGCTGAAGGAAAAAGGTGTTGCCGCCGGGCAAATTGAGCGAATCCAGGGCCCAATAGGTCTCGACATAGGAGCAGAGTCTCCGGGCGAGATTGCTCTGTCCATCCTGGCCCAGGTCGTTCGGCACTGGAGCACTCCGAAGGCGAAAGGTCCTGACGCGTGATCCCCCCCGCCCGGTCCAGCGATGTGGCGGGACTGATCCTCGCTGCGGGCGGGTCTTCGCGCATGCCGGGGCTGAACAAGCTGCTTCGTCCATGGTCCGGTGGATTGCTGCTCGAAGCCGCGGTCTCTGTCGCTGGCGAGGCGGGGCTCAATCCGATTGTCGTCGTCGTCGGATCCGACGCGGAACTGGTAGCCTCGTGCCTCGACCGGCACGAAGTCATTCCGCTCGAGCACGAGAGATGGAGCCGGGGGCGGGCATCTTCTCTGGTGGCCGGTCTGGATCGCCTGGCTGAATTCGAGTCGGTCCGGGCGGTCGTGGTGCTGCTCGGCGATGAGCCGGGGATGTCCCCTCTTGCGATCCGCGCCGTGGTCGAGGAGTGGCGACGCGGATCCGTCGATCTCGTGCGCATGCGGTACCGCGATCGACCAGGGCATCCGGTCCTGCTGGGACCGGATGCCCTGGAGTCGGCGCTGAATCTCGAGGGCGAGGAGTCGGTGTGGAGCCGGCTCACGGCGTCAGGTCTCGTGGGCATCGAGGTAGCTGTCGATCTCCCGGCGCCGATCGACGTTGACGTGCCATCTGCGCTGGAGGCTGCCCGGGCCAGGGAAGACGCGGCGTCGGCCGGGTCGGGCAATCCGGGGCGGCCGGACTGATGCGGAGAGGGGGCCCGCGGGCGTACCTCGCCGCAGTGATTCTCGCGGCCTGGGCGATCGTGCTGTCTGTCCATGCGTGGCGGACGACTAACGTACCCTCGGCGGAGCGGCTCGCTCACGCCGCCCGGAGCCTGCCGCCCGGCGATTCGTGGTACGCCATCTACCGCGGAGGTGAGCGAGCCGGGTGGGCGCGCCGGCAACTCGACACGCTTTCAGGAGGCCTGGGCTTCGTTTTGCGCGAGCGGGCCGTGCGAGAAATCCCGGCGCTCGGAGCCGCGGCGCGGACGGAAACCGATCTCGTCGCGTGGTTGGACGCGGGAATCCAGCTCGACAGCCTGGTGTTTCGAAGCATGATCGGCTCCGACACGACCCGGCTCGAGCTTCACACGGAGGGCGACACGGTGATCTCGCTGCGGCCCGGGGGGCGCCTTCGAGTCTCGGACCGGCCGCAACTGGCAGGCAGTTGGCCCCTGCGCTTCGCATCCGATGAGGCCGCCAGGAGATCCGGTCGTTCCGTTACCATGGTCCTGTTCGATCCCGGAACGGCACTGGCCCGCGAAACCTTGCTCCGGGTCGGTGATTCCGAGCTCCGGACCTGGGCCGACAGCGCCGACACGGATCCGGATACCAACGAGTGGATCTCCGTTCGAGAGGACACGGTCAGGGCATGGCGGATTGAACGAATCGAAGGTGCCGTGGCGCTTCCGGTCTGGGTGGATGAGGATGGCCGGGTACTGGAAGCCGAGGAACCGGGCGGACTGCGGCTCGAGCGCACGGCCTTCGAGCTGGCGTTCTTCAGTGAACGGGACATCTGGGAGGGGACACGTTGATCGAGCTGGAGGCGTTGACCAAGCGATACGGGGACTTCCTGGCGGTAGATCGTGTGAGCCTGACGATCGGTGCCGGGCGGATCTTCGGACTCCTGGGACCAAATGGAGCCGGGAAGACTACGACTCTGCGGATGATCGCGGGCATACTCGAGCCCGATGGTGGACAGGTTCGGATCGGGGGACACGACATGGCCGGGGAGCCGATGGCGGCAAGGGCCGTCCTGGGCTTCGTTCCCGACCGACCGTTCGTGTACGAAAAGCTCACCGGGGCCGAATTGTTGCGGTTCACGGCCGGCCTGCACGGTATCTCGGGGCCGTCATTGGAGCGCCGGATCGACGAGTTGCTCGAGTTGTGGGACTTGCTTCCGTGGCGGGACCAGCTGGTCGAGTCCTACAGCCACGGGATGCGCCAGAAGCTGATCCTCTCATCGGCCCTCGTACACGGACCGGATGTTCTCGTGATCGACGAGCCGATGGTCGGACTGGATCCGAGGTCGGCGCGGCTGCTGAAGAGCTTGCTTCGGACCTATGCGGACAGGGGAGGTACGGTCCTCGTTTCAACCCATACGCTGGAACTCGCCGAGGTGTTGTGCGACGAACTTGCGGTTATGGACCGGGGGCGCGTCGCAGCGTCCGGATCGCTGACGGACCTGAGGAGGGCTGCCGAAACGAAGGATGCCGGGCTCGAGGAGATCTTCCTCAAGATCACCCGCGGTGCGGCGGATAGCGAGATCACGGCAGTTCTCGGGAACCTCGCGTGAAGGTGGTTCGCGAATTCCTCCTGCTGCTGGGACCGAAGTGGCGGTCCACCCGGCGGCGTGGCGCCGGGGCACGGGGGCGGGCCGGTCGAGTCCTCCTGTTGCTCGGCGTCGGAGCAGCCGCGTGGCCCTTCGTGTACTTCACGCTGGTTCGCTTTCTCCATGCGCTCCGCGGTGTGGAGGATGTCGGACCCCTGCTCGCCGCGCGGTTGCTCGCACTGGGGTTGTTGATCTTCCTCGGAATCCTGCTCCTGTCAAACGTGATCGCAGCGCTGTCGAGCTTCTTCCTCGCCCGAGATCTGCCGGCGATCCGGAGCACTCCGGTGGACGGACTTTCCCTGTATCTCGCGCGATTGAGTGAAACCCTGGTCAGCTCGTCGTGGATGGTTGCGCTGCTCCTCGTTCCGGCGCTTGCCGCCTACGGGAGGGCCTACGGCGTCGGTCCGGGATTCGCCCTCGTGGCGATCGCCGGCGTGGTCCCGTTTCTCGTGATCCCGGCCGCGGTCGGCGGCGCACTGACTCTGCTCCTGGTCCGGGTGTTCCCGGCGCGGCGGTCAAGGGACATTCTCGCCGTGATTGGGCTCGGATCTGCCGCCCTTCTCGTCCTCGTCTTGAGGGTGCTCAGGCCTGAACGGCTTGTGAACCCGGAATCGTATCGCAATCTGGTCGATTTTCTCGAAGCGTTGCGAGGGCCGACCTCCACGTGGCTTCCATCTCAGTGGACGGCCGATGCCCTGATCGGAGCGCTGGAGGGGAGGTTCGATCCGCTCACCTGGCTGCTTCTGTGGACCACGGCGGCCGGCGTCACGACTCTCGGGGCGATGCTCCACCAGCGCCTGTACGCGATCTGTTTCACACGCGCACAGGAGGGAGACGAGAACCGGCTCACGCGCACTGCGGGATGGAAGGGACTCGAGTGGTTCCTGACTCCCCTCGGCATTCGTCGTCGAGAGTTGATTCTGAAGGACGTCCGGTCGTTCTTCCGGGACCCTACGCAGTGGTCGCAACTCATCATCCTCGCAGTTCTCGTGGTCGTCTACGTCTACAACATGCGCGCGCTTCCAGTTCGAGCCGGAACGACAATCTCCGGTTATCTGACTACTCTCGTGCTGTTTCTGAACCTTGCTCTCACCGGGTTCGTTCTCGCTGCAATCGCCGCGAGATTCGTGTTTCCGGCGTTCAGCCTGGAAGGCCGGACCCTGTGGCTGTTGCGAAGTTCTCCGGTCCCGGCGTCGGAGATCCTGGCGTCCAAGTTCTGGACGGGTGCGGTTCCGTTGACCGGAATGGCGCTCATGCTCACGATCATGACGAACTTCGTGCTCGGGGTACCGCGCGCCCTGTTCCTGCTCTCGCTAGGGTCGATTCTTTGTCTGAGCCTCGCGTTTACGGCGCAGGCGCTCGCCTGGGGGGTGTTCTACCCTGAGTTCGAGTCGGAGAACGCCGCCCAGATCCCGACCTCGGTCGGGGGACTGCTGTTCATGCTTGGAGCGCTCGGAAGTCTAGGGTTCGTTGTCGTCGCCCAGGGCTGGGCGCTCCGAGGCTATTTGACCAGCGGTCTTCCGGGACGCGCTCCCCGGCTGGCGACGCTCGAAGAAATCGGCCTCGCATTCGGGATCACGCTCGGAGTAGCACTCCTGACTGGGGTTCCGGCAATGAAGGCGGCCGAACAGCGGATTCGGATCGGCGCGAGGGACTGACGGCAGGACTCAGTCGAGGTCCGACAGCGCTCTCGCCGTGGACTCGCGGAACTGGTGCAGCCCTTCTCGCGCCTGCCGCATTTCTTCTTCCGTGAACAGGCCTTCCTGCTGTGCCAGCAGCAGTTCTTCCCGCTGTGATTCAACCAGCAGGCCCATCTCGACCGCGAGAGTCGCAAACCGCTTGTCCGGCTGTCGTCGCTGTTCCATCAGCACTCGCGCCACCTCCGGCGGCGTGAGAAGCTGGCGAATCAGAGCGACGGTCCCGA
Source organism: Gemmatimonadota bacterium (assembly GCA_039585915.1). Lineage (GTDB taxonomy): Bacteria > Gemmatimonadota > Gemmatimonadetes > Palauibacterales > Palauibacteraceae > Carthagonibacter. Next base: position 7,476 of record JBDGUZ010000102.1, read on the forward strand.
GAGCGAAATGGCGGGGGATCGGGACTTCTGCCACGACGAACGGATCGCCGTTTGACAGTTCGGCAGCGGCGACTCCCACCGCCGGAAGATCCGCCATATCCAAGCCCGGCGGGATTGCCAGATCCGGTGCCGAATCGATTGGGGACAGGGGGAGGCCGATCGGAGGCCACGACCGGGAACCTGCATCCGTGGAACCTGGCTCTTCCGAAGGTTCGGGGGAGGGAGCCTCGCCACTGACGTTCGCCCGCGGGTCGAGAATTTCGAGCGAATCCGTGCCGGTTCCGGGCACGGGCTCGACACTGTTGTGCAGGCCGCCTGCCACACGGGTTGCCCGGTCCGCGGGCTCATCCGGATCGACCAGTCGTTGAAGCAACTCCCACTGGGACTGAAGAGCCAGTGTGTGCTGTTGCTGATTGTCCAGGATGTAGCGAATGCTGATCAGGTGGAGCGCATACAGGCCCATGACCCCGGCGGCGAGTGCCAGCTGCCGGTCCTGTACGATCCACGCGACCATGGCGAGCGCAAGCGTAGCGACCGCCACCGACGACAGGTAGCGCAGACTGTAGAAGCCTATTGTGCCCTCGCCTCGGGCCACTGGTGCCACCACCGCGGCTGAGCCCGGACTCCGGCATTCCGGCAATCACGGGCGTTACTCTCGTACCGCACCAGCCGTTCGTTCGCATGATGCGGATGATTCCGGTGCGATGTGGAGCATTCTGCGTGCCAGTCGGGTTCAGCGGCCCCGGTGGATGGCCCAACGGTCCAGGACTTCGTCTCCCCGAACCACGAAAAAGGCGTCGAAACAGGCCACAGACAGACAGGAGTGGTTGGGAACGATCCGGATTCGAGACCCCACCGGGAGAGCGCCGGACACCACGCCGTGTTCCTGCGAGAGAGACACGATTCTGGCGTTCTGCCGCAGGGTGTCGCGCAGGTCATCCGCGAGGATTTCGCCCTTCGTCGCCATCATCAGGTTAGGCGGCCCGGGGTCGGCGGAGAGCGCCAGCGCGCCCGCGTCCACGACCGACATCCGATCTTCGTTCCGGGAGGAGACGACGCTGGACAGGACTGTCGCAGCGCACTGTCCGACGGAGCAGGACGAAAGTGCGACCTGCGTGAAGTCGTACAGGGCGTAATTTCCAGGCCGGACTTCCGTGACACCCGTCAGGTCCCGGGCGTGCGCCATCGATGGAGTCGAGCCTGCACTGCGATCAGGAACGTGAATTCCGGTTTCCTCGAGCTGGACGCTCAGGCGATTCAACACGTCCCGCTCGGTATGCGCGATCCGGGCGATGTGCCCGGGCGAACTGCCGGCGTAGGCATTGCCGGAGTGAGACAGCAGGCCTGCGAACTCGAGTGCCCCGGACTCCGTGATCCGAGCGGGGATCGCCACGGCCTCGCTCGAGTCGGGTGACACTCCCACGCGGTGATAGCCGCAGTCTACCTTGAGCCACACGCGGAAGGGTGAGCCAGTGGCGGCGAGCGCCTCGACGGCCTCGAACGAGTCGACCGTGACCCCGAGTCGGACACGATCCGCGAGCTCGACCGCCTCCGGAATCCGGGACAGGATGAACGGAAAAGCCCAGGTGATATCGTCGAATCCCGCGTCGGCGAACACGTTTGCTTCGTGCAACGTGCTCACCGTGATTCCTGCCGCTCCAAGCTCCCGCTGGCCGAGGGCGATTTCGACGCACTTGTGCGTCTTGACGTGCGGGCGCAGTCGTACCCCGAGTTCCCTGCATCGGGTGGCCATGCGCCTGAGGTTGCCCTCGAGCACGTCCAGGTCCAGCAGCAATGCCGGTGTTGGAAGATCTCGCGTGGTCTGCATGGCGGCCAAGATACAACCACGTCGGCGGGGCTGTCACCCGGACTG
>JBDGUZ010000103.1:0-9274 GCA_039585915.1 Gemmatimonadota bacterium
CGTGGCGTATTTTCCATGTGGGATCCTTGGCGGAAGGAAATGACATGTAGACGGCCGGCGCGTGGGCGTCGGGGTCCTCCCTGTTCGCGCGGACCGTTCGATCGTGATCGTAGCCCGGGTAGACCCACAGGTTCGCCGGGTCCAGGTCGAGGCTCTCGGCGGACTCGTTCAGGCCGACGTACAGACAGACGTGGCCCACAGACGGCCGCGTCTGCTTCACGAGCGCTTCGAGACCGAGAGCATTCCGTGTCCCGTCCTCCAGGAGCTTACCGAACGTGTTCACCACGCCTGCGTCGCTGACGACGACCGGCGCCAGGATTTCCTGTCCATCTGTCATGCGAACGCCGCGCGCCCGGCCTCGCTGGACCAGGACTCGTTCAACGTCCGCGTGGACCAGCAGGCGTCCACCCGCTGCCTCGATCGTAGGGAGGATGCTCCGGGCGACACTTCCGGCTCCGCCCACGGGGTAGCACGCACCGTCCAGGAAATGACTTGACAGGATCGCGTGGATACCGAAACTCGATTCGGCGGGAGGTAGACCGTACGCACCCCACTGCGCAGTCAGAACCCCGATCAGCTTCGGATCGTCGGTGAGCCCCTTCAGGGCAGCGAGCGTGGTCTGGTCGGAATAGCTCAGGAATTCACGGCACATGATCGGGCGAGCCAGCGGAGCCAGGAACCGCGGAAGCGCCTTCGCCCGAAAATTCTTCATACCCGCCAGATGGACCTGGTCGCACAGGTCTACGTACCGGGTGATCGCGTCACGTTCTTCCGGGAAGGCGATCGACAACTTATCCACGAAATGCCGGCGCCCGGCCACGAAGTCGTACTGCCGGTCGGGGAACACGAACCGGTCATAGCGCGCCGGAAGCGGAGCCCACTCCAGCCGTCCCTCACTGATGTCGTGCATCAGCAGGTTGGCATCGGTGCCATTCGTGTGGAATTCTCCAACGTAATGAAGACCTACATCCCATTCCCAGTCTTTGCGTCGGAATGTGTGGGTGAACCCACCCATCGTGTAGTGCCGCTCCAGCACCAGCACTCTCCGGCCGGCCTTCGAGAGGAATGCCGCGGCGGACAGACCACCCATTCCCGAGCCGATGACGATCGCGTCGAATCGATCGTTGACCCGGTCCGGGCGGTAAGCCTGTGGCCAGTGGAGATCCTCGTCGGCTTCTTCGGCCGGGGGTGAGCCCTGCTCCGGGCGGATCGTCGACATACTCGTCTCACCTCGCTCCGAACGGAGCGTGACGTGGGGCCGAGGGGGGAGCCTCGATCGAAGGAAACATAACGGTCCGCTGCGGCGGCGACATGTCGGTGATGCCGGCCGCTCGCTTCCTCAGATCTCGATCTGCGTTCCCAGCTCCACCACCCGGTTCGGGGGCAGGTGGAAGAAGGTCGTCGCCCCGAGCGCGTTCCGTGACAGCAGGGAGAACAGCCGGGCCCGCCAAAGGCGCATGGGTGGGCCCTTGATGGCCAGGAGTTTTTCGCGGCCGAGGAAGTAGGTCGTGTCCATCGGCTTGAAGTCCAGGCCCTGCGGGGGACACTGGGCGAGAGCCGCCGGGATGTGAGGATCCTGGCTGAATCCGTACCGGACCTCCACGCGCCACAGCCCCGCCCCGAGCGACTCGCACTCGGTTCGCTCCGACCTGGGCACGTGCGGGATGTCCTGCGTCACCACACGGAGAAGGATCACCCGCTCATGCAGTACCTTGTTGTGCTTGAGGTTGTGCAGCAGCGCGGGCGGCGTCGCTATACCGCTGTGCATGTAGACCGCCGTACCCGAAACCCGGTGCGGCGGCTTGTGGGTCATCTCCCGCACGAACAGATCGATCGGGAGCGTCTGCTCCTTGAACCGGGCGCCGATGACGGTCCTTCCCTTTCGCCATGTCGTCATCACCACGAAGATCCCCGCCGCGACGACCAGCGGGAACCACCCGCCCAGCGGGATCTTCGGCAGGTTGGCGCCCCAGAACGCGAGGTCCACCGTCAGGAACGCGATCACCAGCAGCGCGATGGCCCAGCGCGACCATCCAAGGCGGCTCCGCGCGACGAACGCGAACAGAATGGTCGTGAACACCATGTCCGTGGTCACCGCCACACCGTAGGCAGCGGCCAGGCGGCTCGACGATCCAAAGCCCACCACCAGTCCGATCGACGCAATCATCAGCAGCCAGTTGATGCCGGAGATGTATATCTGTCCGATCTCGCGCTCGGAGGTGTGCTTGATCTCGAGCCGGGGCAGGTAGCCGAGCTGCACGGCCTGCCGGGTGAGAGAAAACGCGCCGGTGATCACGGCTTGGGATGCGATCACCGTCGCCACGGTCGTGAGCCCGACGAGCGGATACAGGGCCCAGCGCGGCGCCATCAGGTAGAACGGCTGCTCGATCGTCTCGGGGTGCGCGATGACCATCGCGCCCTGTCCGAAGTAGTTCAGCAGCAAGGCGGGTAGCACGATCGCGAACCAGGTGAGTCGGATCGGCAACCGACCGAAGTGCCCCATGTCGGCGTACAGCGCCTCACCACCCGTGACGACGAGGAACACGCTTCCGAGCACCAGGAATCCACGGATCCCGTTCCGGATGAAGAACTGGGCGCCGTACACGGGATTCAGGGCTCGAATCACCTCGGGCGAATCCGCCAGGTGCAGCACGCCGAGCGCTCCCAGGGTCAGGAACCACACGAGCACGATCGGACCGAAGAACGATCCGACGGCAGCCGTCCCCCTCGACTGGATCGAGAACAGCCCTACGAGGATCGCGACCGTGATCGGGATCACGTACGGACTGAAGAAGGGTGTCGCCACTTCGAGCCCCTCGACGGCGCTGAGCACCGAGATCGCGGGCGTGATCATGCTGTCGCCGTACAGCAGCGCCGCGCCGAACAGGCCGGCCAGCACGAGGATCTTCGGGAACCCCTTCGGTTCGCCGTGGCTCGGGATGACGAGGGCCGTCAGGGCGATGATCCCGCCCTCGCCGTTGTTGTCGGCCCGCATGATGAAGCCGAGGTACTTGATCGAGATGACGAGGATCAGGGACCAGAAGATCAGGGAAAGGACGCCGAGCACGTTCTCCGGTGATGCGTGGACGCCGTGTGCCCCGTGCAGCGACTCGCGCAACGCGTAGATCGGACTCGTGCCGATGTCGCCATACACGACACCCAGGGCGGCGAGCGACAGGAACGCGAGGTACTTCCCGTGGGGCTGCTCCGTCTCCGCCTCTTGGTTCCCGCTGTGGTACCCGCCGTGGTTCGCGCTATGGTTCCCGCCGTAATTCCCGGGCGGCGTCGTCACGTCCCATCCCCCTTCGCCTCGGTTCCTGTGGTCGCTATGCCCGCTAAAGTCCGCTCCAGCAGCGCCTTCGTGGCCCGAATTCCGTCGGGCTCCGATAGCCGTTGACCCTCGTACTCGATACCGATCCAGCCTTCGTAGCCGGAGTCGCGAACGATCCGGACCAGGCGATCGTAGTCGAGCCCTGTCTCCTCGCCGTCCGGTCCGAAATCGTGACTCTTTGCGCTGACCGCGCGCGCCAGGGGCATTAGCTCTGTCAGCCCCCGGTACGGGTCGTACCGCTCGGACTCCGACACCTGCCAGTTGCCGAAGTCGGGGAGCGTGCCGAGCCCGGGATGGTCGGCCGCCCGGATCGTGGCTGCGAGCCATGCACCGTCGCTGGACACTCCACCGTGATTCTCCACCAGCACGGACAGCCCGAACGGTTCGGCCCGCTCCGCCAGCTGGCGCAATCCGTCAGCCGCGAGCCGGGACTGCTCCTCCCGCAACCCCTCGCTGGCAGCATTGACGCGGATGGAGTGGCAGCCTAGTTCCTGTGCCGCGTCCAGCCAGCGAACGTGATTCTCGATCGTGGTCTGCCGGGCCGCTGGATCAGGGTCGCCGATCCGCCCCTCGCCGTCGCACATGATCAGCAGACTCCGCACTCCCTCGGCTTCACAGCGGGACTTCAGCTCCGATACCCAGCCGGCCGGGAGGTCGCGGTAGAACGAATTCACGTACTCAACCGCCTGGAGCCCGTACTCGGCCCGCGTCACCCGTGGAAACTCGAGCGGGTCCAGCCGACCGTCGTACAGGGCCCGGTGCAGAGACCATTGGGCGAGCGAGATCGAATACATGGGTTCTGCGGCTCCCAGGTCTGGAATCCGGCCGACGGCCGCGAGGCCGGTCACGGCCACAGAAAGTCGAACGAAATCCCGTCTCGTCCGGGGTGTGGATTGCTCGATAGGGTGCATGCCGTCCATCGGTCTTCCTTGCCGGAACGGGACCCGGCGGACGAAGATTCTGCCTGTCGCTGTCCGGGTCCGTAGTTTGTCTGCACTGTCGGGACGCGTGTCCCGCAGCGGCGGAAGCTAACGCCGGGATCAGAACTCGCACCACGGAGCCGATGGATGAACCGCCCGCCACAGGAATCCGGCCCTGTCCCGAGCGCGGCGTCGAGGGCGATCACGGCCCGTGAGGAGGCGTTCGGCCAGCTTCGACGGTTCGAGGGCAGCCGCTCGCAGTTGTTCCGGGCGCTGCTCGTGTTCGAGGTCAAGCTCGCCGTCGATGGCCTGAAGGATTTCGTCCTCGCGCCGCTGGCGGCTCTCGCCTTTCTGCTGGACATGAAGCGGGCGCGATCGGGAGAGGAATGGGAGTCGTTCGAGCGCGTGATGCTGCTGGGCGAACGATTCGAGCGCTGGCTGGCGCTGTACGGGATCGCCGGACGGGATCCGCTGGATCCGGATGATCCGGAAGATCTCCGACGGGGCGGGATCCTCGACGAAGGAGGCAGCGATGTGCTGCTCGACTCGATCGAGCTCACGGCGAAGAAGATCGGCCAGGAGATCCGGGACAGGTCGGGATCGGATCGAGATGCCCCGGATGCCGGGCCGGACGGGGAGAATTAGCGGACGCGCGCCTCGATCCACTCCGAGATCGCGTCCAGGGCAATCGGAGACATCGTCTCCTCGATCGTCGCGTACTCCGCAGGCGAGCCGTTCTCCGCAGTCTGCAACAGGTGATTGAGGTCGGGAAGAACGGTCGAGATGACATCCGGGTTCCCACTGTCGCGCAGCGCCTGGTCGACCGGCTCGCGATTGCCCTCCGGCGGCACCTGCATGTCCTTCGCCCCCCACATCGACAGCGCCGGAACCTGGAGCTCGCGCAGCTCCGGAAGCGGATCGTACACAAGGAAGTAGCGCATCCAGGGGTTGAGCAACGCCGCTACCTGGCCATCCGCCGCCTGCCCGGTCACGCCGGCGCCCGCGAGGATCTCACGCGCCTGCTCGGCCGCCGTGCTGTCGTCCGGCACGCTGCTCAGCAATCCGAGCAACTCACGCTGAAGTGCGGACCGCTCCTGCGTCACTTCCTCGCTTACGCCCATGGCCCGGTTGATCGCGATCAGCTGCATGACGAGCAACTCTTCACCGTTCACGCCCGTACCGGCAAGCAGGATCACGAACGCGACATCGTCCGAGCGATTGGCGACGATCGGAGCGACGATCGCTCCCTCGCTGTGCCCGATGATTCCGATCTTCTGTTCGTCGACGGCGGGCAGCGTCGCCAGGTAGCGAACGGCGCCCTCCGCATCGTCGGCGAAGTCCGGCGTGACGGCAACGCTGATGTCTCCGGTAGACTCCCCGACTCCCCTGTCGTCGTAACGGAGAACGACGATGCCGCGGCGCGTCAGGTGATCAGCGAGGACGAGGAATGGTCGGTGCCCGAACACCGTCTCGTCACGGTCCTGCGGCCCCGAACCGCTCACCAGCACCACGGCCGGATGCGGTCCGCTCCCCGCTGGGATCGTGAGCGTACCGGCCAGCTTCACGCCGGCGGCCACGCTCTCGAAGCTGACGTCGGTCGCCTCGTACGGGTACGGCTCTTCCGGCTCCTGCGGCCGGTTCGGACCGGCTTCCTCCGACGGCTCGAGGACGAGGGGCAGACTGGCGCCGCCCTGGTTCCAGGTCCCATCTATGCGCTGGCCGCCTTCGGCGATCGTGCCCTCGAAGTGTCCGGCAGCCACCGGGACCTCGATCCGGATCGAACCGTCCGTGATCGTCACCGGGCCGGCAGCGATGCCGAAGGCGCCCTGGTCGGGACTGTCCATCGTGGCATCCGGGCTGCCGTCAGCGCCCTCGGCAAGGTGGAAGACAATGCGCAGCGTTCCGGTCCCGCCAGGGGTCTTGAGCGCCCCGGCCCAGCTTCCAGCTATGCCGGGGGCATCCTGCGCCCCCACCGGGCCCGGTCCCGCGAACACGACAGCGATCAGTGCCACGAGGAGTCCGCAGGTCCGGCTTGTCACCGACCGCCTTCTCCGTCGGCCGAGCCCGCATCCGTTTCGGCTCGCCGGATCCCCTCGAACGTGCCCTCGGCCGCGCCCTGGCTGAACGTGCCGCTCAGCTTGTCGCCGTCGTGTTCCCCTTCAAAAACCACCGGTGGACCACCGGTCTCGAATTCCAGCCTGAACTCGGGATGATCAACGGTGACGCTGATGAGCGGCTTGTCCATGCCGCCCTGGGAAGGGGCGTCAAAGGTTCCTTCGAACCCATCGTCTCCCTCGGCGATGTGGAGGACGATCGGAATCGTCTGTCCCGTGGCGACGACGAGGACGTCCCAGTCGCCGGCTAGCGTTCCCTGGGCCAGCACCGTGGTCGGAAGGAAGACGAATGCGAGAACGAGCGCGGCGAGCGCTCCGGTGATGCGATGCATCATTCTTCTCCCTCGGCTGCCTTCTTCTCCACCTGTCGCGCGCCCTCGAATGTGCCCTCGGCCGTGGCCTGGCTAAACTTCCCGCTCAGCTTGTCGCCGTCGTGCTTCCCTTCGAGAATCGCCGGCGGTCCGCCGGTCTCCATCTCGATCTTGAATTCAGGGTGCTCGGCCGTGATGGCAATGATCGGAATGTCGAACCCGCCCTGTTCCGGGCTGTCGAATTTCCCATTGAAACCCTCATCCCCTTCCACGATGTGAAGAACGAGAGGAATCTTCTGTCCCATTACATCGACGTTCAATTCCCAGTCGCCGGCGAGCGTGTCCTGGGCCAGCGCGCTGGACGGAAGTATGACGAGGGCGATAACGAGCGCAGCGAGCGCTCCGAGAATGCGATTCATGATCGACTCCGTTTCGGTTGTGTGAGAATCCCTGGACCTGCTACTCCTTCTCGACCACGACGGCGTCTCCGTACACGAGGATCTCGGACGCCGAGCCCATCACGTAGGAGGTCGCGAACCTGAGACTGACGATGGCGTTCGCTCCCATGGTTTCTGCTTCGGCGATCATTCGGTCGATCGCCTGTTCGCGAGCTTCGGCCATCATCTTGGTGTACTCGGTGATTTCGCCGCCCACCAGATTCCGCAGGGCAGCCGTAATGTCGCGACCCACGTGCCGAGCGCGGATCGTGTTCCCGCGCACGAGCCCGTGGGAACTGACGATTCGATAGCCCGGAAGAGTGGGAGAGGGTGTGAGAATCATCGTACGATGTCCTTGTATGGGTCAGTCTTCTTCACGAACAGCCGCTGGCGAAGCACAGACACGAGCAGGATCACGATTCCGAGACTGCCCGCCAGGATGCCGGCCTTTATGAGCGGCGGCATCTCGGTGTCGGCGATCAGCTCCGTGACGAACTGCCACGTCGCCCAGCCACCGACCACGATGACACTGAAGGACACGAGAATCCAGCCGACTCCCCGCTCCATGCGGCTGTACGCGCTGTTCCAGTAGCCATCCCACAGATCTTCGGGGGGGGTTCTGAGTTTCATGTCCGCCGTTACCTCCTTCAGGCGCCCGAGTCGTTCCCGCTCGGCGCACAGGACAGGGTCGTCCGCCAGGAGGAGATCCAGCTCGCTCTGCTCCTCGGGCGTCAGTTCATCATCGAGCGCCCGCATCAGCAATTCACGGGTCCGATCGAGCCGGTCCTTCGTGTGGTCGTCGTTCACAGGTCATCTCCCAGCGCCGCCGCGAGTCCGTTTCGCGCAGCGTAGAGTCTGGACATCACGGTTCCCTCCGGGACTTCCAGCAATTCCGCGATCTCCCGGTATCGCAATCCCTCGAATTCCCGCAGCACCAATACCTCGCGTTGGATCGGCGGCAACGCTTGAATCGCGGTCGCCACACGGAGCCTCAGTTCGTCCCGCTCGGCAGTGCGCGCCGGATTCGATCGCGAGGCCCTGTCGCGTGCCTCGTCCTGGAGCCAGGCCCCGGCCTCCACGAGCTTCTCCCGTCGGCTGCGACCGTCACGCAGATGGTTCAGGCACAGCCGTCTGAGAATCCCATACAGCCAGGGATAGAACGGCCGCTCCGGGTCCAGTCGCGAACTCGCCCTCAGCGCCCTGGTGAACGCTTCCTGTGACAGGTCGAGCGCATCGTCGTGCGACCCGACGAGCCCCAGACAGGCGAAATAGGCGCGCCGCATGTGCCGGCGCACGAGCTCTCCGAAGGCTCCCGCATCGCCGTCTCGTGCGCGCATCATCAGCGTGGCTTCGGCCAACTCCGCCCTTTCGGTGCCCAGGGAGGCCTCCGTTTCGATTTGCGGCAGCGGGCTTCCGCCGTCGCGGTTACCTAGAGAATTACACGTGAGTGCAGGGAATATTCGATTGCAGGCCGGCGGGCGACAGGACGTGTGGGCGAATAGCGGAGGGTGGGCTTGGCGGGCACCCGACCGGCTCGAGAGCGAAATCTCGATCGGCGGCTATATTATGGTAACGATCCCGAGCCGGTGTACGCGAACATAGGATTGCTGAGCATGAACGATCACCAATCGAAAACCCCTCACACGAGCGGGACCGGGGCCCGGAGCCTGGCCCTGCCGACTCTGTTCGCGCTTTTCGCGATCGTATCCGCGACACCGGTCGCGGCGCAGGAGCAGACCGCTCCACCAGCGTGCACGGCGGACGAGCACGGTCACTTCGATTTCTGGCTCGGCACGTGGGAAGTGAAGACGGAAGACGGAGAAGTCGCGGGCACGAACACGATCACCAAAGACCACGGCGGGTGCGTGCTGCGCGAGGAATGGGCCGGGCTGGGCGGTGGCACCGGGGAGAGCTTTAACGTCTACGATCCGGTCCGCGGCACCTGGCACCAGACCTGGGTGGATCACCAGGGACGGCTTCTGATGCTGGACGGCGGCCTCGATCCACGCGGCCGCATGGTGCTACGCGGAGAGCGCCCGGGGAAGGACGGCATCACGGTCACGGACGACATCATATGGGATCCGCAGGACGACGGAACGGTGCTGCAGGTGTGGTCCGTATCGACCGATGCGGGCACCACCTGGAGGGAGTTGTTCCGAGG
>JBDGUZ010000104.1:0-9274 GCA_039585915.1 Gemmatimonadota bacterium
TCGACACCCGGGCCCCGGTGATATCGCGCTCACCGGATCCGGATGTCCTGAAAATCCCGCGTCAGAACGACTGAATCAGGTTGAACTGGAAATACCAGCCCTTGCCCGGTCTGTTGTTCGGGTGCACGAAATCCAGCTCCATGATCAGGAACCCGAGCAGGTTCAAGCGTGCGGCGATTCCGTAGCTGGAAACGATTTCCCGGCAGTTGAGCCCGGCGATCTCATCGGAGCCACAGGAGAAGGACGGATCGTTGTCCTTGTTCCACGCGATGCCGGCATCGAAGAACGGCGCGATTTCCATCGGTGGCAGGCCCGGCGACGGAATCACGCCGAAGAAACCGATCAGCGGAATTCGGAACTCGAAGTTCGCCACGGCGACCCGGCTGCCGAACAGCTGGTTGTACGAGTTACAGGTCGTCGAGCCCGTGCCAACGTTGAAATCGCATTCCTCGGTGCTGAATGAGCCGCTGTTGTAACCCCGCATCAGGGTCGGTATCCCCAGATACAGGTCCGCCAGAACGCGGTTGTTGGCCCACCCGAGTGGTGCTTCTGGGTCGATATCGGACCACGTCGCTTCAGCGTCGCTGCCATAGCGGCCGTAGGTCATCAGTCGGGTCGCGAACGTGAACGGCCGTGCCGGCATGAAGTACCTCCGGAAATCGAACAGGAAGCCGTAGTAGTTCAGGTCCCCGACTCGCGGAGACAGCTCGATCCGGTACCGCTGTCCGAGGATCGGGCCGGTTCCGCCGAAGATCGTGTTGTCGTGCACGAGCGCCGTGCTGAACAGTCCCTGGTTCAACGACTTCGGCGCTTCGAGATCGATGGTTTCCTGGTTGATCACCTGCCCGGTGACGACATCGTACGTGGTGATTCGCCTTTCGTCCGAGAAATCGAGGTTCTGATATCCACCCGACACCTCGAACCGGCTCGACCGACTGAACGGATACGCCACGCCGGTGACCAGCTGCCGGCTCACTTGCCACAGGCGACGCTCGGTTTCCTGGTACTCTCCGCCGATCGTGCCCCTGGCCTCGAATCCTACGGTGACGAACGGGATCTGGCCTCCCTCCACGAACCAGTTCCAACGCGTGCGGCGATTTTCGTATGACACGATCAGCGCGGAGCTCTTCAGAAAGCTCCCGTAGGCCGTATTGACGTTGAGGGTGGTGCTCAGGTTCCGGTTTCCGAGCATGTCACTGAAGTACATCGACATGCCGCCGGCAAAGAACGCGCCGTATCGGTCCACTCCCGCGCCCACCTGGGGCTGGCTGACGTAGTCGAGCTTGAGGCCGGCGCTGTATTCCGCACCGGTAAACGTCAGCGTGTCCTGCAATCCGAGTTCCGGTTCATCGAACATGATCGAGATCAGGCCGGGTTGCCTGTCCTGCGGCGGCAGAACTGCCGGGCTGACTCCCTCGATCGTTCCCTCGATCGGAATCCCCGCGAGCCCCATCTCCTGATCGACGACGTACAGATTGTAGTCACCACCCTCGAACGCCGTGTACACGAGTCGGTCCGCGCGGGATGCCGTCGAAATCGCCGGGCTCGTGGCGGTGATTCCACTGACGCCCGTGATCAGGTCGGTGATCTGCGACAGGTCCCCGCCGCGGAAGTCGAACCGATACACGTTGCTGATCCCACTCACATCGGTCACGAAATACAGGGCCTGTCCGTCCTGGGACCACTGCGGATTGATGTGCTTTCCCCTCCCGAACACCGGGAGCGCCTGGATTTCCCCGGAATCGGGATCGATCACCGCGAGCCGGTAGTTACCGAACGCCAGGGTCTGAAGGTCGGTGGAATACCGGCCGGTGACGAACGCGATCGCTGCTCCGTCGGGTGACCACGCGGGCTGCAGATCCGTATACAGGTCGTTCGTCAGGCGTCGCAGGTCGCCGGTCTCGAGATCCGCTATGAACAGGTCCGTGAACCCACCCACGATCGCTGCGAACGCCACGCTCCGCCCGTCGGGCGAGAAGGTCGGCGTGTAGATCTCGCCAAGATCGGGAAACCGATGCTCGACGATCTTGTCGCCGTTCTCCGGGTTGAGGACGGTGAGCGCCGCATCCCCGCTGACAACGGACCCGAAGGCGAACATGGTCCCATCGTAGCTCCAGGCGCCCGAGGAATTGATGAACTGGAGGCTCTCGAAGTGTGGGTCCGTCGCATTCTTGGTGATCCGACGGATGATCTCCCCGGTCTCCGCGTCCGCCAGGAACATCTCGATCGCAAACAGGTCCTTCTCCGACAGGAAGACGATCCGGCTTCCGTCCGGGCTCAACGCCGGGCCGAGGTTGAGGCTGCCTGACCCTGTCCGGTCCGACATCAGCTCACGTGCCCCGTGGTGCTGCTGCTCCAGCACACGTCGGGAGACTTCCTCCAGCTCGGCTCGGTCCGGCAGGTCCTCGGGAGGCTGATCCCGGACATCATCAGGGAACAGCGGATCCCGAAGATCGGGCGGAGGAGGTCGCTGATCGACCAGTGACGGGTCCACGATTCGCGTGGCCACGGATGCATAGGCCTCATAGATCGACTGATGCCACTCGCGGTTGATCTCGGCGATCGAGGTCTGCAGGACTACCTCGAGCGCGCCTTCCGGGTTTCCGGAGCGCCCCGCTACCTGGAGCACCTTGCCGACGGCCTCGTCTCCCCACCGTCCGGCCACGAAGGCCCAGAACGCCTGGCCCCAACGGTACGGGAAGAACTCCCAGCTGTTCGACAGGTCAGTCGTCGTGGGAAGACCACAGCAGCCCGCGGCGGCATCCCGCATCCACATCGCCGTGTGCGGATCCACCGGTCCGATGGAGAGGTACTCGGCCATTCCCTCGATGAACCACAGCGGAAGCATCAGAGCCGTCGGACCGCGGAAACCGACCCCCCCGTCTCCGGAAACGCTCGTTATGTCGAACTGGAAGGCATGCACGAGTTCGTGGCCGATAACATGGTCGGATCCATCCAGAGGTCCGGCGAGCGGCAGGATGATTCTGTTCTTCAGTACCTCCGTCACACCGCCGGTGGATTCTCCGATCTGCCCGAATATCGCGTTGGTCTGCTCGAAGTGCGGGTGGCTCGTGTACAGGATCAGCGGCTGACGCCCGGAGAGCTGGTGGTCCAGCAACCGCGAGATCCTCGCATACCAGCGCTCCGCCATCCGGGCGGCGTCGGGGATGATCTCTGCGCCTTCTTCGTAGTAGTAAATGTCGAAGTGCTCGGTCTTCAGAATCTTGAAGTCGAAGGTCTCGTAGTTGACCTTGTTTCGGCCGAAGTACTGGGCGTCCGCCCGGGATGGCAGTCCGAGCGTGGCGAGGATTACCCCGCCGGCCACGAGGAACGGAAGGGCACCACGTCGATTCCACGTCATGTACATTCTCCCTCGACACCACGGGTCGCGTCCTGTGCGACCCACCCGTTGAACCCGCTCGCTCCCGCCGTTCCGTGCGGCTCCGAACCATACCCGACCGTACGCCACGGGTTTCTGGTTGCGGCCCATATCAGTCAGAATCCACCGCACGGACGGATCGCTCCACCATAGCGCTCTCGAATCTTCTCTGCCTGCTTCTGGTCCGAGAACGGCCCGATCAGCACCCGTGACAACCCGTCACCCCCGCGCTCGACCCGGACGGTCTCTCCCCGGCGCCGGATCTGCCTCGCAAGGTCCTCCGCGTTCTCCGGATCCGCGAATGCCCCGGCCTGCACATGACTGCATGTGAGGGCGGGCGGTGCGCCGACGACTTCCAGCTGTACTTCGGCCACGCCCGTCCCGAGCATGCCGATCGCGCGTGCTCCCGCCTTCGACAGATCGATGATCCGCCCGTGCGCGAACGGTCCGCGATCGTTGACCCGGACGACCGTCTCGCGACCGTTGTCGAGGTTGCGCACATTCACGCGGGTGCCGAACGGAAGCTGTCGATGGGCGGCGGTCATCGCCTCCATGTCGTAGACTTCACCGGACGCGGTCTGCTTCCCATCGAAGCCGGGACCGTACCAGGACGCTTCGCCCTTCTCGGTCCAGCCCGAAGACACGGACGTCAGCGGCTCGGGGTTCGAGGAGCAGGCCGCGAGGACCGCGATCAGGAGGGTGGGCAGGGACCGTTTCACACTTGAAAAGGGACCGCGACACGGGCGCTCACGCAAGGTCGGACCGTGATCCGGCGTCGAATCAGACACGCGACAGACCCGAAGGATGGTGATCAATGAAAGAAAACGACTTCGGCATGTATCGACCCCTGCCCGGCGTCGGATACGAAGATGCCGTGGAGCGGGTGGAGGCGGCGCTTCAGCAGGAGGGATTTGGAATTCTCACGCGCATCGACGTGCGGGAAACGCTGAAGAAGAAGATCGACGTCGATTTTCGGCCGTACGTGATCCTCGGAGCCTGCAATCCCCCGCTCGCTCACCGCGCTCTCTCGGCGGAGGACACGATCGGTCTCATGCTGCCCTGCAACGTCGTGGTGGCGGAAACCTGTTCCGGTTCCGAGGTGGCCATTGCCCGTCCGAGCGTGATGATGACGGTGGCGGACGCCGAAGGACTCGAAGACGTGGCCGACGAGGCACAGGCCCTTCTCGAGCGGGCGCTGGCTAACGTCTGATGCGTCGGGCACGGGCGAGCGGTCCATCGCCCGTGCCCGACGCGCTACCTGACCGCCGGCGCCCAGACGACACCCAGTGGAACGGAGCCGGTCTCGACCGACCAGGCGACCGCCGGCGGATCGTTACCCAGCTCCACGGCGACCAGCCTCCCCGGTTCCGATGGGGTACCTTCACAGGTCACGTACGCTCGCGTGCCGGACTCGTTGAATGCCACGCCGTGCGGGTGTGCCGCCCCGAGATCCAGCCTGGACCGCTCCCGCAGCGTCGCGGTGTCAATCAGGGACAGGGTCCCGTCACCGCGATTCGCCGCGATCAGCGTCTTCCCGTCCGGGCTGAGCGCGATCTGGGCCGGACGCCGGCCGGATGGGACATCACCCACGATCGTCCCGTTCGAGTCGAACACGCGGACGCGGTCGGCCAGGTGCAATGCGACGTAGAGCCTGTCTCCGTCGAGTGACCAGGCCAGGTTCAGCGGCTTGAACCCGGGAGATCCCGGGTCACCTGGCTCGGCGTCCACCGGGAAGCGGCCGGCCGGATCGAGGCGCGGACCGGAGAGAAGAGCGACCTCGTCACCGAGGCTGCACGCGACGGCAATCTGCCCCGACGCGGGATTCTGCGCCGCATGGTGCGGGCCCGGACATACGCGGCTGCGGGCGACGACCTCGAGATCATACAGTCGAATCACCAGGACTTCGCCATCTTCTCCGGGCCGGGCGCGATCGTAGTCGGCCACGAACGCGAACTCTCCCGTCGGATCGATCTCGACCCTCGCCGCCCCGGCCGACGAAAGACGAGCGCGTCCGACTCGACGATCACCCGCCCGGTCAAATTTCGACAGCGTCGGATCGCCATGCGCGAGAGTCGCATACCAGTGGCGACCGTCAGGGGCAACGGCCAGGCCGTGCGGCTCGTCGCTCTCCGAAGGACGGGGGTCCAGTGAAATACGAGACAGGAGGGCGCCGGATTCGGGATCGAACCTCAGGACCTCGTCGGACACGGCGACCGCTACGTACACGGCGGCGTTCCCCGGGTCCTCGACCGGAAGTGACCCGTCTCCACCGCATGCCGCTGCGGTGAGTCCGACGGCGAACAGGACAGCCGCGTGCCGGATCAGAATTGCGGTTCCAGCACCCACAGGCCCGTGTTCATGTCCGAGACGTAGATTTTTCCGACGTGCAGCTGCGGCGCCCAGGCGCACTGCTGCTCGGTCGTAACACAGGCGCCGCCCGGAGCGTACCCGGATCCCGCGATGGACCGACCCTGGCGCTCGAGGCTGCCAAGCAGCTCCCCCGTGAGATCGAACGCCTGCACCCCCGCCTCGTACCAGGCGAAGTACCCGATCCCCCGGTCTTCGTCGATCCAGAAGTTGTGGGGCGCCGCGCCGATGTGTGCGATCGAGGCCACCTCGACCGGGTTCGACAAATCGTGCACATCCACGATCCTCACTTTCCCCGGCAGATTGATCTCGTCCCCGAGGAACACGTAACCGGCGTCCGGCCAGTACCAGGCGTTGTGCACCAGGTATCCGGGAATCCGGATCCTGCTCACTTCCCGCGGGCTGGTCGGCGAACCACCCCGGATCCCGTTGCCCACGTCGAGAATGATCAGGCCGGCGTCCCAGTGCGACAGGAATGCCAGGCCGTCACGCACGTAGACATCATGCAGGAAGCTGGATCCACCATAGAACGACGCGACGATCTGTGGCGCCGACGGATCGGAGATATCCAGAACCCGTAGTCCTGATGAAGGTGAGGTCCCGTCCACTACGAGGTATGCGTAGTCTCCCTCGATCCACACGTTGTGCACGCCCGGCGACAGGTCGGGAGCCGCGAACCGCCCGATCACCTGCGGCCGGCGGGGATCGGCGAGATCGAGCAGCGTGATCCCGTTCTGCATGTCGTCAGAGTGCTCGTGCGTCAGGATGCCGCGCCGACCGTCGGCGCTCACCTTGATGTCGTTGACGACCCGCGCGTCCACGATCACCGAGTCTACCAGTACAGGACCTCCGGAACCCGAGATATCCCACACCAGCAGGGCATCTCCGCACGCACCCCCGGGCACATTCCGGCAGCCCCAGGTCCCGGTATACGCGGTCGTGCCATGCTCCCAGTGATCGGAGCTGTAGCGACTCCCGACTTCCCCGTTGCCCACGACCTGGAATCCGCCGGTCGGCACCTGCCGCGCCGCGAACGACAGCTCCAGTGTGTCGGCCACACCCTGCGCTTCGGCCACGAGTTGCAGGCTGCCCGTCTCGTACGCCACGAGTCTGCCATCTCCGGCGACGAAGCCGGCGTTGGCCGGGATCACGCGCCACGAGACTGCCGAGCCGGCCACAGGGTCTCCGTCCGGGTCCCGAACATCAGCTGAGAACTTTAATACGTCGCCCTGTACCGCCTCGCTGGCATCACCGGATATGGAAACGGAGCCGACCAGCGGACCTCCTCCGGGTGGAACCACCGAGAACACCAAGCCCAGCGAGGCCAGCGTCGCGCCGCTGACCTTCGCCTCGAGACTCACATCGTAGTCGCCGCCGGAGAGTCCGTCGGGGAGCGTCAGGGACAACGACAGGTCGCGTGAATCTCCCGGATTCAGAGTCGCGACCTCGGAAGGAGACACGGAGAGGCTGGCCCCGGGGATCGCTCCTCCGCCACTCGACCGTACTGCGCCCGCCACCAGCAGGATCGGACCGGCAGCTGCGTCGCCGTTGTTCCGAATGAGGACCGCTTCCGTGCGCGCCTCACCGAGAGTCACGATCGCCGGATCGAACACGAGATCCGGGGCGGAAGACGGGTCAGCAGGACCCGCGGGTCCGGCCGGCGTGCTGTCTCCACCGCACGCTGCGACCCAACTGGACGCGACCATCACGCACACTGCTCCGAACGAGCGACGGGCTCGTAGCACGTAATACCTCCTCGGGAAGATCCTCGGCGACTCATTCAGCAAACACGATCCGAGCCTGCGGGTTCCCCCGGTTTCCCTGGACCCGACTTTGCCCGAAGGCGATTCTGCCTGTACGATCTACGCGCCACCGGCGGGTGATCGGAATCGATTCAGGGATAGTGGAGAGACCGGGTTCCATGACATTCCAGCGTAGTGTGCTGCCGTCACTATTCCTGTCCGTGTGTCTCGTGGGCCCGCCTACAGCGGCATCGGCCGGATCGGAATTCGACGGGGACCGCCGAGACAACAGCACCCGCCCCCATACACGCCTCGAGGCATCGACTCCCGCCGAAGGGGAGCTGCTCACCAGCCCCCTGCCGCGGGCGAGGTTCGAGTTCTCCGGGCCGGTCGAACCCTCTCTTACTCGCCTGCTGCTTCGCTACCCGTCAGGCGATTCCACGGTAGTGCAAGCCATCGGCGTGCCTGACAGTGCCCACGTGGTCCGGGCAGATCTCCCGGCCCTGGATCCCGGATCCTACGCTCTCGAATGGACTACGGTATCGGTGGACGGACACGCGGCGGACGGCGTGATCAGATTTGAAGTCGTCCCCGAATCCGAGTCCCGGATTCTGCCGGTGGAAACCGCAGGTGATACGAGCATGGCGGCCGAATCCGAGTCGCCTGGCGAACCGGGAGTCTCGGAGTCGGCTTCTCCCGAAGTCGACAGACCGCCGCTGCGTCGCACCCTGTTCCGCGGACTGGGTCTCGCCTGTCTTCTCGCGGCCGCTGGTGTCCTGTGGTTCGCCGGCGGCAGCGGTCTCGTGCGGGAGCCGCGTGTACTGCGCGCGGCATCCGCCGCCGCGCTGCTCGCGACCATTCTGCTGGGTCTCGACTACCTCGACTGGCTGGGAGACGTGCGACCGGCCGGCGTGGGAGTGATCGAGGGCCTCGTAGCAGCGGTGCGAACCCGAACCGGCATGATCGAGGGCAGCCGGGTGCTGCTTGCCGGGCTCGCGTTTTTCCTGGCAGGCGGCGCGCGGGCGGGCCGGCTGGCAGGGTTCGTGGCGATGGTCGCGGTCATCCTCGGAGCGGCTTCCGGGCACTCCGCGGTCATCGAACCGTCGCTCGCTCTCCCGGCGAACGGGCTGCATTTAGGGGCCGCGGCGATCTGGATCGGGGGCGTCCTGCTGCTCACCGTCCTCCCGGACCACCCGGAGAAAGCCGACGGCGGCTGGCGCTATCCGCAGGTCGCCAGCCGGGTCTCGTCACGCGTATTCCTGGCGGTGGGCGTGATCATCGGAACCGCCTTGCTCCAGGACCTGCTATTCCTGGGCGGAATCGGGAACCTCCTGACCACGCGATACGGACTGCTGCTCATCGCCAAGTCACTGGGACTGACCCTGATGATAGGCTTCGGGGCGTGGCACCGATGGATGACACTTCCAGGGCTCGTGCAGACCGGGGACCAGGGCCCGCTGCGGCTGGCCGTACGAATCGAGATCGTGTTTCTCACCGGTATCATCCTGCTCGCGGCTTGGCTGGCCCTGACTCCTCCGCCGGTAACCGGCTGAGTCGTTTCGTCACCAACGGGACCAAATCGACCGACAGGGTCTCTCCGTTCACCCCGGTGCGGAGTCACGTACAGTGCGCGTAAGGTCAGTAATATTACTGAGTTTCGCCCCTCCTCCGTAAATTTACGGAACACCGCAAGTGTGGCCCGCTTCCTGCCCCAACTTGCGCGCGATGCTGGAAAGTTTTTCGAGGCGGCCGAGGCTGTCGGCCTGACCGGCGGGTCAGTTTCTTC
>JBDGUZ010000105.1:0-9147 GCA_039585915.1 Gemmatimonadota bacterium
ATCAACGTCGGCGACATCGTAGTCGAAGACGGCGACATCTACGGCGACGGGGTGAACATGGCGGCCCGGATCGAAGCACTTGCCGACCCGGGCGGTGCGTTCATCTCGGAAAGCGCGTTCAACCAGGTCAAGGGAAAGGTTGAGCTCGGGTTCGAGGACCTGGGACATCGGTCAGTTAAGAACATCCAGGAGCCGGTCCGCGTGTACCGGCTGCTGCTGGATCCGGAGGCCGCGGCGCTTCCGGGAGGCCGGAAGAAGCGGGGATTCATCCGGCAGGCGTTCGATCGGCGGGTGCCGCAGATTACAGGTGTCTACCTCGCCGTCTCGTGGGCTTTTCTCGAGTTCGTGGACTGGGGGGTGAACCAGTACGGGCTGTCGTCCAGTCTCTCCAGCTTCGTCGTGTCGCTACTGCTGCTCATGCTGCCGACCGTCGTGTGGGTGACGTGGCATCATGGTGCGCCGGGCCCCGACGCGTGGACGAAGGCGGACTTTCTCACGATCGGCGGAAATCTGGCGATCGCGGCCGGGTTCCTGTTTCTGGTGGCCGGCTTCGACATTGCCGAGCTGACCACGTCCGACCCCGAGGCGTACGAAGCCCGGGAGACCCGGGAATCAGCCCTGGACGCGCTGGAGGAGACGGAGGATCCACGACGAATCGCGGTACTGTACTTCGAGCCGCGAAGTCCCCAGGAAGAAATGCCGTACCTGGCGGCGGGCCTGACGGAGACGCTGATCACGGAGTTGGGAACCGTGCCGGCCCTGACCGTGACCTCGCGAAACGGTTCCGCCCTGTTCAGGGACGAAGTCGTGTCGCCGGACAGTATCGGGCGCGCTCTCAGCGTGGGAACGCTCGTGGACGGCACTGTTGCGCAGTCGGACGACCGGATTCGCGTAAGTGTCTCGTTCGTCAACGCGGCGACCGGCGAGACTTTCGGTCGCACGCTCGTCGAGCGCCCGCGCACCGAGCTATTCGATCTGCAGGACGACCTTGCGACCGAGGTCGCGCTGTTCCTGCGCGGCGCCCTGGGCGAGGAGATCGAGCTGATCGAGCGACAGCGAGGCGCCGAGGAGAACATAGAGGCCTGGGAGCTCATGCAGCGTGCGCGCTCGCTCAGCGACCAGGCAGCCGACCTTCACGAAACCGGAAAGGAAGCGGCCTGGTCACGCCTCGAAGAGGCCGATTCTCTCCTGGCCCTCGCGGAGTACATAGCGCCGGAGTGGGTGGAGCCAACGGTGAGCCGGGGCTGGCTCGCGTTTGCGCGATCCCGCATGGCGGGGATGTCCGCGCAGGCCGATGCCGAGCGCTGGATCGACGAAGGTCTGGACCACGCCCGGATTGCGCTTCGCCTGGAGCCGGAGAACGCCGACGCAATGGAGTTGAAAGGCCGACTGGAGTACTGGAAGTGGATTCTCGACGTCGAACCCGATCCCGGGGCAGCGGAGGATTTGTTCAACCAGGCAGAAGCAGACCTGAGACAGGCGATTTCCCTGAATTCCCAACAGGCGGGAGCCTGGGATTACCTCAGCCACCTTCTGCTGAATAAGGACCAGGTGGCGGAAGGGAAGATGGCGGCTTCTCGTGCCTACCAGGCGGACGCCTATCTGCGAAACGCGGATGTCATCCTGTGGCGGTTGTATTCGACCTCCTACGATCTCGAGGACCAGCCCGAGGCCGACCACTGGTGCCGCGAACTGGCTCGGCGCTTCCCGGACAACCAGCGTGCGATCGAGTGCGGGCTCTGGAATATGACGATGGAAGGCGCTGACGTGGATGTGGACAGCGCCTGGGTGCTGGCGGAAGCTTACAAGCGGACGCTTTCCCCGCAGGACGAAGAGTTCTATTCCCGCTGGGTCGGGATGGGAATGGCCGCCGTGCTGGCGCGAGCCGGCCTCGCGGACAGCGCCGGTGCCGTCGCCGAGGGCTCACGTGCCGACGAAGATCTCGATCCGATCAAGGACCTGGTCTACATGGAGGCATTCGTCCGGTCGCTGACCGGTGAAACCGAGTTGGCTCTCGACTTGCTTTCGGAGTACATGGCTCTGAGCGGCAAGGACCCGTCGGAGGTGGACCACTGGTGGTTCGATCCGCTGCGGGAGGAGCCGAGGTACAGGACGCTGGCGGGGACGTAGTCCTCTGAATGAATTCGACATCGCACTGGGCACTCCGAGGCGAGAACAGAAGAGGGGCGGCCCGATCGGGCCGCCCCTCTCGTTCGCCTACCCGGTGAATCCCGGGCTTCGCAACCAGGAGCCTACACGGGAATGTCAAATTCGAGGATGATCTCCTGGTCGTCAGACATGATCGTCGTGCACGTTCTTCAATACTGGCCCTCAGCGCAGCTTCCTCCGAGCCATAACTCGCCCTGCGCTTCTGGCCAGACAACGGCTTCAAGCGTGACAGTATCGCCTACTCCATAGTCGTACTGACACGTGTTTCCTTCTAGCCCACCGTCGCACGTGAACGAGGCTCCATCGGTGACCTCAACTCTCGCTGGTACCGTGAGCGTCAGCGTCGCTGGAACAGCCACGAAGCTCGCGGTCGCAGCCTTGTCCTCGTACATCGCGAGCCAGCACTCGTTGCCTGCCGCGAACTCGCACGCATCCGACCAGCCGTCAAAGGTGGATCCGACGTCGGGCTGAGCGACCAGCCGAACCGTCGTTCCGGCCGGCAGCTGGGTCGGCGTGCAAGCAACGGTGTGGGGTCCGACCGTGCAGGAGATGTCTTCATCGCCAAGAGGATCGGCGCGTGGTGCGGTGTAATACCCGAGGATAGTACCGGCCGCGGGTCCGCCCGCAAGCGTCAGGGCGTAATCGCCGGGAATGACCGTGAACGTTGCTGTCAGCGATCGGTTCCCATTCACCGTGACGATGCACGGATCCGTGACACCGCCATCACATCCAACGAGGGAAGCGAGCTCGTACCCTGTACCCGGACTTGTGGCAACGGTAACCTCGCTACCGGCCGGATAGGATTTTGAACCAACGAACGTTGAGATGGCGATATTTCCGGTGTCGATGTCAAGCGACCCCCCTGCACCGCAAAGCGCCTCGCCGCCGTCGAGAGAAACCGTGCCAATTCCGCCGGAAACTTCACACGAGACGTCGAATTCGGGTTGGCCGAGCGCATCCACCGGCCAGAACGGACTCAGCGAGCCGCCTCGTCCTCCGAGTCCCTTACCAGCGAAGTACATGGCGTTGAGCTTCTTGACACCGAAGATCTCCTTCAGCACCGGCCGAACGACGGTGCCCGCAAGCTGCAGCCAACTCGGCGCTGTCGGTCCAACCGCGACCTGGTACGGTCCCGCATTCGCGCAGTTGAGATCAGCAGGAGCGTCTTCGAACGGCAGTTTCTCGAGCAGCTCGACCCCGCCTCCATCCAGGGAATGGGCGAGTACGGAACGATCGTACAGATACGGATCGTTCACGAGATCCTCTACCAGGCACACCCAGGCGTCAAATCCCGGTCCCTCCGGATCGGGCTGGGCGCTGGCCTCGAACCACCAGATCTCAGGCAGCGGAATGTAGCCGCCGAATGAATAGCCGTCGCCTGAGCCGTCGTAATCGTCGGGCAGCCGATACTCAACGATTGTGACCGGAAAAGCCTCCGGCGGAAATGTGCCAGGGAAAATCCTCAAAGCACCTTCGAAGCTCCCAGCCACGAGTTCCAGACCTTCTGCCGGGATATCGCCGGGTGTCGGAACTACAAACAGGCCGCCGTCCGGTCCGAGCGCCTCTGGCGGAATCGAAAAGCCAGGATTGTAGTCGCCACCCGTCGCGAACGAATAGGCCATGTTCAGGAACGCCTGCCGTGCGACCTCGCCGCCTCGGAGCTTGGAGATGTTCTGCCCGTTCACGAGAATCTCGAGCTCCCAGTACTGCTCAAGCGCGGCCTCGTAGTTGGGTTGGACCACGCACACCTTTCGGGCGGTGTTGTCGATGTTCGACAGCGCACCCTTGATGGTCGGCCGACTCATGAAGATCGACTCGGCCGCCTCGTTCAGGGCTTCGAGCTGGTCCTGCAGCCCGTGGTCGGCGCAATCGTATGTGACCTTGTTCTTTTTTCCGAACTGCGGCTCCGTCGGCGACTCCGTTGCCTGCTCACTGCACCCCGTAAACAGGGCCATGACCAGAGCGAGGGCTCCAGCGGTAACTAACTTGCGCATACCGTCCTCCCGCACGAGGGGTTGTATCGCGAGAGCCGCCCTTAGAGAGGGGGCCGGACGGTCTCGCGGGCCGTCAACCGGATGCACGCCACCGAATGCCGTGACCGGCGGGTACGTCTCGAATCCCCGGGTTTATCGAGTTCACGTTCGAAGTGGATCCGACTTGGTATATCTATCTATGCCGGCAATTCTGGCGTCCCGATTTCCGGTAGACGTACCCGTGAAATGGGACCCTTTGTACCATCTGCGGGAAATTCCGTCCCGGTGCGCCGAGCCTCGATCGACGTTCCAAGGACTTGCCGTCGACAACTGTGACGGCTGTATCCCAATAATCAACAACAGATTCAAGCTCCCGCCCGAGAACACAGACGAGTGCCGGAACATGCCTTAGTTTTGCACTGAACGTGCCAATTCGCGGGATTTCGGCCGTTACGCGCCCGGCCGGGTGCAGCGGCTACGGCTTCCCGCCCGGACTCCACTCCGGTGTCGGTCCGTCCGCGAGAATCCGCACCGCCTCGACCGCCGTGCCGATTACCGAGTCCAGGTGGTCGAAATCGATGCGCTCGACCTCGTCGTCAGGAGAGTGGTAGTCGGAGTGCATTCCGAACGAGGACAGCGTGTGTGCCGGGATCCCCATCCGCGCGAATGCTATGTTATCGCTGCGCTCGTAGAAGCCGTGACCGGGCCTGGGATCCGGGTCGATGGCGAGGCCAGCGTCCGTGAGAATCGAGCCCATAGTCGTGCGCTCGTACCCCGTCAGCCAGGCGCGACCGGGACCGATGGCTGTATCGGGCCGACCGACCATTTCGAGATTCAGTGCGGCGACCGTGGCGGCCAGCGGAACGGCCGGGTGCCCGACGTACCAGCGAGTGCCCAGCAGCCCGAGCTCCTCGCCCGCCATCGCCGCGAACACGATCGTTCGGCGGGGAGGGGCTGATTCCAGGGCCCGAGCGATCTCGATCAGGCCTACCACGCCCGAGGCGTCGTCGTCAGCGCCGTTGTAGATCGAGTCGCCATCGACGGGCCTGCCGATCCCGACGTGGTCGAAGTGGGCGGTGACGAGCACGTACTCCTCCCGGAGCTTCGGGTCGGAGCCGGGAAGCACGCCGATCAAGTTGGTCTCGACCACACGCTCCGCTGGCGGAAGCGAGTCGAAGTCCGACCACGACGGGAGGGACCTGATTCTCGTACGCTCTGCCGGGCGGCTCACGACTCGCAGCGGAACTCGCTGAAAGAATCCGCTGTCTCCGGCTGGCTCGAGCCCCGCCCGCTCGAACTGTTCGGCGATCAGCCGGGCCGCGATCCGGGAGCCCTCGGATCCGGCGCGGCGTCCCTCGAGTGAATCCGCCGCCAGCGCCGACAGGAGCTCCACGGCTTCCATTTCGATCGCGGCATCCTGTACCGGGACCGGCAGCGTTTCTTCCTCCGCACAGCCGGCGAGCAGACACAGGTACACACTGATGGGGATCGAAACTCGCGCTTTCAGCGTATCCCTCCGGGAACTGGTGATCCGGCGAATGGCCAACTTACCTGCCGCGCGTGAGATTGGCTCACAGGCGTGGTGCTCGAGCGGGGCCACGCGAAGCGCGCGAGGAATGCGACTTGCCCGTTCCTGGTGGTCTGATTCCTCTGCGTGATCCCGGCACGAGTCGGATCCTCCAGGCGGACGCGGCCGGAGTCCGTTGCGGAATTGACACTTGTGTGATCCCGGGAGACACGTTCCGGATTCGGGAGGTGCACTCGGAGATGGATCTGCCCCGGGTGTGCTTATGCGGCAATGAGGTGTGGAATGCGAAAGTCGGTGCAGGGATTCGTGGGAGCGCTCGCGGTTTCGCTCACGTTTGCGTGTGGTGACTCGACGGCTCCGAATCAGCAACCGGTGGCGTCCATCAGTGCCCCGGGTCCGGGATTCGAGTCGTTCGTCGGAGATCCGGTGACGTTCCAGGGATCGGCTACAGATCCCGAAAGCGGAGCGCTGACCGGCAGCGCCCTGACCTGGCAGTCGAGCATTGACGGCACGCTGGGCACCGGATCGAGCGTCACCGTGTCCACGCTCTTGGCCGGCTCGCATTCGATCACTCTGGTGGCCACGGATCCCACCGGCGGGACCGGCTCGGCACAGGTGGCGATCGACATCGTCGAGAACCAGCCGCCCGCGGTGACGATCTCGTCTCCGGCCGACGCCGCTCAGTTTCTCGCAGGTGAGGAGATCCAGTTCACCGGTTCGGCGAACGACCCCGAGGACGGAGCTATACCGGAGACGAGCCTCGCTTGGTCCTCCGATCTGGACGGGGCGCTTGGAACCGGCGCGCAGCTGACGACGCTCGCGCTTTCGGTCGGTGAACACGTGATCACCCTTACCGCGACGGACGGACGTGAGCTCGCCGGCTCGTCATCGACTGGAGTGATCGTGCTTCAGAACGGGACGCCCGCCGTCACGATTTCCGAACCGATCGGCGGAACGGAATTTCTCCAGGGGGTGGAGATCGGATTCACGGGTTCCGCTACGGATCCCGAGGATGGATCGCTCACGGCAACGTCTTTGTTGTGGAACTCGAGCATTGATGGGACGATAGGAACCGGTACGTCCTTCACGACGACGGCGCTCAGCCTTGGAGATCATGTGGTGACGCTCACCGCGACCGACGCACAGGGTCAGGTCGGATCGGCAACGGTCTCGATTCGGATTACGACGCCCGCCGGTCTCGCGCCTGACGCGGCGTTCACATTCAACTGCTCCGGGCTGACCTGCGACTTCTTCGATGCTTCGACGGACGCCGACGGGACCCTTGAGACATGGAACTGGGACTTCGGCGACGGCGAGGTGTCGAGTGACCCGAGTCCGCAGCATTTGTATACGACGGGTGGCCCGTACACGGTTTCCCTCGTGGTGTCGGACGACGCGGGGAACAACTCGGACCCGGCCATCGAATCGTTCAGCCTCAGTACGCCGGTGCAGGCCGGTTTTCAGATCGAAGTGCGTGTCTCGCCCGGATCTTCGCTGACTCCGAGCCAGCAGAGTGCGATTGACAACGCGGTAGCACGGTGGGAGGAGCTGGTCACCGGAGACCTGCTGGAGACACAGGTACAGCTTCCCGCCAACGCGTGCGGCATTCCAACGCCTGCCCTCGACGAACTGGTGGACGACCTGGTGATCTATGTTTCGTTCGTGCCAATCGATGGATCCGGCGGCATTCTCGGTTCGGCGGGACCCTGCTGGATTCGAAACAACGACTATCTTCCGGTGCTCGGCGTCATGCAGTTCGACACGGCAGATCTTGCCACGATGGAGTCCAATGGGATGCTCGCAGATGTTCTGCTGCACGAGATGGGGCATGTGCTCGGATTCGGAACTCTATGGAGTAGGGATCTCGGTGGTGGCACCGTGATATTCGACTTCCTGAATAACCGGACTGATCCGGCGAGTCCGACGGCTCCCGATTCAGTACCCAGTAATGACACGCATTTCGATGGTGCGTTCGCTGTTGCCGCGTTCGATGACGTAAGCAGTCCTGACTACACTGCCGGTGCCAAGGTGCCGGTCGAGAACGACAACCAGACACCGGATCCGGTGGCTGGAGCGGGCAGCCTGAACGGGCATTGGCGCGATGCAATCTTCACGAATGAACTCATGACTGCATGGATCGCCGGTTCCGGGAACCCGCTAAGCCTGGTCACCGTCGAGTCACTGCGAGACATGGGCTATCAGGTCAACGCCGCCGCGGCGGACCCATTCGGGATCTCGTTCAATCTGGTATCGGACCAGCCGTCCTCAGCTCATGAATTGCGCGATGACATCCGTCGCGGTCCGATCACTGTCGTCGATCAGTCCGGCCGAACAGTTGACATCGTGGAACAGAAACCGTGATCCATCGACCGCACATCCTGCCTTGTGGAGGGTGCGTGCTGGATCGACCCCTTGAAGCAGCTGTTCGCAACCCATCATGGTCCCGGGGAGCGGGTGGACGAGCAGGACGTTTAGCCACCGCGGCTGTTCTGACTGCTGTTCTCGTGATCGCCGGTTGCAGCGGTCAGAGGACAGGCACACCCGGATCGTTCGATATGACCTCGTGCCGTGCTGGCGAGCCTGATGATCGGACGCTGGACCGTGTCGGTTACCTCGAAGGGGAACACTACCTGGTACTTTCCGCGAGTCTCGGGCCGTTGGCCGGCGATTCGGTGTTTGGCACGCTGACTCTTGTCCGCCGTGACTCTATCGGCGTGCCGTTCTACGGTTGGACGGACGTCCAGCTGGATGACGTCGGCGCGCACAGACTCGGCAACCCCTCCTCGACGGACATCGTGGCTCCCGGTGTGCTCGTTCTCACCACGCCCGACCCGTCGGATCCGGCGCGTCCCGGATCGGTAATTCTGCGTCTGGGCCCCCAGGCCAATCGCAGCGATATCATCCGATTCGACGGCGCGTACACGGCGCTCTACGTACGGTGGATCGAGGCGGACGCCTTCGGTGGCGACTGGGCGAGCGGCATGAGCGGACCGGAGGTGGAAGGCGAATTCTGCGCGGTGCGAACGAACTCCCCCTGACTGTGGCGTCGACGCTGGAAGATCAGCGCCTGATGTAAAGCCACACTACGATCACGGCGGCCAGGCCTCCGACGAGGTACCAGACGTTGTCCTCCACCATCCTGAACAGATTTCGGGACAGCTCCCGCACGAAGATCGGGCCTGAGTACTCTCCCATCGCCTGAGTCGTGGCACCTGCCAGGCTCGATAGGCTCATGATTCCCCCTCCAGCGTAGAACGGAATGCTCGCGGGCCTGCGGTTCCGCTGTGGCCCCGCTAATCTAATCAATTCTCGAACTCGATAAACACTGGCCGGCAGAGCGGCGGGATCGGAGGTGGAAACTGGTGGCGAACGGACGCACAGAGGTCGGCCGATTCGAACGGATCCTGCGTCTGTTCACCGACGTGCGGTCTGGCGAGGGCGCGACCGTACTGCTTCTGGCCGTGAACGTGTTCCTGC
>JBDGUZ010000106.1:0-9132 GCA_039585915.1 Gemmatimonadota bacterium
AGAGAAGTGAGTTCGACTGCCAGCTGATTCCAGGCTGGAAGGTCTGCTGTATCGACGGATCAGGGGCGCGTGGGTCTGCGCCCCTGATCCACATCAACCCTATCCTCATTCGGGTTCTTCGGCGTAACGGACCAGGCGCTCCCTCCGGAGTAACCTCACGAAGGCACCGAGTCGCTGCTCGACGGGCTCTACTTCCGTTCCGAATGTCTCCCGGACATCGGCCGCCACCTGACCCACCGTCGTGTTTCCGTCGAACCGCCGCCACGCGAACGAGCCTGTCGCATCGAGCTTGAGGCGGGGAGTTCCAAGCCAGTGGTCAACCCGAGCACCGATGCCCGCGAGCCCCTTCTCCCGCGGAGGTTTCCGTTGCAGCACGACGATGTCGTCCTCGTCGTGCCACTCCGCCTCACGGACCGGGTGCACATGGAGGAGATTCACGCCCTCCAGCGGATCCTCCCGTCGACCCCTGAATCGCTTGAGCATCGGACTGGCTCGCCTACCTCTGTCGCGCCGGGCCGGCGATCTCACGCAGCGGGAGCCACGCGAGCAGACCGATGACGACCGGGTAGATCAACAGGCCGAGCAGGAAACTCGGCTCGCCGGTCGGCGTGAGCGCCGTTTTCCAGCGCGCCAGGGCGGGCACGAAGTCGGATCCCATGAACATGAACGCCAGCAGTACCGCCATGAGAGATTCGCCGGCGATGAAGCCGGATGACATGAGTATCCCGCGGTTGGTGGCAGCCGTCCGTTGCTCCTCCGATGCCCCCCGTTTGTCCAGCCCCTTCGTGAATCCCCAGTGAACGAGGCCGCCGACAAAAATCGCGGCGGTCGAGTAGAAGGGAAGGTACATGCCTACCGCTATGAGCATCGGGGCAGGGGCTTCGACCAGGATCAGTCCGATCGCGAAGAACATCCCGGCGATCACCAGAGGCCAGGCCATTTCCCCGCCCACGATGCCGTTGGCGATGAGAGCCATGAGTCCGGCCTGCGGCGCAGGAAGTTCCGCGGAACCGATCGTGTACGCCCCGTGCATCACGTTCAGCGCCACGGCGAGCACGAGGGAAGCGCCGATCACACCGATGATCTCACCGACTTCCATGCGCCAGGGCGTGCCACCCAGGATGTGCCCGACCTTGAGGTCCTGCATCATGTCCCCCGCGATGCCCGCGGCGCAGCATACGACGCCTGCCACACCCAGCACGGCCGCCACTCCATGAACATCCGTCAGACCAATCGCGACCATCAGAATGGCCGCGATCAGCAAGGCGCTGAGCGTGAGCCCCGAAATCGGATTGTTCGAGTTGCCTATCAGGCCAACGAGGTATCCCGCCACGGCAGCGAACAGGAACCCGAGCACGACCATCACGACGGTGAGAATTAGCGCTCCGACGATGCTCTGAGAGAAGTACCAGTAGAGGAAAAATGTGGCGATCGCCATGATCCCGATCGCCGGGGCCACTCGACTGAGCGGAAGGTCGATATCGGTGCGCTCGCGTTCGACCCCGCCCTCGGCCGATCCGATGTCTCCGAACGCCTTGCGAATTCCCGATACCAAGGGGCCACGCAGATTGTAGAGCGTGTAGAACGCTGCGACGATCATCGTTCCGACCGCCAGCGGCCTCACCTGGTTGAACCACACGTCCTCCGACAACGCCACGAGCCCGCCGCCGGTCGCGGCCGCCACCGACAACGCCGGATTGAGAAACACGGCCAGCGGAACGAGGAACAGCCAGCCGATCACCGCGCCCGCGAATACGACGGCTGAAAGTCGCAGACCGATGATGTACCCCACGCCCAGGAGCATCGGTGAGGCCGCCGGACTGGAGACGTAAAGTCCGCCCCCGGGATACTCGGTGCGAACGCCGAGCACCTCGACGCTCGAGCGACCGAACTCGATCACGGTCTCCGCTTTCTCCCTGATGAGTGGAATCCCGTTACTGTTCTTGAACAGTTCCCAGACGGCCGCGAGTCCGAGGCCTCCGACCACGTACTTCGCCCCGGTCTGACCGCCCTGGCCCGCTTTCACGATCTCCGCCGCGGCAACGCTCTCCGGGAAGGGCAGGTCCGCTTCGACCACGAGGGTGCGGCGAAGCACGATGACGAACAGAACGCCGAGCACACCGCCGATGAACATGATGGCGGTGCTCTCCCAGTAGCGGAGCGTGTCCCACGCGCCTGTGATGACAAAGGCGGGAATCGTGAAGATCGCACCCGCCATCAGAGACTCTCCGACGGAAGCTGTTGTCCGGGCGATGTTCTCCTCGAGGATCGTTCCGTTGAACGGTCGAAGAACCGCCATTGCCACGACCGCGGCCGGGAATGCGGCTGCCACGGTCAGACCGGCCTTCATTCCGACATAGGCGTTCGCGGCGCCAAGGACGATCGCCATGATCACCCCGAGGACTACCGCCTTGACCGTGAGTTCCGCCATCTGGCTGGATGCCGGGATGTACGGCAGGTCTTTCTGCTCGCTCATGGAGCCTCCACGGGATCGGTCCCGGAGGGGTGTTGTGGACTGGCCCGCAGGCGCGGGAGCGCGTCGAAGCGACTGGCCAAGGTGGCACCTCGTGAAGGGGTCCGCTAGCCGGATAGCACGATCGTCTCCAGGCGCGGATCCGTGGACGGCGAGTGCGGTCCGTTGTATCCTCCGGAACGTCATCGCAACCGGACCCCCCGGCTCGTCGGGTGGTTCGCTTCGTACCCTTTACGGAGCAGTCCAACCGTTCAGCGAAGGAGCAGGCTCATGTCGTTCGTCTCCGAGCTCCAGCCCACCTCACTGTGGAGCCATTTCGATACGATTCTCACGATTCCGCGAGGCTCGAAACATGAAGAGCAGGCCCGAGCCTTCGTCACAGGGATCGTGGACAAAGCAGGTCTGTCGTACGACGTCGACACCGTGGGTAACGTCGTCGTGCGCAAACCGGGGACGCAGGGCCGTGAGAACGCCCCGGCAGTCATCCTCCAGGCACACCTGGACATGGTCCAAGAAAAGAACAGCGGCACCGAGTTCAATTTCGAGACTGACTCGATCATTCCCGTCATGGACGGAGAGTACCTGAAGGCGGACGGGACCACGCTCGGCTCGGACAACGGGATCGGAGTCGCGGCGATGCTCGCGATTCTGGAGTCCAACGACATCGCTCACGGGCCGCTGGAGTTCCTGTTCACGATTGACGAGGAAACCGGACTGACCGGAGCGGGCGGACTCGCGGAAGACCTGCTCGAGGGCCGTGTGCTGATCAACCTCGACTCGGAGGAGGAGGGGGTCCTGACCATCGGCTGCGCCGGCGGTGCGGACACGCACCTCACGCTGCCCGTAGTGCGCACGGCCGTGGACGCGGGTGTGGCGGCGCTCGCGATCCGGGTCGAAGGAATGAAGGGCGGACATTCGGGCGTGGATGTTCACTTACAGCGCGGTAACGCCGTGCGGCTGCTCAGCCGTGTCCTGTACGGCACCTCTCTCGAATCGGAACTTCGCCTCGCGTCGGTTGCCGGCGGGAACGCGCACAACGCGATTCCACGTGAAGCACACGCGGTGATCGTGTGTGACCCGAATGCAGCAAAGCGGATTTCCGGCCTGCTCGAAGCCGAACTGGCATCCGTTGGCAGCGAGCTCGTGACCATCGATCCGGGCTTCTCGTGGACTGTCGAGGCGAACGACGCGCCAGCCGATGCGCTCGACGATGCCGGAACAGCACGAGTGCTTGAGCTGCTGACGGCGCTTCCGCACGGAGTGCTCGGTATGAGCCCTGATATCGAGGGTCTCGTGGAAACCAGCACGAATCTTGCTATGGTCGCGGAGACGCCTGACGCGGTCAAGATCCTCATGAGCTCGAGGAGCTCCGTGATGTCCGCGCTGGCCGCGGTCCGGCAGAGAATCCGCGCGATCGGGAGCCTGGCAGGGGCCGACGTGGCGGAGAAAGACGGCTATCCCGGCTGGAAACCCGACGTCTCATCCGAGGTCCTGTCCGTCATGGAAGAAGTCTATCGTGGAGTGACTGGCGAAGATGCCGAAGTCGGCGCGGTCCACGCGGGCCTGGAGTGCGGAATCATCGGAGAGAAATACCCTGGAATGGACATGATCTCCTTCGGGCCGCAGATCGAGTTCCCCCATTCGCCTGACGAGCGGGTGAAAGTGCCTTCGGTGGAACCATTCTGGCGTGTGTTGATCGCAGCACTGGAGCGCCTGGCGGCTTGAGGAAGCGGTTCACTCACATCGCTTCATGAACCGACTATTGAAGAGAAGCTGGTCTGCCGGGCGGCAAGTCCCGGCGACAGGCCTGCTCTACACCAGCGAGGCCGCATCGATTAGCTTACGGCCGGGGGCGGCCGCCGGTGGACAAGACCGTGCGCCGGAGGGCCAGGATGTCTGCAATCGCAGGAGAGAACCGAATGCAGTGGAAGCGCGGTGAAGTGATGGGGGTCTGGGTCTGGTTGCTCGTGGCGTGGATCATCCTGGCGTGGGTGTTTGGAGACTTCTGGTGGTTCCGACCGTTGATGCGCGAATTCAGGTAGGCGGAACGATGGACATCGCGCCGCTCGTTGCCGGCGGGCGAACGGAGCTGTCTACGGACGGAGATGGCTCAGTTCTCGATCTCTCGGGACCGATCGGAGACTTCCTCGCTGAGCACGAAGCCTGGGAAGGGATTCTCGTCGTGTTCATTCCGGGCTCCACTGCCGGGATCACGACGATTGAGTATGAGTCCGGTGCGGTCGAGGATCTCCGGCGGACGATCGACAGAATCGCTCCGCGAGGATCCGACTACGCTCACGATCGTCGATGGGGGGATGGGAACGGGTTTTCGCATGTTCGGGCAGCGCTGGTGGGACCATCAGTTTCGATTCCGGTGGACCGAGGTCTTCCGATTCTCGGCACCTGGCAGCAGGTCGTGTTATGTGATTTTGACAATCGTCCGCGCAGGCGGACCGTTGTGATGCAATTCGTGGGTCGCGGCGCTCGCACTGGAGTAGCCGACTGACGTGATGCAGCAAGATTCTTACCCGAACCGGGAGAGCTCGATGGCCGAGGGAAATCGCAAGAAAATCTACATGATCGTGATCGTAATTCTCCTGGCGCTCCTGGCGTTCACGATGATCTGATCCGGTCAGACGCTCGGGTCGTGGTCTCCGCCGCGGCGGATGAACCAGGTCATAGTTCCCAGAATGGCGGCGATCGTCAGGAAGGCGAGCGCCTCATCCACCACGTGCGGCAGGTCCAGCGCGATTCCCCGAATCGGCTCACCGCCGCGCACGACGACCCACACCGCGAGCAACACACCGGTAAGGCCACCTCCGCCGACCAGTCCGGACCCGAAAAGCACGCCACGCTCCCTGCGACGCTCTGACTCGACAGGGAGAACGTCGCGTGTAAGAACCCAGCGCAGGAGTCCGCCGAGGAACACGGCACCCATCGTATACAGCGGCAGGTAGACCCCGACCGCGAATGCCAGCACGGGAATCTTCACGAAGGATGCGACGGTGCCGATGCCGATACCGATCAGGATCAGCGTCCATGGAAGGTTTCGATCGAGTACGCCGTCGATCACCAGCTTCATCAGCACTGACTGCGGCGCGGGCAGTTCTGCTCCACCCAACCCGCCCTCGACGGTCCCGTTGAGCAGCATCACGACCAGGACGACGACTCCGGCAGACGTAACAACACCAATCAACTCACCAATCTGTTGTTTGTACGGAGTCGCCCCGAGAATGAAGCCGGTCTTCAGGTCCTGGGATGTGTCCCCTGCGATCGAAGCGGCGATGCACACGACCGTGCCCACCATCAGTGCCGTCGCCTTGCCGGCCATGTCTGTCCAG
The DNA here is from genome assembly GCA_039585915.1 of Gemmatimonadota bacterium. GTDB lineage: Bacteria > Gemmatimonadota > Gemmatimonadetes > Palauibacterales > Palauibacteraceae > Carthagonibacter. The sequence goes on from JBDGUZ010000106.1 coordinate 5,815, forward strand.
CCGAGGAGCAGGAAGATCAGGCTCGTTCCGAGCAGCGTTGCTATCGTCATGCCCGAAGTTGGATTCGAGGTGACACCGACGAGTCCCACGATGCGCGAACTGACCGTGACGAAGAAGAAGGCGAACACTGCGATGCACACCGATGCCACGGCCCGGACGGGAATCGAATCGAGGGAGCCGAGAATCCCCGGAACCAGCGTCAGGACGAGGAGGATCAGAGCGACGAGTCCGAGCACCACGCCGAACGGCAGGTCCCGATCGGTGCGCGGGACCTGCTCTGTGACCCCGGCGCGCCTGGAGATCTGCTGGATTCCGAGCCGGAACGACTCGAGCATCGTCGGGATCGATCGCACCAGCGTGATGATCCCTCCCGTCGCGACCGCTCCTGCCCCAATGTAGCGTACGTAGCGATTCCAGATCTCCTGCGACGTCATGTCGCGGATCAGTTTCACGGTCTCTGGATACAGCGGTTCGGTGAGTCCGGACCCCCACAGGTAAATCGCCGGGATGATCACGAGCGCGGAAAGGACGCCACCCGCCACCATGACGGTGGCGATCCTGATTCCGAGGATGTACCCGACACCGATCAGGGGAGGGGAAACACTCGCCGACAGGCTTCCCCGGAATGGAAGCTGGACCACGAACTTACCAGGCACGAGCTTGAGGCCGTCGGTGATCAACTTGAAAATCATGCCGACGCCGATGCCCCAGAATACGCCAGACGCTTGCTCGCCGCCTTCCTCGGCGGCCACCAGCACCTCTGCACACGCCATTCCCTCGGGATAGGGTAGTGTGCCGTGCTCGCGCTGAATCAGGTATCGACGGAGCGGAACCATAGCCAGGACCCCGATCAAGCCTCCACACATCGCGAGCAGCGTGAGCTGCAACCACGCCGGATCCAGGCCCCACATGAACAGGGCCGGGATCGTAAACAGCACGCCGGAGGCGACGGACGAGCTAGCAGAGCCCACCGTCTGCGACATATTCGTTTCGAGGATCGAATGCTTGAGGCCGATCGCGCTCATCAGCCGGAAGGCGACCACGGTGAGTACCGCCACCGGGATCGAGGTGCTGATCGTGAGCCCGGCCTTGAGGCCGAGGTAGGTATTTGCCGCGCCGAACACGATTCCCAGTATGATCCCGGTCAGGACCGCCTTGATCGTGAACTCCGTAAGAGTCTCGCCCGCGGTGAGCGGAATGAACTCTTCGCCTGGTTCCGGCTCGTACGCCGAAGGGGGAAGTGCTCGGCCGGACATGTATGCTCCTGGGATCGGGTCGACAGCCGGAGGCGCGGCGGAAGGTCGGGGACTCCGCGTTCCGCGTCAATCGTCAGGCGAGTAGACTCAACGAATGAGCGGCGACGACACGGACGGTCCGATCATCCTGTTCGACGGCGTGTGCAACCTGTGCCACGGTGCGGTACGCTTCATCGTGCGGCGAGATCCGGACGCCAGGTTCCGGTTTGCGCCCCTCGAGTCCGAACTCGGCAAACGCCTCGTGAAGGAGCGGGCAGAACACGGCCCGCCAGCGGACAGCATTCTGCTGATACACGGAGGCAAGCTGTACCAGCGAAGTGAGGCTGCGTTGCGGATCGCCGCGTGGCTCCGAGCTCCATGGCCGGCCATGGAGCTGCTGCGTGCGATTCCGCGGCCATTGCGGGACGCCGCCTACGACTACGTCGCCCGCAACCGATATCGATGGTTCGGCCGGAAACACGCGTGTCCCGACCCGGATCCGGAGGCGCGCGATCGGTTCATCGGCTGATCGATTCAGGCGGCGGGCAGGATCCGAACCGCCAGGCGCCCGACGCCCTCGATAGCGACATCCAGCTGGTCGCCCGGCCCCAGGGGGCCGACCCCGGCAGGAGTTCCGGTGAACAGGAGATCGCCCGGCAGCAGCTCCACGATCTCGGACAGCCGCGCTACGACCTGTTCCACGCTCCAGATCTGTTCCGACAGATCTCCGTCCTGCCGGAGTTCGCCGTTCACGGCAGCCGTGATCCGGCCGCTGACCGGGTGTCCGATCACGGCGGAAGGGACGATCGCGGAACAGGGCGCCGAACCGTCGAAGCCCTTTGCCATGCTCCACGGTCGGCCAGCTCGTTTCGCCTCCGCCTGTACATCCCGCCGAGTCAGATCGACCCCGACCGCGTAGCCGAACACGCGATCGAGCGCCGTTCCGGGAGAAATGTTCCTGCCGCCACCGGCCAGCGCGACCACGAGCTCGACTTCGTGGTGCAGCAGGGAAGTGGCGGGCGGGTAGCGTACTGCCCCTCCTCCGGCCACGAGGGAGGTCGACGGCTTGAGGAAGAAGAATGGCGGGGCCGGAGGTCGTCCGGCCGTCGGTCCAGCTCCCATCTCTCGCGCGTGTGCCGTGTAATTACGGCCGACACACCAGACTCGCGCCACCGGAAACCGCACCGGCTCTCCGGCGACGTCCAGCCACGGCCTGTCCCGGGGCTCGAACGCCCATGCTGACCTGGCTCGACCGGATTCAGCCACGGTGCTCCTCCGGTGGAAGGACGATTCCATCTTCGATCAGTGCGCGAGATTCCTCGAACGAAAGCAGGATGTCCTGCCGCAGAATTGAATCTGCGTCCTCGGACAGGTGCGGCGGAGGCCTCAGATCACTCACGGTGGGAATCCCATCGTCGAGCGCGACGGTTCTGAGCCCGTAGCGGCCGTCGTCCCGCAGCAGCAGGGGCTCGGCATCAGGGCTGCTCAGGGCCTCGGCCACGTTCAACACGGGACCCGCCGGCACTCCGAGTCCGGCCAGAGTCTGGAGCAGCTCACCACGTGATACCTCGGCGAGTCGAGGCTCGAGTTCTGTTCGCAGTGCCCGGCGGTGCACGACCCTGTCAGGGTTTCGCCGGAAGCGAGGGTCCTTGGCCAGTCGCGGAGCTTCGATCGCCTCGCACAACCTGGCGAACTGCCGGTCCGTGCCGATCGCCAGGACGACCGGCTCACCTCCGTTGCACTCCCAGACCTCTCCATACGGAACGATACTCGGGTGTCCGGATCCGAGTGGCACGGGCACCTGTCCTGTGGTCATCCAGCCCGTCGCCTGATTCGCGAGCGAGGACAGTCCTGAGCGGACCAGCGAGGTGGTGATGTGCGTTCCGACCCCGGTCTTCTCGCGCTGGAGAAGGGCGAGAAGAACCGCCTCCTTCAACTGGTGGGCTGCGAGCAGGTCCATCAGCGCGACCGGCATCTTCAGTGGCCGCGCGCCCGGTTCACCGTTGATGGACATGAATCCCGTCCCGGCCTGCAGCAGCGCGTCGTAGCCGGGCCTGGTGTCATCTCGCCCGTATGCTGTCAC
>JBDGUZ010000107.1:0-9951 GCA_039585915.1 Gemmatimonadota bacterium
CCTGGTTCACCTGTCACCTCCAACCGGAGGAGGAGTCGCTCCCTCGGCCGCAGCTGCCGTCACCTCGGCCTGGCCGGGCGACCAGCCGCCACCCAGGGCCCGGTTGAGGGCGATCAGATTGTTCCTCACCTGGCCCGAGCTCTCGGCGAGTTCGTCCTGCTGCCGGAACAGCGAGCGCTGCGAGTCCAGAAAGTTCTGGAAGTTGGTGAGTCCGGACAGGTACTGGGTTTCAACGAGATCCACCGCGCGCTGCGATGCGTTCACTGCCTCCCGCAGCCGGTCGCGTCTCACCTTTTCCTGGCCATAGGCCACGAGCGCGTTCTGCACTTCTTCCAGTGCCCGCAGAACGGTCAGCTCGTAGGCCGCGAGCGCCTGTGCCGTGCGCGCTTCCTCGGCTCGAATCCGGTTTCGGATCTTTCCGCCCGTGAAGATCGGCCAGCTGATCTTCGGAACGATGCTCCAGAAGACGCTGCCCCCTTCCGCCAGGTTGTTGAAATCCAGGGCTTCGAGGCCCACGCTCCCGCCAAGACGCAGCGTCGGGTACAGGTCGGCGGTTGCGATGCCGATTCTCGCACTCTGGGACGCGAGGAGTCGCTCGGCCTGCCGAATATCCGGTCGGCGGCGCAGCAGGTCCGCCGGGATCCCGTAGGCCACCTTGTCGTCGGGCTGTGGAAGGCCGGTGTGCTCCTGCAGCTCGCCGTGCACAGAACCGGGCGCCTCGCCGAGCAGGACCGCCAGTCGTCCAGCGCGGGAATCGTCGAGCGGGTCTGGGCCAGGTTCTGCTCCGCCTGCGCGACATCCAGGGCCGACGTGAGTCCCGCGTTGAACCGGTCATGTGTCAGCTCGAGGCTGTTCTCCTGGGCCGAGACGTTCTGGGTGGCGAAGTCCAGTCGTGTCTGGAACGCCCGTGCGTCCACGTATGCCGCGCCGACCTCTGCGTAGAGGGTGACGAGGACGTCGCGGTAATCCTCCACGGAAGCCTCGAGCTGCGCGTCCGCCGCCTCGACGGTGCGCCGGATGCGCCCGAACAGGTCGATCTCCCAGCTCACCCGGTGGACCAGGAATCGAACGGCTCGGTGAGCGGCGAGCTGGTTCCGTCGTCCGGTTGACCTATCTGGGCGCCCTGAAGCCCGTTCTCACTCAGCTTCTGGTAGCTGTAAGCCCCGCCGAGCGCGATGTCGGGCCAGTACTGGCCCGTGGCGACACCACGAATCGCACGAGCCTCGGCCACCCGTCCGACGGCCGCCTGGAGATCGAGGTTCCCGAACTCGGATCGCCTGATCAACTCGGTCAACATGGGATCGTTAAACGCGATCCACCACATTTCGAGGTCAGTGGTATCGGCATCCATCTCCGTCTCGACCGTGGTGCGCCACTGGTCGGGGACAGTCTCGACCGTGAAATCGGGAGGCTCGTAGTCGGGGCCTACCGTGCACGCGGCAAACACCAGGGCGACCGAGAGCGCCGACAACGTCCTGAGTCTTCGTCGGGTCGCAGTCGTTTCCGGGCGGGGACGGCGGGTCGCAGATCTACTCATGAGTCCGACTCCAGAAATGGAAAGGCGCAGCCTCCCGAATTTGATGAACTTGCCGGCGCACGGGGGGGACCAGCAACAGCGAACCGTGTGCATCTCATCGTCGAGGCTTGAGACCGTCAGAACTTGTACCCCAGCGAGAACGTCAGACCGTAGTCGTTGGAGCTCGTTCCGGTGTCCGGCTGCCGGCTGTCGAAGTCATCCCACACGCGCACGCCCACCGTGAAGTCCTTGATGATCTCGTACGAAGCCCGTCCGTCGAAACTGACTCGAATCCGCCCCAAATCGGTCATGCTCGCGAAGGTCGTCAGGCTGGTCGAAACGTCCAGCTTGGGGGTGTGAAAGCGGTAGGCCTGGTACATGGCGCGACCCAGCAATTCGAACGAGTCGGTTTCGTCGGGTGACGTCGAGTATCTCTCGTTCGCAAACGCGCCCCCAGCAAGCAGCGTCCCGTAATTTCGGTGCGTATGGAGGAGCCGGTAGGCGGCACCGCCACCACCCTGGATCCGGTGGTCCAGGTCGATCTCGTTGTTCTGCTCCCACGACACGAATGTCTGGATATCCCATCGTCCGGGGAGGACCCGGACACCGACGAGCGAGAAGTTGTTCCGCTTGACGTCGTTCGCGCTGTCCTGTCTCTGCATATAGCTGCTTCCAGTCAGCGAGCCGGCCCATTTTTCACCGCGATAGGTCGCGTTTCCGGATGAGTTGAACGTACGCGTGTTGTTTGCCCGCAAGACGTCGAAGCCCAGGTCGATGTAGCCGTCGAGTCTGTTCCAGAACGTCTGCCTGATCGGGACGATCGACACGATTTCCGTCAACCGGACTACCAGGGTATCGTCCAAGATCAGTCTCGCAGTCCGGTCTTCCGGTCCGGGCCCGATGCGCCCGAATTGCCGCTCTCCTGAATCGAATTCGAACTCGAAGTACTTGTCGCTCTGGATACTGAGCACCTTTTCCCAGTCGGCGTAAACGGTGCTCATTGCATCGGTACTATAACGAAGTTGGCCGCGATCGAGCTCTTTGATCTCCCCGATGATCTTGCCACCGTTTCGAACCCGAAGAGTGTCTGTCTTCTGACCCACCGCCTCGGAGGGGAGCAGGCCGGACGCGAACAGGACGGCCAACAACGGCAGGATGAGACCGGGCCCCGATCGCCGTGCGACCGGAGCCCGATGAAACAGCCGCCCGAAGCTTCGGCAGCGTCGATCAGAGCGCGAGGTGCGCGTCACCTTGAATCAGGCGGGCGTGATCGCGCGAGCAAGGTATACGTCCTGGATCAGATTCAGCAGCTGGACGCCCTCCTTCATCGGACGCTGGAACGCCTTTCGGCCCGAGATCAGCCCCGTGCCGCCGGCCCGCTTGTTGATCACTGCGGTGTGCACGGCATCGCCGAAGTCGTTCCTGCCGGAAGCGCCACCGCTGTTGATCAGCCCCACGCGACCCATGTAGCAGTTGGCCACCTGCCAGCGGCACAGATCGATCGGATGATCGCTGCCCAGCTTCTCGTACATCTGCTTGTCGAACTTCCCGAAACTGGCTCCGCCCTCGTTCATCGCCAGGTAGCCGCCGTTGTTCTCGGGCAGCTTCTGCTTGATGATGTCGGCCTGGATCGTAACTCCGAGGTGATTCGCCTGTCCGGTCAGGTCGGCGCTCACGTGGTAATCCTTGTCCTTCTTGAACGCCGAGTTTCGGATGTAGCACCACAGGACCGTAGCCATGCCGAGATCGTGCGCGAGCGAGAATGCCTCGGCAACTTCCTGGATCTGCCGGTCACTCTCACTCGAACCGTAATAGATCGTGGCTCCGACCGCCGCGGCTCCCATCTCGTACGCTCTCTCGACGGTTCCGAACATGATCTGGTCGAACGTGTTCGGGAACGTGAGCAGCTCATTGTGATTGATCTTGACTAGGAACGGGATCTTGTGGGCGTACTCACGGGCCACTGCGCCCAGCACGCCGAACGTCGAGGCAACGGCGTTGCAGCCACCCTCCATCGCCAGCTCCACGATCTTAGCCGGATCGAAGTAGTCTGGGTTCTTCGTGAAACTCGCGACACCCGAATGCTCGATTCCCTGGTCGACCGGAAGGATGGAGACGTAGCCGGTTCCGCCGAGCCGACCGTGCGAGTGAATCCAGGCGAGATTGCCCAGCACCCTGTTGTTCCGGTCCGAGGATGCCCACACCCGGTCGATGAAGTCAGGACCCGGAACGTGGATCCGGTCCTTCGGGATGCCAGTGCACGTGTGCTCGAGCAGCGACTTCGCATCGTCGCCCAGGAGCTTCAGGATTTCTTCGTTCATGGGTCGATTCCGAATGTGTGAAAGTGGATACTCCTGGAGCGATCAACTCTCCGGCAAGATGCGGCACGAGAACGGGATCCGCAAAGCCGAGCTGCAGGACGCATCACAACCAGACCGGGTACGTGAGCATCACTCCGAACGCGCTGGCGAACAGCAGTGTCCCCATGACGAGAATCCACATCCGGACCCGGTTGTCCTCGAATTTCTCGGAGATCCCGCCGAAGAACAACACCGATGCGAACATGACGGTGAGCAGAACGTAACGATCGCCCCGCTCGTCGTACTGTCGGGCCAGGGCCCACGTCTCCTTCGACACCAGGTCCGCCGCGGCCGAGATCGAGTCCTGGTCGACGGTGTACTCGGGCAACACGAACGGGTGCGGCGGAGCATCCGGGTTGGTCCGCGGCTCCGTCGCCAGCCAGGCATCCACGGCGACCCTCATTCCGGGCCTGAACCGCTCCAGGTAAAAGTCCTCGAGCTTCTCGTTGTCGGTCGCGATGGCGCCGATCCACTCCATGAACAGGGCGGCGTCCAGCGATCGCCGCTGCGACGCAAGAGCCGCCTGGAGCGATGCCTCTCGACCGGCCCGCGTCGACTCGCCGAGCATGAACGACTGCTCTCCTCCCCACTCGCTGGATTGGTAGGCACACCAAGCGGTGGCGATCGTCGCCACTGACATGAGAATCGCCGACCAGGTCTCGAACCAGCGTTCCCTGCGGGAGACTGGACTTGCCATCAGTACCGCCCCGATTTCGATGTCATCGTCTGCTCTCAGTATACGACCCTGTCGCTCTTTGCCTCCCACAACCGGAACGGCTCGTCAGCGCCCTCCACGTCGATCCGGCGCATACGAATCCGCCGGTCACCCGGCAGCCGTTCGATCTCGTCGTAGATGAACGCATCGTCGAAGCCCGCCGCCGCGGCTTCGTCACGTGCATTTGCGAAGAACACGACGGCTGGCCGGGCCCAGTAGATCGCTCCGAGGCACATCGGGCAAGGCTCGCTCGAGCAGTAGATCTCGCAACGCTCGAGCTGGTGGGAGCCCAGAGTTGCACAGGCGTCCCGGATCGCCACGACTTCGGCATGAGCTGTCGGATCGCTGGTCTCAGTCACCCGGTTCCGGCCCCGACCGACGATCCGGCCGTCCCTGACCACGACGGCGCCGAACGGACCGCCGCCCTCGGCCACGCTGTCCATCGCCAGCCGGACGGCCTCGCGCAGGAATTCTCCCCTCGTCACGCGGGCTCGTCCGCGATCTGCGGCGGCGGCCCGCTGGAATCCTGGTCGTCGGGGGCACCGGCCTCGCCGGTCAGAGGTGGGAGCACGACCTCCGGGAGGAAGTCGGCAAACGCCCGACCGTAGATCTCCCATACCGTGAGGAACAGCGCGGCGACCACCGGGCCGATGATGAATCCCACGGCTCCGAAGTAGAACAGGCCGCCCAGCGTGCTGACCAGGACCATGAGGTCCGGCATCTTCGTGTCCCGGCCCACGAGGGCAGGCCTGAGAAAGTTGTCTACCGTACCGACGACGACCAGACACCAGAGGCCCAGGGCAATCGCTGCCGCGGTGCGGCTGATGACGAACAGGTAGATCACCGCCGGAACCCACACGAGGCCCGTTCCGACGGCTGGAATAATGGACATCACCGCCATCACCGTGCCCCAGAAAGCGGCTCCCTCGATTCCGGCGACCGCGAACGCCGCCCCGGCCAAGAGACCCTGAACGAGTCCGATCGCCAGTGAACCCTTGAGCGTCGCACGCGTGACCGAGAGGAACTTCTCGACCATGCGATTCTCGTCTTCGGGTTCGAGCGGGATGTAGTACAGGATGATCTCGAGGATTCTTCTTCCCGAAATGAGGAAGTAGAATACGGCATACAACATGACGAACAGACTGAGCAGGAACGACGCAGTTCCCCTCGTCGCTGCGCCGACACTGTTGACCAGAAATGACCCGACGCTGCCCGCCAGCTCACTGATCTTCGTCATCACCGTATGCTGGTACGGCTGCAGCCATTCGAGGCGAGGATTGCTCCACAGTAGCTCATCCAGCCGGTCGGGCTGCTGAATCTGCCGCTCGATCCACGGGCCGACGGCATGCGTCACCTCGAGCGCCTGTGCGACGACAATCCCGAGGAACGCTGACATTGGAACCAACACGACGAGCAGGAGCGCCGCGACCGTGACGAGTGCGGCGACCGCCTGTCGTCCCCCGAACCAGCTGACGAACCGCCGATACAGGGGATGGAACATGCCGGCGAATACAGCGGCCAGGAGGAGCGCGACCGCCATGCGCTTGATCATCTCGAAGAACACGATGCTGATGCCGATCGCCAGCAACAGGATGAAGATCTGCCCAAATCGCTCGCGTCGAAGCTCCAACGGATCCATCGCGCCCTCTGAAGATCGGGTTTCTGACTGGATGTCACGTACGCCCTGAACCATTCTCGAATCGTAAATGTAGGCCCGCGCCAGCCCGCGCGGGAGCCGGCGCGGGCCGGGTGGTCCGGTCGGCCGTCGAAAGAAGCTACCGGTACGTTTCGGATTGTCCGCCCCAGGGTTCCCCTGTATGATCGTTCGGCCTCGCCCCCCGAGAGGGCAGGCTCCCTGTGAACCGACAGACCGATCATTCTTCCGGACGATGGGAGGTCCGATGGACCCTGCGAAGGGACAGCCGCGAGACACCTGGGGCTCGAAGGTCGCCTTTATCCTGGCGGCAGCCGGTAGCGCCATCGGACTCGGCAACATCTGGGGGTTTCCGACGGTCGCCGGTCAGAACGGTGGTGCGGCCTTCCTGCTCATCTATCTCATCGCTGTCGCGTTCATCGGGGCGCCGGTGATGTTGGCCGAGCTGATCGTGGGCCGGAAGACCGGGAGGAACCCGGTCGGTGCGTTCAAGGAACTCGCCCCGCGGACGGCCTGGGTGTTTGTCGGCGGCCTGGGCGTCTTCACCGGGCTCGTGATCCTCAGCTTCTATTCGGTCATCGCGGGCTGGACGCTGTCGTACATCATCAAGACTGCTGCCGGAACGTTCGGCCCGGATGCCGACACCGCGGCGATCTTCGCCAAGGTAGCCGGGGAGCCTGTCTCGGCCATCGGCTGGCACCTCGCGTTCATGGCAGTCACGATCTACGTGGTGCTCGGTGGCGTGCGGGACGGAATCGAGCGCTGGACGAAAGTGCTGATGCCCGTGCTGTTCGTCCTGCTGGCGCTGCTCGCCGTGCGTGCCGTGACTCTGTCCGGGGCCAGCGAGGGACTCGAGTTCTACTTCAAGCCGGACTTCAGCAAGGTCACGGGCAGTGTGATTCTCGCTGCGATCGGGCAGGCGTTCTTCAGCCTCAGCCTCGGCATGGGCGCGATGATCACCTACGGATCGTACGTATCGAAGCGTGACGACCTCGTATCTTCGGCCGCATGGGTCGTGGCATTCGACACCTCGATCGCCATCCTGGCCGGTCTGATCATCTTTCCGACGCTGTTCCACGCCGGGCTCGAGCCGGGAGTCGGAGGGCCGGGCATGGTGTTCGTGGTCCTCACGTCTCTGCTGTCCTCTATCCCCCCGGCCCCGTGGGGAGGCATCGTGTTCGGCACCGGGTTCTTCATGCTGCTCGGAATCGCGGCCCTGACTTCGAGCGTCTCGTTGCTCGAGGTGCCGACTTCTTGGGCCGTGGATGAGCGCGGCTGGTCCCGGAAGAAAGCAGCACTGATGCTAGGCGTGGGCGCGTTCCTGCTCGGGATTCCGAGCGCCCTGGCGAACGGAGCCGTTCCCTGGCTGACCAACTTGCCCGGTATCGGGACCGATTTCCTCACGTTCCTGTTTACCCTGTTCGGTCAGTACTCGCTGGTGGTCGGGGCCCTGCTGATCAGCGTGTTCGTCGGGTGGGTGTGGGGAGTGCGGGCTGCCGGCGAGGAAGTTGAGGTGAACGACGGGAAGTTCCCGCTTGGTCGCCTTTGGGCGTTTCTGATCCGGTTCATCTGCCCGATCGCCATCACGGCGATCCTTCTCAATCTCGTGTGGGGGCTGTTCGGAACCTGAGTCGGGACCTCCGCGCTCAGGCGGTGTCAGGCGGCAACACAGTATCGCTGATCGCCGCGATGGCGCGGAATGTCTCGCAAGCCGCCTCGGTGACGGCACTCCTCTGGTCGGGCGTCAGCTTGACGTGGTCCGCCAGTCTCTTGAACGTCGCCCACATTTCCGGCTGGCGATCGCCGTACGGGTCCATGTAGGACAGGCCGGCCCGATTCTCGATCTGCAGCGAGCGCTCGAGCACCCTGGCGAGAAACTTCCCTCCATTGGTGCTTCCCTCGAGAACGTACAGCGGTCCGAGCAGCGCCACCGATTCGGACGTCGCGAGATCTTCCACACGGCTCATAAACTCCGCCGTCGCCGGAAGCACCGGCACGTCTTCCACGGAAACGCCGAACGCCGCCAGGTCCCGATCCAGGTCCGGCACCCGACGACGGTCCTCGGTGAACAGCACTGCGAGTCCCGGATGCGAAGCCGAGACGGTGTCCAGGGAGGCCTCGAGCGACTCGTGCAGGTGACGTAACTGACCCAGGTACATGACGTACGAACCGGACGGAAGCGTTCCTCTCGCCATCGCCCGCTGCAGCGGGCGTGACTCGGCGTCCTTGTGGTGCGTGCGCGTCGTTTCCCGCAGGTGCCCCATGATGCCGGTAGCTGCTTGCTCCATCCCTGCCTCTTCGGTCGCATGATTGAGACTCGTTCTCAACAAGATGCCCGACTATAGGAGGGCCAGTCCTGTGCGTCAATGAGAACATCGAAGAAGCCGGGCGCCGCGGTGATCGCGGCGCCCGGCTTGAGCTCGCTTCGTCGAAGGATTTCGACTAGAAGTCGAAGTTCACGATCGGGAAGATCGGCAGCCCGAAGATGTCACCGCCGTTCGCAATGATGTTGATCAGCCCTACCTGGAGTCCCTGGAGGTCCTTGGTGTAGTTCACGAGCGCGAGCTGCAGACCCCCGAACTCCTCGGCTCCGTTGAACAGGCTCGAGAGCTGCACTCCCGTGCCGTTCATCGTGTAGTTCCCGAGACCACTCCACTGGACGCCCGACAGATAGCCGGTGTTGTAGGCGCCGGCCCAGTTCAGCTGAACTCCCGTGAAGTCATTGCCCAGTCCCACTGCGCCCAGCTGAACGAACGACTGCTCGCCGCGAGTCTTCAGCACGAGGCCGATGTCTACATATTTGACGTCCTCATTCGCGCAGTAGATCAGGCACAGGCGAAACGCGTCGACAGACTGGTCCTCGGGCACGATTTGCAGCGGCGTCACCAGCCCGAGCTGGACCGGTTTCGTCTGGGCGGACGCCGACTGGGGAACCAGGGCAACGGACGAGAATGCGAGAGCTGCGAGCAAACAGAGCTTCTTCACGGCTGCCTCCGTAATCGAGGTGCTACCGACCTGCTGGATAGTCCAGAGTAGATCGTAAACCTTCACGCGCACGGCCGTGTGCGTCAAGTTGCCCTAAGGTCCTATTTCTGTGGCTCATCCTCCGTCTCCGGCTGCGGTGCATCCGTCGCCTGATCGTCAGTGGACACGGCCTCGCCCTCGACGGCCGCCGCGGTGGAGTCTTCGGGGCCGATTTCACGGTAGAACTCCCCTTCCCGGTCGTCCCGCATCGGTTCCAGATCCATAACCTCATTCGCCGGTTTCGAGCGGCGCTGGACTTCAGAAGACTGGCTCTCCTGCTCCGCTGCGGCCGGCTCAGCTCGTCTCTGAACCGAGCTGCTCCCCTTCTGAACCCGACGCACTGAGGGGTCCTCCACGAACGGGGCGTATTCCCTGACCGCGAGCATCACGCTGTCGCCGGGCTCGATGAGCAAGTCCATCTCCGGGATCTGCCGGGTGTAGGTGACGAGTACCGCACCGGAGCTTCCGGCGATCGTCAGCAGCAGCCGGTCCGCCTCGCGTGACTTGGCTTCTACAATGCCGGAAATCTCGACGTTCTCGCCGCGCAGGAACGGCGGCATGAACGGCCTCACCAGGTCGGGAATGAAGACTGTTCCCACGATCCCGAGGACCAGGCCGGTGAGAAGCCACCAGAGCCATGGGTTCTTGTTTGACGCCTCTTTTTTGGTGCGAGCGGAGCTTT
>JBDGUZ010000108.1:0-8974 GCA_039585915.1 Gemmatimonadota bacterium
CTCCGGAATCGTACGAGCTGGCATGCGATCGAGTGAGACAGGCACTGTGAGCGGATCAAGCGCGTGACGGAGCAACCGTCCGTGAGTCTCGTTTCCGAGGCCAAGCGGAGGTACAGGCGCGCCTGGTGGACCGGGCTCGCACTGTCCGCTCTCGCCCACGCGATTCTGTTCTTCTGGGCCGCGCAGGACCTCCGCTTACGTGCGGCACGGTTCGACACTTTGCCTCAGATCGTCCGATCTCCCGAAGGACTACAGGTCATCGAGGTCCGGCCGATATCTCCAGAGGAAGCGGTCGAGCGGCAGGATCAGCGCCTGATCCAGTTGCCCCCGGAACCTGAGGACCAGGTGCCGCCACCGGATCGCGAGACCGGTCCGACGGGTTTCCCCACGCCGGTGGCGGGCGGAAGGGAAGACGACGATGGACTCGGGATGAGCAACGCCGAGAAGCTCCAGCCGCACGAAGGTGACGAACGGCTGTGGAAGGACTTCGAGGAGGAGCAGATGCCGGAGTATGTCCAGAGTCGCTGGGCGCGCGCCGAGGGCGCGATCCGCGCTCGATTGTCCCAGATGCTCGACAGCCTGGCGTTGACCGAGGAACAGCGTCGAAAGGCGACGGACTGGTTGACCGGAGAGGGCGATGATGAATGGGGCGTCACGCCGGACGGTCTCGTGCTCGGCGGCGTCGTGATTCCGATGAACGTCGGGGCCATGTTTGCCGAGGAGGGGCCGAATGGTCGGGAAGCCCGGGCGGCGCTGCGGGACCTGGGTCTGATCCGACGGCAGGACTGGATGGCCGACATCGAGGAGACGGTGGAAGAGCGGAACCTTTCGATCGAGGAGCGGATGGCGGCGGAGCGTGCCAGGCAGGCTGCCGTCGACTCGGCGGCCGCAGCGGATTCCGCGTTATCCGCGGGTTCTGCCAGCTCGCCGAATCCCTGACGAGCCCGGATCGCCTCGCGACTGTCTGCGCATCCGGTTAGACTATCGGACCGTTATCCGCACCTGCTCCCTGAACCCCCGAGTCGATGAGCGAATCACCTGTCGGACCCATCCTCCAATCCCGGTATGACCCGTCGGGGATCGAACCGGCGCTGTACCGGCGTTGGCTCGATCGTGGCGCTTTTCATGTCGAGGCGTCAGACGCAGAGGATCCGTACGTGATCGCGATCCCTCCGCCGAACGTCACGGCCGCCCTGCATATGGGTCACGGGCTGAACAACACGATCCAGGACGTCCTGGTCCGATTCGAGAGAATGCGGGGCCGGGACGCGATGTGGATTCCGGGCACGGACCACGCCGGAATCGCGACCCAGAACGTCGTGGAACGACAGCTCCAGAAGGATGGACTCACGCGGCAGGACCTCGGACGAGAAGCGTTCGTTGAGCGCGTATGGGAGTGGGTGGACACCTACGGCAACACGATTATCGAGCAACTCAAGACGATCGGATGTTCGTGCGATTGGGAGCGCACCCGATTCACCCTCGACCCGGGCCTGTCGCGGGCAGTGCGCGAGGTCTTTGTCCTGCTGTACGAGAAAGGGCTGATCTACCGGGGCAACTACATCATCAACTGGTGTCCCCGGTGCCACACGGCCCTGTCCAACGAAGAGGCGGAGCACCAGGAGGTGGAGGGGAGGCTCTGGCATATCCGCTATCCACTGGCGGACGATTCCGATCGCTGGATCACGGTCGCGACCACACGTCCGGAGACGATGCTGGGTGACACGGCCGTGGCCGTGAATCCGGCTGACGAGAGCAACGCCGATCTGGTCGGCAGGGAGGTCGAGCTTCCCCTGACCGGACGCCGACTCCCGATCGTGGCTGACGAGTTCGTCGATCCGGAATTCGGTTCGGGGTTCGTGAAAGTCACACCGGCTCACGACCCGAACGATTTTGAGATCGGCAGACGGCATGGGCTGACCGAACTCAACATCATGCACGGCGATGGAACCCTCAACGAGAATGCTCCCGAGGCGTACCGTGGCCTGGACCGGTTTGAGGCACGGGACCGGATCGTCGCGGACCTCGAGAACGCAGGACTGCTGGAGAAGGTCGACAGACACGAGCATGCCGTGGGCCATTGCTATCGGTGCGGCACGATCGTGGAACCGCGTCTGAGTCTGCAGTGGTTCGTGCAAATGAAGCCGTTGGCAGAGCCGGCCCTGGCCGCATTCAGGGCAGGAGAGCTCCGATTCCATCCGGAGCGATTTGGGGCCACGTACGAGCACTGGATGACAAGTGTCCGCGACTGGTGCATCAGTCGGCAGTTGTGGTGGGGGCATCGGATCCCGGTCTGGTATTGCCGGGATGCGGGATGTGGAGAGATCGCCGTTTCCCGGGAGGACGTGGACTCGTGCCCGACGTGCGGTGGACAGGTCGAACAGGATCCGGACGTTCTCGACACCTGGTTCAGCTCCTGGTTGTGGCCGTTCAGCACGCTGGGATGGCCGGATGAAACGGAGGACGTCAGGACCTTCTATCCGACCAGCACTCTGAGTACCGCCCCCGAGATCCTGTTTTTCTGGGTAGCGAGGATGGTTATGGCGGGGATCGAATTCCGCGGGGAACTGCCGTTTACCGACGTGCTGCTCCATGGCACGGTGCGGGACGCGCAGGGACGGCGGATGTCGAAGTCCCTCGGGAACGGAATCGATCCGCTGCAGGTGGTCGAGATGTTCGGAGCGGATGCGATGCGATACACGCTCGTGAGCGCCGCCGCCCTCGGAACGGATCTGCAGCTCGATCACGAGGACCTCGAGTCGTCATTCAGGGTGGGACGGAATTTCGCCAACAAGATCTGGAATGTCGCGAGATTTGCCCTCGGATACCTTTCCGCGGACGACGTGGCTCGCGATCCTCGCACGCTCGAGCTCGAGCTCGCCGATCGCTGGATTCTGGCCCGCCTGTCGGCGGCGACCCGGACGGTAACGGATGGCCTGACGAAGTTTCGACTGCATGAAGCTGCGGAGGCCGCCTATCACTTCGTGTGGAGCGAATTCGCCGCCGGGTATGTCGAGCTCGTGAAGCCGCGATTGAGGGGCGACAGGGGAGAGAAGAGCAGAGACGCGGCCGCGGCGACGCTCGCGACGGTGATGGATGGGTGGCTCAGGTTGCTGCACCCGATCATGCCGTTCATCACCGAAGAACTGTTCTGTCACATGCCCGGACGCAGCTCCGAAGATTCGCTGCTGTGCGGACCATGGCCGGAATTCGTGCCGGATGAACTCGACGCCGAGGCGGAGTCTGCGATTGAAGCGTTGCGGGATGTCGTCAGCGCGGTTCTCAATCTTCGGTCCGAGTATTCCATCGATCCGGGTCGTCGCATCGACCTCGTCCTCGTGGATCCGCCTCCGGCGCTGGTCGCAGCCCTGGATGCGGAGTCGGAGGGATTGACGATGCTGGCCCGCCTGGAGAACCTGGAAACGGTGATTGCCTCTCCCGAAGGCGAGCCTGGAGCGCACGCGGTTCTGCAGACCGGTGGCGAGATATTTCTGCCCCTGCGTGACGTGATCGATCTAGATCGCGAGAAGCAGCGGCTTGTAGCAGAGCTCGACCGCCTCTCGTCGCTGCTCTCAGCGGCCCGGGGCAAGCTCGAGAACTCGGGATTTCTCGAGCGCGCACCGGTGGAGGTCGTGGAGCGGGAGCGCGAGAAGGCCATGTCGCTCGAGCAGCGGTACGAACGCCTGCTCGAGAAGAAAGCGGCATTCGGACTCGACTGAGCATGAGACCCCTCCACACCTGGTGGTACCGGAGCGGTTCGACGAGCGTGCTGGTTGCGCTGGTCACGACGTGCGCGAACGTGGAGGCCCCACCCGGCTCCGGGCCCGATTTCGATCCCCCGGCCGTGCTCGAGCGTTTTCCAGCCCCGGGCGCGGTCGTTCCCGACCTCGACGACGATGCCTGGATCCGGTTCGACGAACCGATTCAGAGCCCCCGCAATCTCGAGCGCGGCCTGGACCTGTCACCGGCGTGGGACTGGAAGTTCAATCCGAGGAGAAGTGGTTTTTCGGTCCGACCCCGGGGAGGTTGGCAGCCCGGAGTCGTCTATCACGTGCGAGTGCCACGAGGTGTGTCCGACCTCCTCCGCAACACGACTCGCGAGTCGACCGAGTGGATGTTCAGCACCGGGCCGGAGATCTCTGAGACCCGGATCTTCGGGACGATCTACGACCGGATCCAGGGAGCGGGTGCGAGAGATGCCCGAATCCTGTTTCTCCCGCCGGATTCGATTCCGTACAGCACCGTGAGCGACACCGGCGGCGTGTTCAGTATGCGCTCGCTGCCGCCGGGAGAATATGTCGTGCTCGGCTTCGTGGACCAGAATAGAAACCGCCGCCTCGACCGCGATATGGAAACGTACGATAGTGCCCTGGTATCGCTACCGGAATCGACCAGTCGGGACGCGCTGGATCTGTGGATGATCCCGCCCGACAGCACGCCCCCGGTGCTGGTCGGGGCGATAGCATTCGACCCTCTGACGGTGGTACTGGAGTTCGACGAGCCGCTGGACCCGGAGGCATCGTTTGACAGCGTCCGGATCAGCGTGGTCCCGACGCTCGGGGGCGCGGAGCTTACGGTTGTGAAACTGCAGGTCGGCCAGCCGGGAACTCCGCCGACCGGGCCAGCGGGCAGAACGGCTCCCGGAGGACAGCCTCCAGACTCCCTGACCGATGAAGAGCCTGATATCAGGCCGGATTCGCTGGATTTGCAGGAGAGAGTGGAAGTAGTCGACTCCCTGGCTGGCGTTGCCGACAGCGTCGGTGCCGCCGGGGACCCGGTTTCGGCTGCCGATTCACTCGCCGTGGGCGCACGGGCACGTGGCGCGCGCGGCCAGCCGAGCCTGACGGAGCGTGGAAACACAGAGGCCCGGGAGCGTCCATACCCGTTTCTCACCGTGACCCTGGAACAGCCGCTGACGGAGGACACGTTCCGGATCGCAATCACCGGCGTGAGCAACCTCCGGGGCCTCACGGGCGGAGGTGATACGACATTCGTATACGTGGCGCCGTTGCCGGCCCTCGCGCCGGCGGATTCGGAAGAGGATCCTTCGGCCGCGCCCGCCGCGATCGAAGACAGTACCGGTGTTCGTCCAGCCCCACTGACCCCGGCGCCTCCCCTCCCGCAACGCGACGACGAGTCGTGAGCGGATCCCACGATCCGAGACGGGATCTTCCATCGCTCGATCGACTGCTGTCCATGGAGCATGCCAGAAAGAGCATTCTCAGATGGGGCCGTCCGGCAGTGACGGAAGCCCTCCGCGTCGTCGTCGACGAAGTCAGGGGTGAGCTGAACGCCGGGACGCGGGAGATGCCACAGGTCCGGGAGTCGGACATCCTGAACGCCGCGGAGCGCTACCTCGCGCGGCTGGACAGTCCCGGTCTGAGACCAGTCCTCAATGGAACGGGAGTCGTCCTGCACACGAACCTCGGGCGGGCTCCGTTGCCTCAGGCGGCGCTGAACAGAGTGGTGTCCGTGGGGAGAGGGTACTGCAACCTCGAACTCGACCTGGAGCGCGGTGAGCGTGGAGACCGTTACGACCACTGCTCAACGTGGATCCGGAGGCTCACGGGCTCAGAGGATGCGCTCGTGGTCAACAATACGGCCGCGGCGATCGCCCTGACCGTGAATCGGCTCGCCGAGCGGAAGCAGGTGGTTGTTTCCCGCGGTGAGTTGGTCGAGATCGGCGGTTCGTTCCGTCTCCCCGAAGTCGTCCGGGCATCCGGCGGAGTCCTGGTGGAGGTCGGTACGACGAATCGAACCCGGCCGGAGGACTACCGGGCCGCGATCGGGCCGCAGACAGCTCTACTGCTCAAGGTCCATCCGTCGAACTTCAGGATCGAGGGCTTCACGGAACAGACAGGTCTGTCGGACCTGGTTCGGATCGGGCGAGACGCTTCCATACCGGTAGCCTACGATCTCGGGTCGGGGCTTCTGATGCCCGGACTCGTTCCCCTGCTGCCCGCGGAGCCGACGCCCGCCGAGTCAGTATCCGCCGGCGCTGACCTTGTGTTGTGGAGTGGGGACAAGCTTCTCGGCGGCCCGCAGGCAGGCATCATTCACGGACGCGAGGAGTGGATATCCCAGCTCCGACGGAGCCCGATGCTCAGGGCCTTCCGGGTCGACAAGCTCACTCTCGCTGCGTTGGAGACTACCCTGGCGCTGTACTCGAACCCCGACCGGGCCGCCTCGGAGATCCCGGCACTCGCCCGCCTGGCCGAGCCCGCCGAGTCCGTGGGTGTCCGGGCCGAACGTCTTCGGCAGCGACTCGATCCTGCGGTGCGAGAAAGGGTTCGGGTAGTCGGCCTCGTGTCTCTGGTGGGAGGCGGGACGTTTCCGGGAGCGGAAATTCCATCTGTGGGTTGGAGCATCGACGTGTCATCCCGAGATGTCGAGGAGTCGTGCCGGGCGGCCGAGCCTCCACTGATCGGTCGGATTGAGGGCGACTCGTTCATCGTCGATTTCAGAACCCTGAGTCCTGGGGAAGACGACGAGGCTGCTGCCGCGTTGATCGGCCGGATCCTGGTTGCCGAGGATCAACGGTCCGAGGCCAGCACCTGATGTATGACGCCGTGTTCTTCGACCGGGACGGGACGCTGATCGAGGATCCCGGTTACCTGTCGGATCCGGCGGAAGTCGTGCTGCTTCCCGGAGCCGCCGATGCGGTACTTTCCCTGAATGAAGCGGGAATCCCCGCGATCCTGGTTACGAATCAGTCGGGAATCGGTCGAGGCTACTACTCGGAGGACGACTTCCGGGCCGTTCAGGCAGAGCTCGAGCGACAGCTTACGGCCTACGGAGCGCGGTTGGACGATGTTTACTTCTGTCCTCACGACCCGGACAGTGAGGAATGCGCGTGCAGGAAACCCGGTTCGGCCCTGTTCCGGCTGGCGGCTCGGGAGCATGGGCTCCGGCTTCACCATTGTCTGTTTGTCGGAGACCGGGCGCGAGACGTCATGCCCGGCGTTGAGGTCGGGGCGAGCGCGATTCTGGTGGCGGGATCGGACGGAACATATGATGAAGCTGCGCCGGTCGACGTTCCGCGACGGGCCGCCCCCTTCGAGGCAATTCGCGAGGCCCTCAGCACGGAGAGACAGTTGAGTCAGCCGCTTCAGGTCGCGGTATTCGTCTCGGGTTCAGGTACGAACCTCCAGGCATTGCTGGACCGGTTTTCGGGTGGAACCGAGGATGAAGTTCGGGTCTCGCGCGTTATCGCCAGTCGCCCGGGAATCGGCGCGATTGCCAAGGCCGAGAGTGCGGGCGTTGCATGGTCGGTGCTGCCGGCGGGGGTAAGTCCGGACGGACTGGCCGACGCGATGCTCGAGGAACTGGTACTCGCACGAGCGGACATCGTCGTGCTGGCGGGTTTCCTCAAGCTCGTACCCGAACCCGTCGTGCGCGCATACCGGGGGCGGATTCTGAACATTCATCCGGCCCTGCTTCCGGCGTTCGGCGGGAATGGCATGTATGGACAGAGAGTACATGAAGCCGTGATTCGGTCCGGCGTCCGGATCAGTGGTGCGACGGTGCATATCGTGGATGAGGAGTACGATCACGGTGCAATCGTAGCGCAGTGGCCGGTGCCTGTTCTCGAGGGAGACGATGCCGAGAGTCTTGCGGCGCGGATCCTGGCGGTCGAGCATCGTCTTCTGCCGGATGTCGTCGGGGCTTTCGCCGCGGGAGACCTGGTAATGGATCCGGCAGGCAAGCCGGAATGGAGACGTCCCCTTTTCGCGACCGAGCGATTCGAACTCGGTCCGACAATAGCATGAGGTAAATTGATGCCCTACGCGCTGCTCAGCGTTTCGGATAAGACGGGGCTCGTCGAGCTCGGGTCCGCGCTCGCTGATCGAGGCTGGACGTTGCTGTCGACTGGAGGAACGGCCCACGTGCTGCGGGAGGCCGACATTCCGGTCACGCCGATCGCCGAGTTCACGAAATTCCCCGAGATCCTGTCGGGCAGGGTGAAGACCCTTCACCCCGCCGTTCACGCCGGCTTGCTGGCCCGGCTGTCGGTCGAAGATGATGTGCGAGACCTGGAGCGACACCACCTGTCGGCGATCGGCCTGGTGGCGGTGAATCTGTATCCGTTTCGTGAAACCGTGGCGCGGCCGGACGCGACCCTGGCGGATGCGCTGGAGCATATCGATATCGGCGGGCCGACCATGTTGCGCGCGGCGGCCAAGAATCACCCGTTCGTGTGGCCGATATGTGATCCGCTGGACTACGAATCGGTCGTGACTGCGATCGACTCGGGAGAGGACGATCCGGATCTGCGACGGGCGCTCGCGGCGAAGGTGTTCTTTCATACAGCGACTTATGACGCTGCGGTCGCCGGGTACCTGAGGGGGAACGAGGCCGAGCCCGAGCCGGGAGGGCTTCCCGAGGAACTTCTTCTCTCGCTCGTTCGCACTCAGGAGCTCCGGTACGGGGAAAACCCGGACCAGGTAGCGGCGTTCTATCGAATCGCTTCCAGACAGTCCGTGGGAATCCCTGCTCTGCGGCAGCTGCATGGTAAGGCCCTATCGTACAATAACATTCTTGATGTCGACGGTGCGTTGCTGGCAATCGCTCCGTTCCTCGGGGAAGAGTCCGCCGCATGTGTGATCCTGAAACACACGACTCCGTGCGGAATCGCGGTGGGACGCTCGGTCGCCGAAGCCTACCGCAAGGCGTTGGCCTGTGATCCGGTGTCCGCCTTCGGGTCTACCGTGATTTTCTCGCAGCCCGTGACGGAGATGGTGGCCGAGGAATTGTCGAAGCTGTTCGTCGAATGCGTCGTTGCACCGGGGTATGCCGCGGCGGCGCTCCGAATCCTGCAGGAGAAGCCGTCGCTCCGGATTCTCACTCCGATCGAGGACGGAAGATTCGGTGCGATGACCGGTCACTTCGCGCCGGGCCTGGATGCCCGCGGTGTGAATGGCGGCGTGCCGGTTCAGAGCTCTCCGGCCCCGGCGAGGCCGTCGGATCTGAGGCG
>JBDGUZ010000109.1:0-9089 GCA_039585915.1 Gemmatimonadota bacterium
AGGTCCGGTTCGACGGGACCGATCCGATCCGCGGGATCGAGATCCGCAACGAGATCCTATACGAGCAGTTCCGGGACCAGCGGAACATCGGGCGGGGGCGGCACGTCCCGACGGAGACGCGGAAGACACTGTACTTCGCCGCGCCCGATGGAGGGTGGGGGACGGTGGAGTGGTAGGGGGCGTGCTGGGTTTTCCCATCGTTTGACGGAAGACGCAAAACCGGTATTTTGAGATTGAGGCTGTAGTCCCAAGACAATGTCGTTTCCGGCCGGCCCCCCCTCCCGGTCGAAGTATTATTTCGTCCAGGAGGTGAGTCATCGCGATGTTGCGAAGACGTCTCGTGCAATCGCTTGTTCTCACCGCACTGATAGCCTGCTCAGCCGAGGCTTCCCGAGCGGATGATACCCGACTTGGTGCGGGCGGTGAAGCCGGATGCGACGTGGCTGGCGGTACATGTGAATCTCAAGTTCGAAGGCTCGGACGTTGAAGAATGGGAGCGCCAATTCCAGCGTCTTCTTCGCGGCATTCGATTGAGTGTCGAGGGAGGCGACGAATACGAGCCGATCATGGCACCGATGACCGATAGCCATCTGAAGATGCTGAAGTACGGCTCCTCGACCACGATCGAAGACATGCAAGCTCTGGCCGCGACTTCGGATCGGAGGAGAATGGTACTCGTTTTCGCGCCCCCGAAGGACAGCAGAAGCCTCAGTCTGCTGCTCGCGAATTACGAACCGCGTGATGAGCAACCGACGTCGATCGCAATCACGTTGGGACGCTGACCGGGTGTGACGTCGAACTGGACCGCCGGGAACGACAAGTACTCTTCCAAAGGACGAGGTGGTAATCATGACAGCCATGTCCACGACGCTCGAACGACATCATCGGCTGATCATCGCCGCGTTGGCTGGTATTATCCTGCTCTTTCTGACCGCCTGCCTCTTCCACGACATCATCCCGATCTGTCACTTCCTGTTTGGCTGCGATCACGCAATGCACTAGCGGGCCAGATCCGAGCCAATCCTGCCCGTCAATGCCAGTCGCATGGAGGGTATAGACCATGGTCAGGAAAGTACTGCTACTACTAGCTATTTCCTTATTGGCGCTCGTCTTGATGGCGGCTGCGTATGTCTACAAAGAGAGCAAGTCCGAGGCAGTAGCGTTCATGAACGAACCACGCTACGAGCTCGGAGAGCACCAGGGCGCCGAGGTCTGCGAGACGTGCCACGAAGAACTCTATGCGGAGTGGCGAACGTACTCACGCCATGCCGTGTCGACCTCGGCTGAATCCGTCCTGGACGTCATGGAAGAGTTGGAAGAACATGCGATCCTCAACTTCATATTGGGTGGCAGGAACATGTGCTACGCCTGTCACGGACCAGAGGCACCGAACGAAGGGGTCAACTGTGAGACCTGTCATGGTGTGGCGCCGTCGGATGTCCCGATCATGGAAACGCACGAGACGAAGTACAAGCCCGGCAGAGAGCGAATGCAGGGCGCTGAGTTTTGCGCCGAGTGCCACGAGATTCCCGGCTTTGTGACTCCTTATGGCGACTGGCTACAGAGTGAAGCCGCGGTACAGGGTCTCACCTGCCAGGCCTGTCACATGGGAGCCACCGACAGCGGGCACGCCTATCATGGCTTTGACTCTTTCGTGATGAACGAAAGCCTGTATGAAGGTGACCTCAGCTTGGATGACATGCGTTTCGACTTTCCGACCCTCGATCTCACGATCGAGAATCACATCAGTGGCCACTCCGTGCCTGCCGGTGGCCCGACACGCATACTCGCCCTGGAATTGTCGTACAGGGATGCTGACGGTAATGAAGTGCACAGGGACATGGAGACCTTCGCCAAGTATCACAGTCTCGTCCCCGTGTTGGGATTCTGGCCGGCAAAGATCATTGCGGATACTCAACTCAAGAGCGGCGAGCAACGTCAGTT
This sequence comes from Gemmatimonadota bacterium, assembly GCA_039585915.1. Taxonomy (GTDB): domain Bacteria; phylum Gemmatimonadota; class Gemmatimonadetes; order Palauibacterales; family Palauibacteraceae; genus Carthagonibacter. Next base: position 1,945 of record JBDGUZ010000109.1, read on the forward strand.
GAGTTTCTCGGTGCCCCCTGAACTCGAGGGAAAGATCGCGAAGGTTCAGCTAGTTCTGAGGTTCTATGAAGTGGCCGATGAACACGAAGGGAATCTCGAAAAGGCCTATCATGTCAGCAGGCCGATACTGGAAGAGGAGGTTCACGTTCCCGACAGGACGCTCGCGGCCAGTCACCTGATCTCGGAGCGAGCAGCTGTTCCTCAGATCTTACGCTGAGCCCTCCGTGGCCCTGGCGGGCTGGTAGACCTGACGTCAGTCGGACGCCGCGACGGGCATGTGGAGGGTCCACCACTCCTTTGCCCCCTGTCCATCCCATGTGGCTGAGGCCGGGCATGCTGCCAGGAGGGCGTCCAGTTCGCTTGCGCTCTGCGGTCTCGCGTCGGGGTCCTTGGCCAGGCACGACAGGATCACCTGCTCCACGCCCGCGGGGACCTCGGTCTCGGTCCTCCGGGAAGGCGGTTCCGGCTCCGTTTGAACGTGGCGCAGAACGACCCCGAGCGGCGTATGCTCTTCGAATACCGGCTGGCCCGTCAGGAGCCAGTAGGCTACGCAGCCCAGCGCGTATGTGTCGGCTCGTCCATCCACCGTTGCACCCGTCGCGATCTCCGGCGCCATGAAGGCCGGCGTCCCGGCCACGATGTCGTCGGCGGTGAGGTCGGCTTCACCTGTGGCGACCTCATCACGGGTCTTGACGAGACCGAAATCGAGCACCTTGACAAAGTCGTATTCGGGCCCGTGGTGGCACGTGAAGATGTTACCGGGCTTGATGTCCCGATGAACCATGCCGGCATCGTGAGCCTCGCCGAGGGAGTGACAGACCTGGCGCAGTAGATAGACTGCCCTGCCGGCCGGCAGAGGTCCGAACCGCTGGACAAGCTCGCCGAGACTCAGTCCTTCCAGCAGTTCCATGATGTAGTAGAAGGCGCCTTCCTCGGTGACCCCGAAGTCGTACAGATGGATGGTGTGGTGGGAACGAAGCGCCGAGGTGGCCCGCGCTTCACGGACGAATCGCCTTACCGCCCGCTGCCGGCTCGATCGGTCGGGGCCCAGGGCCTCGGGTCGGATCATCTTGACGGCTGCCGGTCGGTTCAACATGCGGTGCCGTGCCACCCACACCTCGCCCATGCCTCCAGACCCGAGCGGCTCCTCGATCGTATAGCAGCAGATCTCCCGACCCTTCTCCAGGGGACCGCTGTATTTCTTTTTGGCAGCCATGACGCCTACTCATTCGAGTGGGAGGCCGGTCAGTTCGCCACCGAGGGTCCTCACGCCTCGGTCGGCGCCGGGAGCTCGTCTTCGGCCCACGGGGGCATGATCTTCACCAGAAGCCCCAGGATAATGAACGGGAGGACCACAAACGTCCCGGCCATGAGGAGCCCTTCCACCCCGAGCAACTCGGCCTTGTAGACGGTCAGACCCCGCAGGCTTTTTGAGAACAGCTGCCCTCCGATCACGACGTTCCAGCGGATGCTGAAGATGCCGACCTGCACCAGGAGGGCGCAGCCGAGGTAGATTAGCCGCCTGACCTCGGCCGGGACCTTGCGGGTGCCCCGCCAGCTGAGGGCTGGAGACACCACGCCCAGCGAGATGAGGGGCACGAGCGTCCCCAGAACCATTTGCAGCACGATGAGGCTGACGAACAGGCGTCCCTCGATCAACTGCGACAGGATCTCGATCGATTCCTCGGATTCGTACAGACGGTGGATGAAGTCGAGCATCTCGAGTGAGAAGTCCACTACCATGGCGTAGAACAGGAAAGTCGCGAGCTTGTCCGCGCACCCCATGTCCACCTTCTTGCCTCGGAACAGGGTGGCCACGATGTAGATGATCAACACGAGCGCGATACCCGACACGATGGCCGAGAACAGGAACACGACCGGCATGAGCACGCTGCTCCACCACGGATTCGCCTTCACGGATCCGAATATGAAGCCCACGTATCCATGCAGCAGGAAAGCCGAAGGGATGCCGATGATGGTGATCCACCGGCCGGCCTTGTCATCGAATCCCAGGGCCCGGTCCGAAAGATCCGTCGAGCCAAGCGTGAGCGCGTAGTAGAACCACTTCCGGAGCCCGGTGGATTCGCGCGCCCGGAGCACGAAGTCCCTCCGGTAGTCGAACCAGATCTCCAGCAGCAGCACGACCATCAGGTACCAGGCGTACACGAAGCCGAACATCGCCATGGCCGACTTGCGGTTCGGAGTGAGGAAGATCTCGTACGAGCGCTCCGGGTGACCCAGGTGAGCCAGGAGAGGCAGAGGAGCCACGATCAAGAACGCCAGTGCCGTGAGGAGGGCCAGCCGATACGTGGGCTCGACCTCTTTGACGTTGAACACGCGTGCCAGTGAGGCCAGGATGAAGGCTCCCGCCACCAGGCCAGTGAGATACGGGTACAGGACGATGAGGAGACTCCACCTGAGCTCGAATTCGTTCGGGTAGATGTATCCCTGCATCGTCTACCTTACCTCTCCGTCCAGATTCGCGTAGAACACCTTCGGCTTGGTGTTGAGGTGCGGCTTGAGAACCTGGATTTCGTTGAAGCGCAGGAAACGCGCGAGTGGATTCGCCCTGTGCCCCACTTCACCGAACAGGCGGGCGGACGTGGGGCACACTTCCACGCACGCGGGCACCTTACCCTTCGCGAGACGGTGGTAGCAGAACGTGCACTTGCGGGCCACGTGCTTCTCCGGGTCGAACCAGCGCGCCCCGTACGGGCATGCCTGCACGCAGTACCCGCATCCGATGCAGTATTCTTCGTCGACCAGGACAGTGCCGTCGGCCGTGACGAATGTGGCGCCGACCGGACAGACCTGGACGCACGGCGCTTCCTCACAGTGGTTGCACAGCTTGGGAACGAAGAACGTGCGCAGGGTGCCGCCCTCCTCTGCAATGGGAGGGAAGCCGTCGATGCCTCCGTTCGGGCTGTCGACCACGACCTCGCCGTCGCCGCGGATCACATAGCGCTCGACCCACGTGTTGAAGAAGTACGGCTCGTCGGGTACGTCGTTCTCGTTCTTACAGGCCTGCGCGCAGCGGCCGCACCCGATGCACTTCCGGATGTCGATTCCCATCCCGTAGATACGTTCGGCGCCCGCGTCGCTCTCTTCCTGCATGCCGCAAAGCTCGGGAACTCGGACGACGCCGAGGGCAATGGGCACGCCGAGGCTGGCCTTGAGCGCCTCCCACAGGAAGTCTCTGCGGTCCACCGTCTCGAAGGTTGCCCGGGACTCCCGATCTCGGCCGTTGGCCGGGCTCACCATCACTCCGCCTCCGGATGGTGCGGGTAATGGCATTGCCAGCACAGGTAGCCGTCACCGTGCGTCGACATATCTATCCTCGGGATGTGGGAGGGGCTGGCCGCCGCCTCGGCGTGACAACTGCCGCAGAAGTCCCTCGTGTCCGGTTTGTCCGGTCGGACCAGTCTAGGGGTGGCCTTGTGCTCGTCGGGGGCCTCGTGGCAGGTGAGGCAGGGTAGCGTCGCATGGTGCGACACCGCCTTCTGGCTCGCAATCTGGCCATGGCACGCCCGGCACGCGCCCGGGATCACGGGAGGTTCCGGGGCATGCGGGTCGTGACACGTCATGCACGGAACCGTCGGGTTGTGGGCCACGGGGTCGATCTGCGGGAAGCCGGATGGTCGTGAGGCGTTATAGCCATGGCACATGGGGCAGAACCCTCGCTCACGCGGTGCCGGTGGCTTCACCGACCCGGGAGCGGCTGCGTGCTCGGCCGCTGGTCCGTGACACACCTCGCACGACACGCCTGAGTGGTTCGAAGTGCTCTTCTTCTCGGCGCTCGGCCGGTGACACGTCGCGCATGCTTCGTGTCCGGCGTACTGGAGGGGGTAAGCCTCGATCGAGTCGACGGCCGCCGCACGGTAGTGGCCGGCTTCGCCGAACGTGTCCGGCACCAGGGTTTGCCGCACCGCTGTGAAGACGATGGCCAGGACGGCAAAAGCGATGCCGAGGCGCACAACCTGTTGCGGCATGGCGCGCTCGTTTTCTGCTGAGAGGAATGTCCCCGCCTCAGGGGCTCGGCTCGCAACCGCGCAACATCGATGCCACGGTCGGATGCCCTAACTGGTCGCTGAAATGGCCTTACGGAGAGGGTGGACCGTCCGGCGCGGTGGGACACATTGCCCGCGTGGTCCGCCGTATGTGGGTCAGTCCGTCTCGGCTCGGTCCGCAACACCCTGCAGCGGTGGACCGGAGCGTAACAGCCTGCCGGGGTGGTCGAATTCGCGCCCGACGGTCTTCCGAGAGTGCTAAGGTGATGCCGATCCCCACACCGCCTCCTGGCGCAGATCCTCGAGGAACCCCGCGTCCATCCAGTACATCGCCGGGTTACCGCTCTCCGGGCCTTGGTGGAACTGCATCAACCAGTCGCGTGTGAGCCGGTCGGAAGCTCCCTCGGGGTACGGCTGCCGGGTGGACATGAAGAAGAAGTACTTCCCGTCGGGCGACACGTAGGGTGCCCACTCCTGCCCACGCTCCTGGTTGACGATCGGTCCCAGGTTCAGCGGCTCCGACCAGGCGTCGTTCTCGTCCCGGAACACGATGTAGTAGTCGGTGCCTCCGTGAGAATCCTCGCGGCCGAACACGCCGAGTATCACGTAACTCTCGTCCGGGGCCACGAAAGAGTTGAACTGATTTGCGGAGTTGACCTGCTCGGGAAGACGCTCCGGCTCTGCGTATCCGTCACCGTCCGGGCGCGCCCGGTAGATGTAGTTGCGCCGAGTCTCCGTGTCCTCTCGCGTGAAGTACAGAGTTCCGTCGGCCGTCGTCGACGGAAAATACTCGTCTGCGTCCGAGTTGACCGGTGGACCCAGGTGGACCGGCTGTCCCCACCCGCTGTCGGTGTGTTCCATTACCCAGATATCGGCTCGATTGAACCGGCCGAGATCGGCTTCCTGCATCGGACTGCCATCCGGCGATCTGTTCGAAACGAAGAAGAACCGGCTTCCGTCGGGCGAAATGTGGGGCTCGATCTCGCCAATAGTTGGATCGGCCGCGAAGTCGGGTACCTCGGGCTGCTCCCACTGGCCGTCGACGAGTCGGGAGCCGAGAATCGTCACCAGGGGGCCGGCGCTGACCGAGAAGTAGATCTCGTCGCCCTCCGGTGTCATCGCCAGGTCCCGCGTGTGCATCCCGGTCGACACGATCCCGGGAGCGAACAGCTCGGGCTCCGCGCCCGGCAGGGTCTGGCCCAGGTAGGGACCCTCGAGAACTACGTGGGGCGCTGGGACATCTTCATTATCCGCGGGACCGGCGCACCCGCCGCAGACAAGGAGCATGACTATGAGCAACGATAACGGGCGCATGACGAACCTCTCTACGGAAGAATAAGCGTGGTCAGCCGTCGCTTCCACGATAAACGTCTCGGCGGTGAGCAACTCGAACAACCGTAACCACCAGCCGGTCGTCTTCGATCGAATAGACTACGCAGTAGGCTCCCTGGCGTACCCTGTACTTCTCTGAGCCCGTGAGCTTCTGGCAGCCGGGCGGGCGGGGATCAACGGCCAAGGAGCGGATCTTAGCCACGAGTCTCGTGCGATCCGTCCTGGTGCTATCGCCTCCAGCCCTTTCGCCGCGGACGGCTTGATGAAGATCCTTTAGCTTGCCACGCCGCCGCAGCTCTTTGACTACATCGGCAAAGGGAAGGTCCAGTTCGGAGGCTCGATCGTCGAACGCTGCAAGATCCTCTGCGCCCTCAGCTGGATACTGCCTCACAGCTTCATTGACGACATCCGAGATGGACCGATCCGTCTCCGCAGCTTTCAGGCGAACGGCACGATGCAGGTTCTCATCGAAGTATATGGTGCCCCGTTTCGTAATCATGGCTCCAACGTGACATCTTGACGTTTTGACGTCACGTTTTTTCGCTCGCCTCTACACCTCCCACTACTTCTACACTACACCGTAGCGCGCGCGGAGGGTGCTGATCCCTTCCGACCGTCCGATCACTGTGAGCCGGTCTCCGTCGACGAGCGCCGTGTCTCCTTTCGGAATGATCACTTCATCTCCCCGACGAATCATCGCGATCAGAGTACCATCGGGGAGTGATACTTCCTTCAGCCTGAGGCCGATCAAGGCGGAGCTTCTCTGAGTGCTCCCGAGCGTCATCACGAGAATCCGCTCGTTTCGGAACAGAGCTTCCTTCAACTGCTCGTCGGTCTCAGCTTCGAGCCACTCCGGCATGAAGCTCGCCTGGTCCACCCGACGAGCGATCTGGGCCAGGATGCGCAGGTGCCGTCCGGGGTCCGTTGTTGGACCAACCAGGAAGAAAGCCGCTCGATCCGCCACGGGGGAAAGAGTGTGAAGCATGAAACCTCAGCTACGAACTGCCTTTGTTCTCCTGGCCGTCGCTGCCTGCTCGGGCGATCCGGGAACAGGTCCCGATCCGGCCGAGGTTCTTACCTACGATCCGGTGTTCGATGTGACTTCGCAGGCCGACGGCGACACCTGTCCCGATGTCTTCTACGAGCACACCCAGGTGCTCCCGACGGGAGCCACTGTCACCTGGACCGGCGTAGTCGGCGGGTTCGACTACGGCCGCGGTACCGACTACTCAGCCCAGGTCAACTGGTCGGTGGACGGTGGCACCGGAGAGTACGTCAGTCTGTCCGAGCGCCCCGGCAACGGTACCTGGATTCTGCGGTTCGGAAAGGACGCTGGGGTCGACGGGATGCTGATTGTCGGAGCCGCCGCCGCCGGATCCGTCCCGGTCACGGTCTCGATGGATCCGATGAAGTCGGTTGGCGATTCCCAGGATGATGGGACGAACGGGCCGGGTTCGAGGGGACGGGCCGTTTCTGGCTTCGGCTGGACGTGGAAAGCGCGAAGGGCAAAACCAGGAAAGTCAAGCTCGGGGTGAACGTCCACCTGGAGGACCCGGCCGACGGCTACGAGTCCCGCTGCCCGGGCTCCTACGATCCGCCGCCACCACCGCCACCGGCTTCGGAGTATACGGTGCGAGGAACGGTGAGTGGTCTGTCAGGCACAGTCGGGCTGCTGAATAACGGGGGCGATGACCTCTCCATCTCGTCGAACGGCGGCTTCACGTTCCTGACTTCGCTCGGGGACGGCGCCTCGTACGCCGTGACGGTCGGGACGCAGCCGGCCGGCCAGACCTGCGAGGTAAGCAG
>JBDGUZ010000110.1:0-8884 GCA_039585915.1 Gemmatimonadota bacterium
GTCCAGGAGATTGCGTTCACCCTGGGGAACGCCCGGGAGTACGTCCGGCGAGCACTGGATCGAGGGCTGGAGCTCGAACAATTCGCGCCGCGACTGAGTTTCTTTTTTGCCGCTCACAACGATCTGTTCGAGGAAGTCGCGAAATTCCGTGCGGCGCGTCGGCTGTGGGCACATATGATGAGGGAGGAGTTCGGAGCGTCGGACAGGAGCGCTCGTCTGCGCTTCCATACGCAGACCGGGGGGTCCACGCTCACGGCCCAGCAGCCACTGAACAACGTCGTACGCGTCGCGGTTCAGGCGCTGTCAGCCGTACTCGGGGGAACGCAATCGCTCCACACGAACGGGTACGACGAAGCGCTGGCGCTGCCGGGCGCGGACGCGGCCAGGCTGGCTCTCCGGACACAGCAGGTCATTGCGGAGGAGTCCGGGGTGGCCTCGACTGTCGATCCACTGGCTGGATCGTATTACGTGGAGTGGTTGACCGACGAGCTGGAGCGCCAGGCCGTACGATACCTCGAACAGGTCGACGAGCTCGGAGGAGCGGCCACGGCGATCCCGTTCATGAGTGAGGAAATCCACCGGGCTGCGTACCGCTGGCAGCTCGAGCTGGAGAGCGGAGAACGCCAGGTCGTCGGCGTGAATTGCTATGAAGAGGATGAGACACCGCTGGATCTCCCGCAGCCGGACTTCGGAGCCCTCGGGCGCGGACAGAACGAACGTCTGGCGGCGGTGCGAGCAGCCCGCGATGATGCCGTGGTGCAGATCGCACTCGCAGAAGTGAAGCGGACTGCTGTCGCCGGCGGGAATCTGGTGCCTGTGATCGTTGAAGCTGTGAAAGTGCGTTGCACGCTGGGAGAGATCAGCGCCGTTCTGAAGGCGCTGTGGGGCCCGTATCAGGGCACGTGAGCGGCGTACCACGTTCACGGTAGCATTGGAAGAGGGCGCTGATGCCGACATATGAATACAAGTGCGAGAGTTGCGACATTGAGTTCGAGCGCTTTCAGAGGATAAACGACGATCCGATCAAGGAGTGCCCGGAGTGCGGGGGAGAGGTCCGGCGGCTGATTTCGACCGGAGGCGGCCTCGTATTCAAGGGGCCAGGCTTTTACGCGACCGACTACGGCAGCGGGAGCTCACCAAGAAGCGGGTCGGACAGGCCGCCTGCAAAGGACGACAAGGGGGGAGCATCGAACGGGAAGAGCGGGAGTGAATCGAAAGGTAAGGACGGTTCAAATGCCGGAAGCTGAATTCGGCATTCCGGCTCCTGCCGCTCTCATTGACGCACTGCAAGCAGCGGTGCTCGAACTCGGAGCACCTTCGACCTTCACTGCCGTGCTGGATCGACCGGGCGATCCCGCGCACGGCGATCTGACTACGAACGCGGCGCTCGTGCTGGCGAGTACCCTGGGCCGGCCGCCCCGCGAGATCGCGACCGACATCGCCGCCCGTCTCGCCGTCGGGACTCCGGGAGTGTCTTCGGTGGAGGTGGCGGGCCCCGGATTTCTCAACTTCCGTCTCGACGATCGACTGGTGTGGTCCGGGCTGGCCCTGGTCGCTCCGGCCGACATCAACTGGGGTCGATCCGAATCCGACAACCCGGAGCGCGTCAACGTCGAATTCGTGTCAGCGAATCCGACAGGCCCGCTGCACGTGGCTCACGGAAGGGGTGCCGCGATCGGTGATGCAGTCGCCTCTCTGCTTGAGTGGACGGGTCACTCGGTGGAGCGGGAGTTCTACGTGAACGACGCAGGGCGGCAGATCGAGCTTCTCGGGCTGTCGATCGACGCGCGTCTTCGGCAGGCGCGGGGCGAGGCGGTTGAGGTGCCCGAGGGGGGCTACCAGGGAGCCTATGTAGCCGAGCTCGCAGCGAGGCTCGGAACCGAGCAGGATCTGGAGAAGCTGCTCGCTGTCGCGGAGGCGGAGCGGATCCCGGAGCTGTCGCGACGCGCCAGCGACGCCCTGCGGGAAGAGCAGGCCAGAGACCTCGAGCAGTTCGGTGTCCGGTACGATCACTGGTTCGCAGAGAGCCAGCTGTTCGGAGGTGGGGAAGTGCCGGCTCTCCTGTCCCGCCTCGAGGCAGGAGGCAGCGCATATCGTGACGAGGGCGCGCTGTGGCTCCGAACGACGGCGCACGGGGATGAGAAGGATCGGGTCTTGGTGAAGGGAGACGGCTCGCATACGTATTTCGTGTCAGATATAGCCTATCATCTCGATAAGAAGGCTCGCGGCTTCGATCGCGCGATCGACGTTTGGGGGGCGGATCATCACGGCCACGTTCTCAGGATGAAATCCGCACTCGAGGCCAGCAGCATCGATCGCGAGTTTTTGGAAGTGATCATTATCCAGCTCGTCACGGTCATGCGGGGTGGGGAAGAAGTGAGGATGAGCAAGAGAGCCGGGACATTTATCACGCTCCAAGACCTGTACCAGGAAACAGGTCCGGACGTGGCGCGGTACTTCTTCCTGATGCGACGGGCCGAGGTACCGATGACCTTTGATCTGGACCTGGCTCTCGACACGTCGGAAAAGAACCCTGTTTACAAGGTTCAGTACGCGCACGCGCGAATGTGCAGGATTTTCGAGCGGGCAGGCGTGGACCCCACGTCGCTCTCGCTGACTGCCGCCGGATTCTCGGCCCTCCTGCTCCCGTCCGAGCGGGAAGTGGCAAAGACCATTCTGCGCTTCCCGGACATCGTCGCGTCCGCTGCCAGGGCGCGCGCTCCCTACCAGGTCTGCAACTTCCTCGAGGAACTTGCCGGCGTGGTGAATTCATGGTACCACGAGGGCAACATTGACCCCGATCGCCGTGTCCTCGCGGAGGGGCCGGCACGCGATGCACGTCTGGGCCTGTCCAATGCGGTGAGAATTACTCTGCGCCAGGGTCTGACGCTGCTCGGGCTGACCGCCCCGGAGCGCATGGTCCGCGAGGAGGAGGCGACGTGAGCGGGAAGTCGGAGCACGAACGCGACGGAGGCCCGATCACGTATCGCGATGCCGGCGTCGATCTGCGAGCGGCGGAGAGCCTGACAGGGCGGATTGCTGATCTCGTGGACAGCACACGCACTGCTTCATCCGAGGGGGCGTTCGGTTCGTTCGGCGGCAGGTTCCGCCTCCCCGGTGCGTCCGAGCTCGTTGCCAGCGCCGACGGAGTCGGGACGAAAGTGCTCGTAGCTGCGCGTGCGGGGGTGCACAACACTGTGGGTGAGGACCTCGTAAACCACTGTGTCAACGACATCCTCGCCGAGGGAGCCGAGCCACTGTTCTTTCTCGACTACTTCGCGTGCGGGCGGCTGGATCCGACTGTCGCCTACCAGGTGATCGAAGGCGTGGCCCGAGGGTGCAGGGCGAACGGATGCGCATTGCTCGGAGGAGAGACGGCCGAGATGCCTGGAGTGTACGACCCGGGCGACTACGACCTGGCCGGTTTCATTGTCGGCCGACGGGTGTTCGACATCCCGGGGCGCTCTGGAGTCCGTCCGGGTGATCGGCTAGTCGCCTTTCCGTCGTCGGGCCTGCATACGAACGGCTACAGTCTCGCCCGAAAAGTGTTGTTCGAGCGCCTGGGCCTCGGGCCGGATGACCCATACCCTCACCTGTCGGGCGAGACGGTGGCACAGGCCCTTCTGAGAGTCCACACATCATACTTGGAGCCACTGCGCGGTGTGCTCGAGGCTCGTGCCATCCGGGCCCTGGCCCATATCACCGGAGGGGGCATTCCCGGAAACCTGTCACGCGTGCTGCCGGAGGATGCCGACGCTCTCGTGGATCTCGACTCCTGGACCCCGCCGCCGTTGTTCGGCGTACTCGCCTCGGAGAGTGAGCTCTCGGACTCCGACCTGTACGAGACTCTGAACATGGGGATCGGGATGATTATCGTGGTCCCGGACGGCAGGTTGGATGAGGTGCTGATGGATGCCGGTGTGCGTAGCGCGGAGGGGTTCACCTGCGGCGAGATTCAGGTGGGAGACGGTTCCGTGCGGTTGTCGCGAGCGGAATGAGCGTCGCCGGTACTCAGGACTCCGTATGGATGCGTCGGGCGATCGATCTCGCCCGGGGCGGGTGGGGGCAGACGCATCCGAATCCGATGGTCGGCGCGGTCGTCGTGGCGGACGGACAGGTGGTCGGCGAGGGGTTCCACTCCCGATTCGGCGAAGCGCACGCGGAAGTCGAAGCGATCAGGCAGGCAGGCGACCGGGCTCGTGGAGCGACGCTGTACGTAACGCTCGAGCCCTGCACGCATGCCGGAAAGACACCTCCTTGCTGCCGCCTGATCGTGAATTCAGGCATTCAGCGAGTCGTGTACGGCACCTCTGATCCGCACCCGGAAGCGGGAGGTGGAGCGGTCGAACTCGGTGCTGAGGGAGTCGAGGTGACTGGCGGTGTGCTGGCCGAACAGGCGGCGCAGATCAACGCCGCGTTCCTGTGGTGGCACCGGCGAAAGACTTCCTACGTGGCACTGAAGCTCGCCGTGTCGCTCGACGGAAAGATCGCGGAGCGCGAGGGCGTTCGCACCGATCTGACTGGAGCCGAGGCCCGGCGTAAGGTCATGCGGTTACGTGCCGCGCACGATGCGATCCTGGTAGGCTCGGGCACGGTGCGGGTCGATGACCCGTTGCTCACGGTTCGGGACATTCCCTCGCCGCGAGTGGCTCCGCTCCGAGTCGTGCTCGATTCCAGCGCGCGCATGTCGCTCGCCTCCAGGCTCGTGGCCACGGTCACCGAAGCCCCGGTCCTGGTGCTGGTGGGCGACGATGCGGATCCGGCTCGTATCGCGGCGTTGAGGGACTCAGGCGTAGAGGTTCAGGAAATCGAGCGGAACCACGGATTCGGGTTGAGCCTGTCAGCGGCGCTCGGCGCGCTGAAGGACCGAGGGCGCACCGCCGTTCTGTGCGAGGGTGGTGCGAATCTGGCCGCCTCACTACTGGTCGGGGGACACGTGCAGCGAGTTCACTGGTTCGTCGCTCCGCGCATGATCGGACCGGGCGGAGTCGATGCCCTTGCCACGCAGGTTCCTGATTCGGGGTCGTGGCGCCTGACGCACTGCAGGGCTGTGGGCGATGATGCGGTGATCGAATGGAATCACACGGAGTTGGAAGCCGTTACGAGAGAGAACTGACATGTTCACGGGCCTGGTAGAGACGGTCGGTACGATCGCGTCGCGCGAGGAATTCGACAGGGGGATGCGTTTTCGACTTGTCGCGCCCGGATTCGCGGAGACGCTGTCCGAGGGCGAGAGCGTGGCGCTTGACGGCGTATGCCACACGGTGTTCGAAGTCGATGCCTCGAACCAGAGTTTCCGGTTCGAGTCGATACGAACGACTCTCTCCCGGACAACGCTCGGCGAATTCGAGCCGGGACGGGCGGTAAACCTGGAACGGGCGATCCGGGCCGGGGACCCGATGGGAGGGCACCTGGTTCAGGGGCATGTCGACGGAACGGGCGAGATGACGGAGGTCGAGACCGCGGGCGAAACCGTATTCCTCCGCATCCGCCTTCCGCAGGAAGTCCGGCGTCTGACCGTACTCTACGGATCGATCGCGATCGACGGAATCAGTCTTACGGTGAACCGGCTGATGGAGGATGTCGCGGAAGTCGCTATCATTCCGTATACATTCCAGCATACGAACGTGAATCGCCTTCGATCCGGTGATCGGGTCAATCTGGAGGCGGACATGATCGGCAAGTACGTGGATCGGCTCCTTGAGCCATATCGTGGCACCGGAGCCTCGGCCGCGCGGGTCGAGGGCCGGACTGAACCGTAGGTCGATTCGGGAGTGAATTCGTGTTGTCGTCGCTAGATACCAAGGTGCAGGAAGCGATCGAGAAGATCCGCGAAGGCGGACTGGTCATCATCGCCGATGATGAAGACAGGGAAAACGAGGGAGACCTCGTGTGCGCCGCTGACAAGGTGACGCCCGAGATCATCAATTTCATGGCGACGCATGGACGTGGCCTGGTCTGTCTCACCCTCGATCAGCAGATCGCTGATCACCTGGACCTTCCGCTGATGTCCGACGGGCGCAACTCGGACCCGAACGGAACCGCGTTCACGGTCTCGATCGACGCGACGATCGAGCGGGGAGTGTCAACTGGAATCAGCGCGGGGGACAGGGCACGGACGATCCAGGTCGCCGTGGACCCCGAGTCTCACCCGTCGGATCTCATTCGCCCCGGGCACATCTTTCCGTTGAGGGCGAAGCGGGGCGGCGTGCTACAGCGCGTCGGTCAGACGGAAGCGTCCGTCGATATCGCTCGGCTGGCGGATTGCGCCCCCGCCGGTGTGATCTGCGAGATCCTCAACGAGGACGGCACGATGGCACGCCGACCTGAACTCGAGGTGTTCTCGAAAGAGCACGGGCTCCCCTTCATCACGGTGGCGGACCTGATTGCGTATCGGTTAAGTCACGAGCGCCTGGTCCACAGGGTCGCAGAGGCGACGCTCCCCACGCCATACGGCGAATTCCGCATTTTCGGATACCAGAACGATGTCGATCAGCGGGAACATATTGCCCTCGTGTTCGGCGACGTGACGGACCGCGATGACGTGCTGGTGAGAGTGCATTCGAAGTGTCTGACCGGAGATGTGTTCGGGTCGGGGCGCTGCGATTGTCAGTCGCAACTGCAGACGGCGATGCGGCTGGTGGCCGAGGCGGGAACGGGCGTCGTTGTCTACCTCGACCAGGAGGGAAGGGGGATCGGGCTGCTCAACAAGCTCAGAGCGTACGAGCTGCAGGATCAAGGTCTCGACACCGTCGAGGCCAACGAGCACCTGGGCTTTGCGCCCGATCTGCGTAATTATGGCATTGGGGCGCAGATCCTCGTCGACCTGGGTCTGAAGACGGTTCGGATGATGACGAATAACCCGAAGAAGCTCAGCGGACTCGAGGGATTCGGCCTGGAAATCACCGGACGGGTACCGCTGGAGGCCGACGTTACGGAGCGGAACCACGGGTATCTGAAGGCGAAGCGGGACAAGCTCGGGCATCTGCTCGGCTCCTCGTGACCGGAAGAACGGATGGGTCGCGGAGCGCGACCGACCTTCGTGTAGGTCTCGTCATCAGCCGATTCAACGAGGCGGTGACACTCGCGATGGAAGAGGCCGCAAGGAGTACCCTCGTTCGGGCGGGCGTCACCGACGATCGGATCGAGACTCACTACGTTCCTGGCGCCTGGGAGCTTCCCCTCTGCGTGAGCTGGTTGCTCGACCGCGGTGGACTCGATGGCGTCGTAGCGCTCGGTTGCGTGATCAGGGGCGAGACGCCGCATTTCGAGTACGTCTGCCTCGGCGCCACGACGGGACTCGAGTCTGTGGCCCGGGAATTCGGGATCCCGGTCGGATTCGGACTTCTGACTGCGGACACGGCCGATCAGGCCAGGGCCCGGTCCGGCGGAGCCAAGGGAAACAAGGGCGAAGAAGCGGCACTGGCGGTGCTCGAGATGTGCGAGATCGCAGCGAGCATCAGATGACCTCGCACAACCCCAGGTCCCGTGCCCGGAGTTGGGCGCTGCAGGTGCTGTACGCTTGGGACGTATCCGGAGCGGAGGGCGATCTGGCCGGGTTTGCGACACGGGCTCTCGCTCAACGGAGAATCTCCCCGCGGTACCGTCCCTATTCCGTGGAACTCATTGAGGCCCTGTCGGAGCACCTTCCCGCTGTGGATTCGAGAATCCGGGACCACCTGTCCAACTGGCGACTGGAACGTCTGACGGTGATCGACCGGGGAATCCTCCGCCTCGCGACGACGGAGCTCATGGCTATTTCGGACGTCCCACCTAAGGTGGCTATACACGAGGCGATCCGACTGGCCGAGCGGTACGGAACCGAGGAGAGCCCGAGATTCGTAAACGGCGTGCTCGACGCTGTCGCACGCGGCCTGACACGACCTGGCTGACGGCGCGAAACATGCGGATCCTGGTCGTGAACTGGCAGGATCGGGAGAACCCCAGAGCGGGGGGAGCCGAGATCCACCTGCATGAAATTTTCGGGCGTCTCGCCGCTCGGGGCCACGAAGTCACGTTGCTTTGCTCGGGGTGGGAGGGCGCTCCCGCCGAGACCGAGTTGGACAGTATCAGAATCGTCCGCGCGGGTACGCGCTACACGTTTGCCCTTCACGCGCGGTCGGCGTTTCAGGACCGGCTTGGTGGTGGGCGAGGATTGGACGTGATCGTCGAAGATGTGAACAAGTGTCCCCTGTTCTGTACGCACTGGTCGTCCAGGCCTGTCGTGACACTGGTTCCACACCTGTTCGGGGCCACGGCATTTCGCCAGGAACTGCCGCCCGTAGCTGCGGTCGTGTGGTTGGCCGAGAAACTGATGCCCGCAGCTTACGGGAATTCGCCGATTCTAGTAATCTCGGACAGTACCGCGGACGACCTGGTGAAGCGGGGATTCCGGAGAGAGCAGATCGAAGTCAGCTATCCGGGGATCGACCACGAATTCTACACCGTCGATCCCTCGGTACAGCGGTTCGAGCGACCGACGCTTGTGTACGCGGGACGACTTCAGAGATACAAGAGTCTCGATGTCGTACTGAAGGCCCTGGCGCTGCTGCGGGATCGTGGAACCGGGATCCGATTTCACATTGCCGGACAGGGGGAAGACCGTGGAAGACTGGAATCTCTCACCGATTCACTCGGCCTGCGTGACCTCGTGAGCTACCTGGGGTACATCTCAGAAGAGGATAAACGCGAGCTCCTGCGCAGGGCATGGGCCAATGTCTATCCCTCGCCGAAGGAAGGATGGGGGATCAGTAACGTCGAGGCGGCGGCCTGCGGCACACCGTCCCTCGCCAGCGACGCACCGGGACTACGGGAGTCTGTGGCGGACGAGCGATCCGGCTATCTCATCCCGCATGGAAACGTCGAGGAATGGGCCGACAGAATG